>NZ_JBFAMH010000011.1:179538-254081 GCF_040656475.1 Streptomyces sp. NPDC049915
GATCATTCATGACCGCGATCGGCTTGCGCAATAGGTGGCGGAACCTCCGCCTACGTCGAAACGGGGGACGCCGGGGGCCGGGCGGTGCACCGGACGGGCCCGGCACCGGCCCGGGCCACGGTCCGCCCGGCGCACGTCCCCCTTCCGATGCACCGCCCGGCCCCCGGCGTCCCCCGTTTCGTCGTAGGCGGAGGTTCCGCCACCTATTGCGCAAGCCGATCGCGGTCATGAATGATCAAGCCCGCTCCCGGCCGGCCGCCGCGCACCGACCACCCGCCGTACCGCATCGAACCGCGGCCCCGGGACGCCTGCACACGCGGCATTCGGCCGCGTCACACACGCATCGGGGGAACGATGACCGCTCAGGACGCCACCACCGCACCAGGCACGCCCACCGCGCCGGACAGCCCGGCTCCACCGGCCGGGGACCGCCCGGCGCCGCCCGCCCGGTCCCGGGCTGCCGCCCTGGGCGGCTGGGCCCTCACGATCGGGCTCAACGTGGCCGCCCCGATCCTCACCTACAACGCCCTGCGCGACCACGGCTGGAGCGAGTTCGCCGCGCTGCTCGCGAGCGGTGCCTGGCCGGTGCTCGACAGCGCCGTCCACCTGGCCTGGCGGCGCCGTTTCGACGAGTTCGCCGTCGTGACCCTGGTGTTCCTGGTGATCACAGCCGTGGTCTCGGTCGTCGGCCCCCGCTCGGCCCTGTCCCTGCTGATCAAGGACTCGGCCGTCACCGGCCTGTTCGGTCTGCTGTGCCTGGTCACGCTGCTGGCGCCGCGCCCGCTGATGTTCTACTTCGGCCGCAAGTTCGCCACCGACGGCACGGCCGCGAGCACCGCCTGGTGGAACGGCCTGTGGGAGTACGCGGGCTTCCGCACGACCCTGCGGACCATGACGACGGTCTGGGGCGTGGCCTACTGCCTGGAGGCCGGGGTGCGCATCGCGCTGGCCTGCACGCTGAGCACCGACACCATGGTCACCCTGAGCCCCGTCCTGATCTACGGCGTGCTCGGTGCCCTCGCCCTGTGGACGGCCGCTTACGGCAAGCGGGCCCGCCGCAAGGGCGAGCAGCACGCGGCAGCCATGACCGCCGCGCAGGCGTAGCGGCAGCCGCCGCCCGGACCGGGGGGCGCGCACTGTGTCCTTCGTCTCACCGTAGGACGATCTTGTTGCACACTGCGCGACGATCCGGTTCCCACCTGTTTCCGACCGGTTCCCGTCCGGCCCACCCGCTCTGAGAGAATGGCCCCATGGCCTCTGATCGACCCCGCGTGCTGTCCGGCATCCAGCCCACCGCCGGCTCGTTCCACCTCGGCAACTACCTCGGCGCCGTGCGCCAGTGGGTGGCCCTGCAGGAGTCCCATGACGCCTTCTACATGGTCGTCGACCTGCACGCGATCACGGTCCCGCAGGACCCGGCGGACCTGCGTGCCAACACCCGCCTCGCCGCCGCCCAGCTGCTCGCCGCCGGCCTGGACCCGGACCGCTGCACCCTCTTCGTGCAGAGCCACGTGCCCGAGCACGCCCAGCTCGCCTGGGTCATGAACTGCCTCACCGGCTTCGGTGAGGCCTCCCGCATGACCCAGTTCAAGGACAAGTCCGCCAAGCAGGGCGCCGACCGGGCCTCCGTCGGCCTGTTCACGTACCCGATCCTGCAGGTCGCCGACATCCTGCTGTACCAGGCGCACGAGGTGCCGGTCGGTGAGGACCAGCGCCAGCACATCGAGCTGACCCGTGACCTCGCCGAGCGCTTCAACGGCCGCTTCGGCGAGACCTTCACCGTGCCCAGGCCGTACATCCTCAAGGAGACGGCGAAGATCTACGACCTTCAGGACCCGTCGATCAAGATGAGCAAGTCGGCGTCCACGCCGAAGGGCCTCATCAACCTCCTCGACGAGCCGAAGACCACGGCGAAGAAGGTCAAGAGCGCCGTCACCGACACCGACACCGTCATCCGCTTCGACCCGGAGAACAAGCCGGGCGTGTCGAACCTCCTCAGCATCTATTCGACCCTCACCGGGGCGGGTATCACCGAGCTGGAGGAGAAGTACGACGGCAAGGGCTACGGCGCGCTCAAGACGGACCTGGCGGAGGTCATGGTCGAGTTCGTGACGCCGTTCCGGGAGCGCACCCAGAGTTACCTGGACGACCCGGAGACGCTGGACTCGATCCTCGCCAAGGGCGCGGAGAAGGCGCGTGCCGTGGCCGCGGAGACGCTGGCGCAGACCTACGACAAGGTCGGATTCCTGCCGGCCAAGCACTGACCCGGCCGGCACGACACCGAAGCGGAGACGGTACGGCGGCTCACCCTGCGCGGTGAGCCGTACAGCACACGTCCGGACCCGCGCAACACCGCGGCGGCAGCCGTACAGTCGATAACCGATGGCTGCCGCGGCAGCCACCCCTGCCCCGGACCCGCCGGGACAGCACGACGACAGGAGACGACGTGGGGACCGTAACGATCGGCGTGTCGATCGCGGTCCCGGAGCCTCACGGCAGCCTGCTCCAACAGCTGCGCGCGGGCTTCGGTGACGCCGCTGCCCACGGCATCCCCACGCATGTCACGCTGCTGCCGCCGACCGAGGTCGACGAGGCCGCCCTGCCGGACGTCGAGGCCCACCTCGCCCGGGTCGCCGCGGCCGGCCGCCCCTTCCCGATGCGGCTGAGGGGCACGGGCACCTTCCGCCCGCTGTCCCCGGTCGTGTACGTCAAGGTCGTCGAGGGCGCCCAGGAGTGCACCCGGCTCCAGCAGCAGGTCCGGGACGGCTCCGGTCCCATCGAGCGGGAGCTGCAGTTCCCCTACCACCCGCACGTCACGGTGGCGCACGGCATCGACGACGCCGCCATGGACCGCGCCTACGCCGAGCTCGCCGACTACGCGGCCGACTGGTCCTGCACCGGCTTCGCCCTGTACGAGCAGGGCGCCGACGGGGTGTGGCGCAAGCTGCGCGAGTTCACCTTCGGCGGCGCGGTGGTCCCGCCCCAGGCCGGCAGCGTCGAACAGGGCTCCCTGCGCTAGAGGGCGTCGCCCCAAGCGGCGCCTCCTAGAACGGCAGCCTGCGGAACATCCCCCGCGGCAGGTGCCGCAGCGCCGTCATCACCACGCGCAGGGTGCCCGGCACCCACACCGTCTCCGAGCGGCGGCGCAGGCCGAGTTCGATGGCGGCGGCGACCGCCTCCGGCGTCGTCGCGAGCGGTGATTCCTCCCGCTCGCCCGTCTGCGCGGTCCGCACGCTCCCAGGCCGTACGACCATGACGTGCACGCCGGTGCCGTGCAGCGCGTCGCCGAGGCCCTGCGCGAAGGCGTCCAGGCCGGCCTTGCTGGAGCCGTAGATGAAGTCCGAGCGGCGGGCCCGCTCGCCGGCCACGGAGGACAGCACGACGAGCGAGCCGTGCCCCTGGCCCTGCAGGGCGCGGGCGCTGACCAGGCCCGCGCTGAGGGCGCCGGTGTAGTTGGTCTGCGCGACGCGCACCGCGGCGGACGGCTCGCGTTCGTCGTGCGCCTGGTCGCCGGGCACCCCGAAGGCGAGCAGCACCAGATCGATGTCGCCCTCCGCGAACACCTTGCCGAGGACCGTCTCGTGGGCCTCGGAGTCGAGCGCGTCGAAGGCGACGGTGCGCACGTCGGCGCCGAGGGCGCGCAGGCTCTCGGCGGCCCGCTCCAGGCCGGGGGAGGGGCGCCCGGCCAGCCACACCGTGCGGGTGCGGCGGGCGATCAGCCGGCGCGCGGTGGCCAGCGCGATCTCGGACGTGCCGCCGAGGACGAGCAGGGACTGGGGAAGACCGAAGGCGTCCTTCACGAATGGCTCCTGGAGGTGGCGAGGGGTGTCTACAGGCTCAGGCGGCGGGCGAGGTCGGACGTGAACACCCCGCCCGGGTCGAGCTCCGCGCGCAGCCGGCGGAAGTCGGCCACGTGCGGGTACATCGCGGTGAGCAGGTCCGGGCGCAGCCGGGCGTCCTTGGCCAGGCAGACCCGGCCGCCCGCCGCGGCGACCTCCTCGTCCAGGCCGTCGAGGAGGGCGGCTAGGCCGGGCAGGTGCGCCGGGAGGTCCAGGGCGAGGCTCCAGCCCGGCGCCGGGAAGGACAGCCAGCCCGACCCGGCCTCCCCGAAGCGCTTCAGCACGGCCGGGAAGGACGGGCAGCGGTGCGCGCCGAGGCGGCGCACGATCCGGCGCAGGGCGTCCTCCTCGCCGTATCCGAGGAGGCACTGGTACTGCACGAGGCCGCCGCGCCCGTAGACGCGGTTCCAGTGCGGCACGCCGTCCAGGGGGTGGAAGAAGGCGGGGATCGGCCGCAGTTCGGTACGCGCGTGTGCCGCCCTGCGGTGCCGGAGTTCACCGGTCAGCGCGGCGGTGGTGCGGCCGAGCAGTCCCGTGGGGAGGAAGGCGGGCGGGGCGGGCAGCCGGCGGGGGCGGAAGGCCAGCGGTTCACGCCACGTGCGCGTGCCCGGGCGCAGGGCGGCCGCCGGCGCGTGGTCGGCGTGGGTGACGATGCCCCGGCCGGTGGCCGCGCCGCGGGCGAGCAGGTCGATCCGGGCGGTGGCGTGGCGGTGGCGCCGGGCGGCGTTCGCCAGGCGGGCCATCACCTCGTCGAGGTCACGGGCGCGTTCGGTGCCGACCGACATCAGGGCCGTCTCGACGGGCGGCAGCCGGAGCCTGGCGGTGAGGATCACCCCTGTCAGGCCCAGAGCGCCGACGGTCGCGTCGAACAGCGGGGTGCCCTGGCCGACGGTGTGCACGGAGCCGTCGGCGGTGAGGAGTTCGAAGGACAGCACGTGGCGGGAGAAGGCGCCCGCGACGGGGTGGTCGCTGCCGTGCACATCGCCGGCGATCGCCCCGCCGACCGTCACCTGGCGGGTGCCGGGGACGACCGGGACGAACCAGCCGAGCGGCAGCAGCACCTGCATCAGCCGGTGCAGGGAGACCCCGGCGTCGCACAGCACGGTCCCGTCGTCGGCGTCCACGACATGGATGCGGTCCAGGCCCGTCATGTCGAACACGCAGCCGCCGGCGTTCTGTGCCGCGTCCCCGTAGGCCCGGCCGAGCCCGCGCGCGATGCCTCCGCGGGCCCCGCAGTCGCGGACGGCGGCCACGGCCTGTGCGTAGTCGCGGGGGCGGATCAGCCGGGCGGTGGTGGGGGAGGTGCGGCCCCACCCGGTGACGGGCACGGTGTCGGTTGCCATGAAAAGACGCTATCGACACTAAATGCGGCGGTAGTTTACTAACATCCCGACTCTGAACGAAATGGGTGATAAGTGAGACAACGGCCGTGCATCACCGGGCCGTAGCCAGGGGAGATCACGAGCATGGACTGGCTGACAGGACTCCCCGTCATCGGACCGCCCCTGAAGCGGCTGATGACGACGCACGCGTGGCGGTCGTACGAGCGGCTGGACCGCGTGAAGTGGACACGGCTGGCCGCCGCGATGACGTTCGTCAGCTTCGTCTCGCTCTTCCCGCTGCTCACGGTCGCCGCCGCGGTCGCCGCCGCCACCCTCGGCGAGGATCAGCAGAAGACCCTCGAGAGCAAGATCGCCCAGCAGGTCCCCGGCATCTCCGACCAACTCGACATCAAGGGCCTGGTGGACAACGCCGGCACCGTCGGCCTCATCGCCGGCGCGGTGCTGCTGTTCACCGGCATCAACTGGGTCGGCCAGATGCGGGACTGCCTGCGCGCGGTGTGGGAGCTGCCGGACACGGCGGAGAACCCTCTGGTGAGCAGGGCGAAGGACGGCGGCATCCTGCTCGGTTTCGGCGGCGCGGTGCTCGTCACGCTCGCCGCCTCCACCGTCGCCTCCGCCGCCGTCGGCCGGCTCGCCCACCAGGCCGGCCTCGACGAACACGGCTGGGGCAGCGCCCTGCTGCGCGTCGCCGCGTTCGCCGTCGCCGTCCTCGCCGACTTCCTGCTCCTGCTGTACGTGCTGACCCTGCTGCCCGGCGTGGAGCCCACACGCCACCGCCTGACGGTCGCCGCCCTGCTCGGCGCGGTCGGCTTCGAACTGCTCAAGCTGCTGCTCAGCGGCTACATCCAGGGCGTCGCCGCGAAGAGCATGTACGGCGCGTTCGGCGTCCCCGTCGCCCTGCTGCTGTGGATCAACTTCACCTGCAAGCTGCTGCTGTACTGCGCCGCGTGGACGGCGACGCGCAGCAAGGAGGAGGAGGGCGTCGGAGTCGACGAGGAAGACGGCGCCGGCGCCGACGAGAGCGAGGGCGTCAGCGCCGACGCCCCGCCGGCCAACGGCGGTTGACGACGAACGCGCCGCCGCCCAGCAGCACCAGCACCCCGCCGGCGATGCCGAACGCGATCCCCATGCCGCTGGAGCCGCTCGCGGTCGCGGCGCTCGCCGCCGCCCTGCCGCCCGAGACCCCGCCGGACGCGGTGCCGCCCGCCGTGCCGGAGGAGGCCGTCGCGCCGGGCTGGGCGGCGCCGCTCACGCTCTTGGGCGCCACCAGCTCACCCACCGGCTGCACCTTCCCGGCCGCCTGGAAGCCCCAGTCGAGCAGCCGCGCGGTCTCCTTGTAGACCTCGTTGTGCTCGCTCTTCTCCGGGTGCATCACCGTGACGAGCAGCACATGCCCGCCCCGCTCGGCGACGCCGGTGAAGGTGGCGCCCGCGTTGGTGGTGTTGCCGTTCTTCACGCCCGCGATGCCCTGGTAGACGGGGACGTCGTGGTCGGTGCCGCTCAGCAGGCGATTGGTGTTCTGGATCTCGAAGGGCTGACGGATGACTTTGCCCGACTTGTCCTTCTTCGTCCCGCCCGGGAACTCGGCCTTCACCGTCGAGCAGTACTCGCGGAAGTCCTTCTTCTGCAGCCCGGAACGGGCGAACAGCGTCAGGTCGTAGGCCGAGGAGACCTGCCCGGGCGCGTCGTAGCCGTCGGGGCTGAGCACGTGCGTGTCGAGCGCCTGGAGCTCCTCGGCGTGCTGGTTCATCTCCTTCACGGTGGCCTCGACGCCGCCGTTCATCGACGACAGCACATGCACCGCGTCGTTGCCGGAGCGCAGGAAGACACCGAGCCACAGGTCGTGGACCGTGTAGGTCTCGTTCTCCTTTATCCCGACCAGGCTGGAGCCGGCGCCCATGCCCGCCAGGTCGGCCGCCACCACCTTGTGCTGTGTGGAGGCGGGGAACTTCGGCAGCACCGTGTCCGCGAACAGCATCTTCATCGTGCTCGCCGGCGCCAGCCGCCAGTGCGCGTTGTGCGCGGCCAGCACCTCACCCGACTCGGCGTCGGCCACGATCCAGGAACGCGCGGTGACGTCCTTGGGCAGCACCGGGACACCGGCGGCCAGGTTGACCTGCGTACCCGGCCGGCCGAGTTGCGCGCCGCCCACCTGGGACATGGACGCGGGGGGTGTGACGGACGGACTGGGCGGGGGAGCCGGGGCCGCGAGGGCCGCCGGCGCGGTCAGCGCGAGGGACAACAGGGTCGCGGAGGTGACCAGCAGGGATCGCCTGCGGGTCCTGCGGTGAGCGGGCACGACGCAGAACGTACCTCCCGCGCCCGTCGAAGTCCCGCCCCGCCCCCCACCCCGGACACGGAACCGGACACCCGGCGGCGATACTGGAGGTATGAAGCTCAGCCGCCGGGTCTCGTGGTTCCTGCTCGCCTTCGGGGTCTGGAGCCTCGTCATCTGGGTCACTTTCATCAAGAATTTGATCAAGGACAGCAGCGGGCTCGCCTTCGACGACGGGCACCCGACGGCGTACTTCTGGGTGCACCTGCTGCTCGCGGTCGTTTCCTTCGTATTGGGGACGGCCATCGGAGTCATCGGGTTGCGTGGAGTGCGCGCACTGCGCCGCATGTCATAACCGACCGGCCGGAACCGGACAGCAACGGGGGACACGCACGGTGGTCATCGTCTTCGCGCTGGTGGCGCTGCTCGCACTGGCCGTCGTCGTGTCGGCGAACTGGTACGTGTGGCGGCGCCTGTTCCGCGACACGACCGAGGGTCCCGGCCGCACCCGCCGCCTGGGCGCCGTCCTGATCGCGGGCGGCTGGGCGCTGGCCGTCGGCGCGCTCGTCGCCGAACGCACCGGCGCCCCCTTCTGGCTCCAGCGCGTCCTTGCCTGGCCGGGCTTCCTGTGGCTGGCCCTGTCCATCTACCTGCTGCTGGCCGTCCTCGCGGGCGAGCTGCTACGGCCGTTGCTCCTGCGGCTGCCGCGGCGGCGCGGGAGAGCCGGGGCTGCCGTACCGCGGCCGGAATCCGCCCCCGCGGCCACGCTCCCGGAGCCCGCGGAGCCGCCCACGCCCGCCGCCGATCCCTCCCGCCGTCTGGTCGTCTCCCGCGTCGTCGCCGGCGCGGCGGCCGCCGCGGCCGTCGGCACCGTCGGATCCGGCACCTACGGCGTGCTGCGCGGCCCGAGCGTGAAGCGCGTCACAGTGCCGCTCGCCAAACTGCCGCGCGCCGCGCACGGTTACCGGATCGCCGTGGTCAGCGACATCCACCTCGGCCCGATCCTGGGCCGCGGCTTCGCCCAGAAGGTCGTCGACACGGTCAACGCCACCCAGCCCGACCTGATCGCGGTCGTCGGCGACCTCGTCGACGGCAGCGTCAAGGACCTCGGCCCGGCCGCGGCGCCGCTCGCCCGGCTGAGGGCACGGCACGGCGCGTACTTCGTCACCGGCAACCACGAGTACTTCTCCGGCGCCGCAAGCTGGGTCGAGGAGGTCCGGCGGCTCGGCATGCACCCCCTGGAGAACGCCCGCACCGAGATGCCGTGGTTCGACCTCGCCGGCGTCAACGACGTACAGGGCGAGAGCGAGGGCCACGGCCCGGACTTCACCCGCGCCCTCGGCGACCGGGACACCGCGCGCGCGTGCGTGCTGCTCGCCCACCAGCCGGTGCAGATCCACGAGGCCGTCCGGCACGGCGTCGACCTGCAGCTCTCCGGCCACACCCACGGCGGCCAGCTCTGGCCCGGCAACCTCGTCGCGGCGGCCGCCAACCCGACCGTGGCGGGTCTGGAGCGCTACGGCGACACCCAGCTGTACGTCAGCCGCGGCGCCGGCGCCTGGGGTCCGCCGACCCGCGTCGGCGCTCCCTCGGACATCACGGTGATCGAACTGGCCTCACGGCACGCCTGAACGAACCTTCACGAATCAACCAAATCCTCTTCCCTCACATGAAACTCCTGTGATTAATTGAGCCGCGCCACTAATAGGGGAGTGGCCGCCACTTGGGGGAGTGGCACATGCACAGGGGGCCCTGATCGGGCCCGTGGGAGGGCAACACGACCATGCGATCACCTCGCATGCGCGTTCTGGCGGCCGTACTCGTCCTGGCGGCCGTCGGTGTGATCGGCTGGCAGATGCTGCCGTCACAGGACGACAAGAACAAGACGATCGTGGTCGGTACGACGGACACCATCACGTCACTCGACCCGGCCGGAGCCTACGACGCCGGTTCCTGGGCTCTGTTCAGCAACGTCTTCCAGTCGCTGCTGACCTATGAGCCGGGCGGTACGCAACCCGTGCCGGACGCGGCCAAGAGCTGCTCCTTCGTCGCGGGCAGCCTGCGCACCTACCGCTGTGAACTGCGGGACGACCTGTCGTTCCCCAACGGCCGCGCGGTGAGTGCGAAGGACGTGAAGTTCTCCTTCGACCGCATCAAGAAGATCAACTCGGATGTGGGTCCGGGGTCCCTGCTGTCCACGCTCGCCTCGGTGGACGCCCAGGGCCGCACGGTCACCTTCCATCTGTCCACACCGGACGCCACCTTCCCGTTCAAGGTGGCCACCGGCGCCGGTTCCATCGTCGACGCCGAGCAGTACCCGGCCGACGCGTTGCGCGAAGGCACCGCCGTCGACGGCACCGGACCGTACGAGCTGGCGTCGTACACCAAGGACGGTAAGGCCGTCCTGAAGCCCAACTCCCGCTACCGGGGCGCCATCAAGAACACCGGCGCGCCCATCGAGCTGCGCTACTACAAGGACCCGACGGCCCTGCAGGGCGCCTGGAAGGCCAAGCAGGTCGACGTCGCCACCCGCCAGCTGCCGCCGGAGGTCCTCGCCGGGCTCAACGCCAGCGACCCCGGCCAGCGCGTCTTCGAGGCCGACAGCTCCGAGACCCGCAACCTGTACTTCAACACCCACAAGGGCGCCCCGCTGCACGACGCGCGCGTGCGGCGGGCCGTGGCCTGGCTGATCAACCGCGAGCAGCTCGCCGGCGACGTCTACGACGGCACGGTGGAGCCGCTGTACTCGCTGATCCCGACCGGCATCATCGGCCACACCGCGTCGTTCTTCGACAGCTACCCCAAGCAGAACACCGCCGAGGCGCGGAAGCTGCTCACCGAGGCCGGCGTCAGCCTGCCGGTCCGCTTCACCTACGGCTACGGCATCGGCAGCGGCGCCGCCGAGCAGGAGGCGAAGGAGCTCAAGCGGCAACTGGAGGCGAGCGGCCTGTTCCAGGTCGACGTCAAGGGCTATGAGTGGACGGACTTCCAGAAGCACTGGGCGACCGGCAAGCTCGACGCGTACGCCGTCGGCTGGGTCGCCGACTACCCGGACCCGGACACCTTCACGAGCCCGCTCATCGGCAGCGACGCCACCATGAACACCGGCTACGGCGACACGACGGTCGACGCCCTGATCCGCGCCTCGCAGCAGTACGCCGACCGCAGCCGCTCCGCCGTGGACTTCCGCCGGCTGCAGGGACGGATCGCCGACGACGTGCCGGTGATCCCGCTGTGGCAGAGCAAGGAGTACGTGGTCACGAAGGTGGACGTCAGCGGCGGCCAGTACCTGTCCGACGGCAACGGCGTGTTCCGGCTGTGGCAGCTGACGTGGATCTGACGGTATTCCGTCGAGAGGCCGACGAGGGCCGGGCCCCGATCACCGGGCCCGGTCCTCGCCCCCCGGCGCCGGCAGCATCTTCGTCATGCCCGGCAGGAAGTCCGTGAACAGCTCGTGGACCTCGCGCACCAGCGGGCGCAGCACCCGGAAGCGGGCCAGCGCCACGCCCCGCGCGGTGATGCGCGCGCCCCGCTCGGCGAGCCGGTAGCTGCGCTCGCGGCCCGGGGTCCGGTCGAAGATCCAGTACAGCACGAGCCCCATCTGCGCGAGCCACATCAACTCGGGCAGGGCCTCGCGCAGTTCCTCGGGCACCTTCGTCTTCACCGCCCCGCGCAGCACCTCCCGGTGGACGCTGATCGCCTCCTCGCGCGCGTGCTCCGACTCCTGCGAGAAGGGGCTGAGCGGGCTGTCCGGGTCGGCGGCGTTCTTGAAGAACTGCACCGCGAACTCGTGGTACGGCGCCGCCACGTCCAGCCACGTCCTCAGCACGCCGGCGAGCCGCGCCTCGAAGTCGCTCTCCCGCTCCAGGACGCCGCGGACCGCCGCCTGGTGCTCGGCGGCGATCCGGTCGTAGAAGCCCTGGATCAGGTGCTCCTTGCCGGCGAAGTAGTAGTAGGCGTTGCCGACGGAGACACCGGCCTCCTGGGCGATGGCCCGCATGGTCGTCTTGTCGTAGCCCCGCTCCTGGAACAGCCGCATCGCCGTCTCCAGGATCAGCGCACGGGTCTGTTCCGACTTCTCGGACTTCGGGGTCACGGGGCCCTCATGCGGGCTGTCGTTCTTGGCGGGCACGACACCAGAGCCTAGTCAGTGGCGCAGGCGCCGTCGTCACAGCCGGGTGGGTCGTACGTCCAGCCGGCCCCGGGTTCGTACGACCACCCGTCGCCGCGCCGGTACACCCGGCCGCCCCACCCCTGCTGCCGGCCCCGCCACTTGGCGGCGGCGAGCACGGCACCCCGGGCGAGTTTCGCGCCCGCCGGGGTGCTGAGGCGGTGGGCGAGCGGGCGGTGCTCGCGCAGGGCCCACAGTACGACGATCCAGGCGGCGGTGTCCCGGTAGACCTGGCCGCCGTCGCCGACGACGGTGACCTCCTCGAGCGTGGCCCCGTGGTCGAGGCCCGGGAAGCGCCGCCGGGCCTCGACCGACCCGGCGGGGACCAGCTCCAGCGGCACCAGCTGCGGCTGCCGTGTGAGCCAGTCCCGCAGGAACGTGCACAGGGCGCACCGGGCGTCGTACAGGACGGTGAGCCCGCGCAGTGCCGGTGCGCCGGTCACGACGCTCACGCCCCGGTGCTCGGCGCCACCCAGCCCTGCGGCGGGACGGGCGGCACCTGCTCGCGCTCCATCACGCCGCGCCGCCGGATCCGGTTGAGCACGTACACGTTGCCCAGGTGCATCACGCCGAGCACGAGCAGGACCACGCCGATCTTGGTGGACAAGGCCTCGAAGATGCCGCGGGTGTCCTCGATGGTTTCGTCGCCGCTCAGGTACAGGGCGACGAAACCGAGGTTGACGAGGTAGAAGCCGACGACCAGGAGGTGGTTGACGGCCTCGGCGAGCTTTTCGTTGCCGTGCAGGACGTCGGCCAGGAAGATCCGCCCGTTGCGGCTGAGGGTCCGGGCCACCCAGACGGTCAGCCCGATGCTGACGACCAGGTAGATGACGTAGGCGATGACGGTGCGGTCCATGCCCCACCCCTTCTTGAACGCGTTCAAAACGCTGACAGTGATGACTGTAGACCTGTTTTTGAACGTGTTCAACTCTGGGTCGGCTCAGCCCCGGCGCGCCAGCTCCGGCCGCTTGCTGTAGTCCGTGAACCCGATGACGTTGCCCCAGGGGTCGGCGATCTCCACGGTCCACCCGGTGGCCACGGCGAAGGGCATCTCCAGTGGCGTGATCCCGGCCCCGACGAGCCGCAGCGCGGCGAGTCGCGCATCGGGTACCTCCACCCACACCCGCGGGGTGGGCCACGCGGGCGACCGGTGCCCCAGCGCGTCCTCCTGCCGCAGCAGCACACCCGGCGTCTCCCCGCCGACCTTCAGCAGCGCGATCCCGGCCTCGTCCAGCCGGAACCCGACGACGAACCCGGCCCGCTCGTAGAACCCCACGGCTTCCCCGAGCTCCCCGACAGGCAACACGACGTTGTCGAACCCGAGCAGCTCGTACGACTCTTCGTCAGACATGTCGTCACATTAGAGCGCGTCAGTGAGGAAACCCGACAAAAACGCCCGAGGGTCCCGTCCGCCTTCCGCCGACCGGCGCGATGCGTGCTGGTCGGTGCGGACGCGTTCCGTTCCGCGCTGGAAGGTTCCAGACGGAGGGCCGTTGCCGTGCCGTATGCGAATTCCGATACCTCCGCGATACACGGAACCGGGGATGCCCGCCGACATGCGGGACCGGATACGCCCGCGTTGCACGGAGCAGCCGCCCCGGACGCGGCGAGGGCCCCGCTTCCGGAGTCGGAAACGGGGCCCTCGGGGCCGAGCCGGGCGACCGGCGGGAAGGTCAGTAGCGGCGCGTGATCAGCGCGCGCTTCACTTCCTGGATCGCCTTCGTGACCTCGATGCCGCGCGGGCAGGCGTCGGTGCAGTTGAACGTCGTGCGGCAGCGCCAGACGCCGTCCTTGTCGTTCAGGATCTCCAGGCGCTGCTCGCCGGCCTCGTCACGCGAGTCGAAGATGAAGCGGTGCGCGTTGACGATGGCCGCCGGGCCGAAGTACTGGCCGTCGTTCCAGAAGACCGGGCAGGACGACGTGCACGCGGCGCACAGGATGCACTTCGTGGTGTCGTCGAAGCGCTCGCGGTCCTCGGCGGACTGCAGACGCTCACGCGTCGGCTCGTTGGTGTCCTTCGTGATCAGGAAGGGCATCACGTCCCGGTACGCCTGGAAGAACGGCTCCATGTCGACCACGAGGTCCTTCAGGACCGTCAGGCCCTTGATGGGCTCGACCGTGATCGGCTTCTCCGGGTTGATGTCCTTGATCAGCGTCTTGCACGCCAGACGGTTCTTGCCGTTGATCCGCATCGCGTCGGAGCCGCAGATGCCGTGGGCGCAGGAGCGGCGGAAGGTCAGCGTGCCGTCCAGGTCCCACTTGATCTTGTGGAGGCCGTCGAGGACGCGCTCCTTGGGGTCGATCTCCAGCTGGAAGTCTTCCCAGGTCGCCTCGGCCGAGACCTCCGGGTTGAACCGGCGGACCCGGAACGTGACGGTGATGTAGGGGGAGTCGGCGAAACCGGGCTCGGGCCGGCCGGCCGCTTCGTCCTTGTCCAGAACAGGGGTAGCCATCAGTACTTACGCTCCATCGGCTGGTAGCGGGTCTGGACGACCGGCTTGTAGTCGAGACGGATGGACTCGGTCCCGTCGGCGCCGACCTCGCGGTACGCCATGGTGTGGCGCATGAAGTTGACGTCGTCGCGGTTCGGGTAGTCCTCGCGGTAGTGACCGCCACGGGACTCCTTGCGGGCCAGCGCGGACACCGCCATGACCTCGGCCAGGTCGAGCAGGTTGCCCAGCTCGATGGCCTCCAGCAGGTCCGTGTTGAACCGCTTGCCCTTGTCCTGGATCGCCACGTTCTTGTAGCGCTCACGCAGCTCGGCGATCTTCTCGACGGCCGTCTTGATCGTCTGCTCGGTGCGGAACACCATGACGTTGGCGTCCATGGTGTCCTGCAGCTCGCGCCGCAGCTCCGCCACCCGCTCGGTGCCGGTCGAGCTGCGCAGACGCTCGATCTGCTCCACGACGAGGGACTCGGGGGTCTCCGGCAGCTCGACGTAGTCCGCCTTCTGCGCGTACTCCGCGGCGGCGATGCCGGCCCGCTTGCCGAAGACGTTGATGTCCAGCAGGGAGTTCGTGCCCAGACGGTTGGCGCCGTGCACGGACACGCAGGCCACCTCGCCGGCCGCGTACAGGCCCGGGACGACGGTGGTGTTGTCCGCCAGGACCTCACCCTCGACGTTCGTCGGGATGCCGCCCATGGCGTAGTGCGCGGTGGGCTGGATCGGGATCGGGTCCGTGTACGGCTCGATGCCGAGGTAGGTGCGCGCGAACTCCGTGATGTCGGGCAGCTTGGCGTCCAGCTGCTCCGGCGGGAGGTGGGTGAGGTCCAGGTAGACGTGGTCGCCCTCGGGACCGCAGCCGCGGCCCTCACGGATCTCCGTGTAGATCGAGCGCGAGACGACGTCACGGGACGCCAGGTCCTTCATGACGGGCGCGTACTTCTCCATGAAGCGCTCGCCGTCCTTGTTGCGCAGGATGCCGCCCTCACCGCGGGCACCCTCGGTGAGCAGGATGCCCATGCGCCAGATGCCGGTCGGGTGGAACTGGAAGAACTCCATGTCCTCCAGCGGGATGCCCCGGCGGTACACCGCGGCCTGGCCGTCACCGGTCAGGGTGTGCGCGTTGGACGTCACCTTGAAGAACTTGCCGCAGCCGCCGGACGCGTAGATCACGGACTTCGCCTGGAAGACGTGGATCTCACCGGTGGCCAGCTCGTACGCCACGACACCGGCCGAGCGCTTGACGCCGTCGACCTCGGTGATCAGCTGGTCCAGGACGTAGAACTCGTTGAAGAACTCCACGCCCTCCTTGACGCAGTTCTGGTACAGCGTCTGGAGGATCATGTGGCCGGTGCGGTCGGCCGCGTAGCAGGAGCGGCGGACCGGCGCCTCGCCGTGGTTGCGCGAGTGACCGCCGAAGCGGCGCTGGTCGATGGTGCCGTTCGGGGTCCGGTTGAACGGCAGGCCCATCTTCTCCAGGTCGAGGACCGAGTCGATGGCCTCCTTCGCCAGGATCTCGGCGGCGTCCTGGTCGACCAGGTAGTCACCGCCCTTGACCGTGTCGAAGGTGTGCCACTCCCAGTTGTCCTCCTCCACGTTCGCCAGCGCGGCGGCCATGCCGCCCTGCGCGGCGCCCGTGTGGGAGCGGGTGGGGTAGAGCTTCGTCAGGACGGCCGTGCGGCTGCGCTTGGTCGCCTCGATGGCGGCCCGCATACCGGCGCCACCGGCGCCGACGATGACGGTGTCGTACTTGTGGATCTTCATGATTCTCGCAGCCCCGTGCCTAGCGGATGTTCGGGTCGAAGGTGAAGATCACCAGCGTGCCCAGCAGGATGGTGAACACCGTGGCGGTGTAGAGCAGGCCCTTGAGCCACAGGCGGGTGTTCGCGCGCTCCGCGTAGTCGTTGATGACCGTGCGCAGGCCGTTGGCGCCGTGCAGCATCGCCAGCCAGAGCATCAGCAGGTCCCAGACCTGCCAGAACGGCGAGGCCCAGCGGCCGGCCACGAAGGCGAAGCCGATCTTGGACACGCCGCCGTCCAGCACCAGCTGGATCAGCAGGTGGCCGATGACCAGGACGACCAGCACGACGCCGGACAGGCGCATGAAGAGCCAGGCCGCCATCTCGAAGTTGCCCCGGGTCGACTTCGGGGTCTTCTTGGTGCGCTTGCGAGGGGCCTCGATGAAGGGCGCCGGGTTGTCGACGGAGTAGACGGCTCCGCCCTCGACCGGCCCGATACCCGAAGCGGTGGTTTCAGTGGTGGACATGCGCGTCAGCTCCCGAACAGAACACGAGCGGCGTGGCCGAGGACGGGGTAGATCGCCCCGATCATCAGCACGATCCAGATGCCCACGACGGTCCAGAGCATCTGCTTCTGGTAGCGCGGGCCCTTGGACCAGAAGTCGACGGCGATGACGCGGAGGCCGTTGAGCGCGTGGAAGAGGATGGCCGCGACGAGGCCGTACTCAAGGCAGGCGACGATCGGCGTCTTGTAGGTGGATACGACCTTGTCGTAGTCCTCGGGAGAGACACGGACGAGGGCGGTGTCCAGCACGTGAACGAACAGGAAGAAGAAAATGAGGACGCCGGTGACTCGATGAGCCACCCAGGACCACATTCCTTCCCGGCCGCGGTACAGCGTTCCAGCCGGCACGGAAGTTTCCTCCGGGAGCGGGGGTTGGGGCCGCGCCGGCTTCGGGTGTCGGTCGGGCCCGGCCGGGTACGGTCCACCGGCCCCCAGCATCGTAGCGACGCGCTGGCGCTGAGCCTCGCCGGGGTCCCCCGGTGTGATCAAACTGGCACGTAAAGAGGTACGGGTGGGCTAGTGGGGCCCCTGAGGTGGGGCTTTTGCGGTGCTTTGCCGGGTGCCGGCTGTCAGTGGTGGCCGGTCGAGGCCACGCGGCGGACGCCGCACATCGGACTACAGCCCCGCGTTCCTGACGTGCGACGCCAGACGTTCCTTCGCCAGGCGGCGGAGTTCCTCCGCCGCCACCACCCGTTCCTCCTCGGGGTCGTTCGCCAATCGTGACCGGATGGCTTCCAGGACGTGATCCAGGGCCTCCGTGGGCGGAGCGCCGTCCAGACAGATGACGAACGTGTGTCCGAATCTGGCCTCGTAGGCCGCGTTCGCCGCCGTCAGGGCCGTGTGGGCCGCTCCATAGGTGTCGGCGGGGAGCGGCGGCAGGGCCTCCGCGGTCAGCGCCTCCGTCAGGTCCGTGGGGGCGAGGTCGTAGGCGGCCTCGTCGGACGCGGCCAGCAGGGCGTCCAGCGTGGGAAACGGCCGGTGGTCGGCGATGCGGCGAGCCCAGCGCAGGCTGCGCAGGCAGCGCAGCAGGGCGCGCACGGCCTGGTCGGCGGGCGCGTCGTTGAAGACCCCCAGACCGGCCGGCGGCCGCGGGACGCGCGGCTGCTCGGGCAGTGTCGGTATGGCGACGTTGCCGGGGAGACGGGGAAGACGGTGCGCGGGCAGCGTGAGTCCTCGGCGTGGGTGATGTGTGGGTCGGCAGGGGATCATGTGAGAGATGTGACACCACGTTATCGACAATGGTCACGGTGTGTCCGACGGATACCCGGATTTCACCCGCACGGGAGAGTGTCGGGATGTGAGGTGGACACTCCCGGGGACGGGCCGGACGCGGTGCGCGCCGTGCGGAGTCGTACGTTGGCGGGGTGAGCCAGCACAGGCGCAAGCACAGCAGGCACAACAGGCCCAGCACGCGGAACAGGCAGGGGCGGCTCGTCGTCGTGGCGGCGATCGCCGGGACCGTCGCGCTCGGCGTCGGCGTCGGGGTGTGGGCCTCGGCGGGCGGCGGGCCCTCCGGCGGCCCGACGGCACAGGCGCGGCCCTCCGAGGCCGGGTCCGGCGCGTCAGCCGGCCGGACGGCGTCCGGCAGGCCCTCCGCCGCACCCGGCCCCACCCGCTCCTCCGCGCTGTCCACCGCCCCGCGCACCATCCCGGCGGTGCGGGCGCACACCCCGGCGCGCGGACCGGGCTGGCGTCCCGCACACGGCTCCCGGGTCGTCGTCAGCGATGCCGAGCTGGCCGACGAGGGCAGGCTGATCGCCGGTGAGCTGGGGCTCGCCTACGGCGGGCGGCGCGACGACGTGCGCGCCGGTGACGTACGACTGGCGCTCGGCGGCGGCGAGAGCGGCAACCCGGAGTCGTACACCATGACCGTGCGCGGCGGGCGGGTGGTGATCAGCGGGCCCGGGGAGGCGGGCGTCTTCTACGGCACCCGCACGCTGAAGCAGGAGGTGCGCGGGGCGGGCAGCGCGCCGGAGGGTGTGGTGCGCGACGAGCCGGCGAAGCCGGTGCGCGGGTTCATGCTTGACATCGCGCGCAAGCCGTTCACCGCCGGCTGGATCGAGGACCGCATCCGCGAGCTCGGCGATCTGAAGTTCAACGAGCTGGGGCTGCACTTCTCCGACGACCAGGGGTTCCGGATCGAGTCCGGCAGCCACCCGGAGATCGTCTCCCCGGACCACCTCACCAAGGCGCAGGTCAAGCGGATCGTCCAGCTCGCCGCGAGCCGGCACATCACCGTCGTGCCGGAGATCGACTCGCCGGGGCACCTCGGCGCCGTGATCGCCGCCCACCCCGATCTGAAGCTCGTCAGCGCGCGCGGCAACGTGGCGCGCGGCGCCGTCGACGTCTCCGAGGACGCGGCCGCCCGGATCGTCGACGACCTGCTCGACGAGTACGCCGACGTGTTCCCCGGAGACAAATGGAACCTCGGCGGCGACGAGTACCAGGCGCTGATGGCGAAGAACCCCGCGGCGAGCTACCCGCAGCTCGCGGCCGCCGCCCGCGAGGCCCACGGCCCCTCCGCCACCATCGCCGACCTCGCCACCGGCTGGCTCGACGACCGCGCCGACACCGTCCGCGCCCACGACCGCACCCTGCGCGCCTGGAACGACGGCTTCTACCGGGGGACGTCGGTGCGGCCCGCCGGCGATCTCCAGGTGGCGTACTGGACCGGCAAGGAGATCGGGGCCCGGCAGCCCGTGGAGTACCTGAGCGCGGGCCGCAAGGTGATCAACTACAACGACACGTACCTCTACTACGTCCTCGGGCAGCCCAACCAGTTCTTCTACCCGACCGGGCAGCGCATCTACGAGGAGTGGAGTCCGCGCGTGCTGCGCGGCACCCAGCCGGTCCCCGCCCGCTACGACGGGCAGATCCTCGGCGGCTCGTTCGCCGTCTGGGGCGACTTCCCCCACGCCCAGACCCAGGACCAGGTCGCGGCCGGCATCCGGATGCCGCTGCGGGCGACGGCGCAGAAGCTCTGGAACCCGGGCAGGCCCGCTCTGTCCTGGACACAGTTCAAGTCCCTGGCCGCCAGGCTCGGCTGATCCGTTCCCCGGACCGGCTGCGGCGGGCCGTGCACGGGGTGCCCGTCCTGTTCGGGTACGTCAGGGAAGCGCCTGCGCGGTGGCCCGGTCCGCTGGCCGAAAATACCTGCTTCGCCTTCCTCGACCGGTTCGGTGTGGTACCCCTGTGACACTGCGCGGGCGTCGCACGCAGTAAGGGGAAGTACGGGCTCCGTAAGGGATGGCGCCCCGTCGAGGGAGGCGTGGATGAGCCTGGTGGTCCTCATCTCGCAAGCTGACGAACGCGGGCTGGCCGCGAGCGGACTGGCTTGTTTGGATCGGTGCCTGCCCCTGCTGGGCGGCGACGACGAGACGTTGCGGCCCCTGTGGGGCAATCTCGCGGACGGCACGGCCGACGCCGGCGGCGCCTGGGGCGACCTGCTCGACGCGGCACGCGGCAAGCTCGCGCTGTCCGCCGATGCCGGCGACGAGGCGACCCTGCTGGCCCAGCGGATGCTCGCCGCCGCGCCCGGCGAACGGTTCGCGCCGCAGGTGCGGGTGTGGGCGGACGCCTGCTCGGTCGCCTCGCTGCAGATCCACCGGCTGCTCGACCCCACCGAGGACACCTCCGGCGTCGACGCGCGCCGCCAGGGCCGTACCGACGGCATCTCCCCGCTGGTCGCCGCCGAGCTGCGCCGCCAGGTCACCGTCCTCGAAGTCCTCGCCGAACACGGCACGTCCGGCCTGCGCCGGGCGCTGGACGTCTCCACCGAGGGCCGCCGGGTGCTGCGCGCGGTGGTCTCACGCCGGTCCCGCGGACGGGCCTGAACCCCGTAACGGCTCCTTGAAACCCGCCGCGCCGGGCGGGTCCTGTGACCGTCGTGCGGGGGCGCTGGGGCGGACTCGCGCCGGTTCGCCGAACACCCCGGAAACCCCGTGACACCGCACCGGCCCGGCGCGCTCTTGGGTACGTGACGACTGTTAGCCACCAGCACACGACCTGGCACCAGCGGACGCCCGGGCAGGACGGCAGACCGCAGGCCGCCGCCAAACCCGCACGGTGGGCGGCCGACGTGGTGGCCACCATGCGCGAGGGCGCCCGCCTCCACCTCGACTATTCGGCGCAGAGCCTGTGGCGCGTCGACCGGATGATCGAGGAGATACGGCGCGAGGGCGCCCCCGAAGCCGCCGTGGCGACCGTGCTGCGCGGATTCGGCGCCTACGCCGGCGAGGTGATCGTCCGCCAGGCCGGCGCCGAGTGGTGGACGAGCGGCGGCGACCACTGGGTGCGCACCCCCGACGGCAAGCTCTGGGATCCGATGGACGAGGCCCACCGCACCTACGCGGGCCACGGCTCCCTGCGCCTGCTGTGCCGGGACGCGACGACGCCCGACTGACACCGCCCGGCACGCCCCGACGTACGAGCGCCGCGAAGGCCGTACGCCCGCGCCCGGTTTCGCTGTGGCCATGCACACCCTTGCGGCCCGTGACGCCCAAGGTCCGGCATCCGCTTGGTAGTCGGGGGGAGCCACGGGGTTCCTCCCGGGACCGAGCGAGGGGGAGCCCATGGACACCGCGCACCAACGCGGGCCGTACGCACGCCGGATGCGATCGCACGCGGCGGCCTTCGTCGCCCGTGCGAGCACCAGCCATCGGCTGCCGCTCGACTACTCCGTGCGCAGCCTGCGCGTCGTGGACTTCATCGTCGACGGACTGCGCAAGGGCGGCGCCGACCGCGAGCGCGTGGCCGGCACGCTGTTCGGGCTCGGCGCCTACGTCGGTGAGGTCCTCGTGCGCCGGGCGGGCGCCGCCTGGGTGGACCTCGACGCCGATCAGCGCGGCTGCTTCGGGCAGGCGGTCGGGGTGCGGATGCCCGACGGCCGGGTCTGGAACCCCCTCGGCAAGGTCCTCAACCGCTTCTCGGTGGGCGCCCCCGAGGACTCGCTGCAGACCTTCTATCTCACCCTGCACGGCCGGGCCCGGCGGGCGGCCGTCTGACATGCTGTGACACTTCCGTGAGCCACGACGCTGATGACCGTGGAGGCGTGGACGACGAACGAGGGCGGTCTTGGGCCAGGGAGGCAAATCCCGGCGTGCGCAGGCGTACGACGGAGAGCTGGGCGCGGCGGTCGCACGGGCCCAGGCGGGTGACGAGGCCGCTTTCGCGGTCGCGTACCGGATCGTGCAGCCCGGTCTGCTCGGCTATCTGCGCGGCCTGGTGGGGGAGGACGCCGAGGACGTGGCCTCCGACGCCTGGCTGGAGATAGCCCGCGACCTCGGGCGATTCAAGGGCGACGGCGCGGGCTTTCGCGGCTGGACGGCCACCATCGCCCGGCACCGGGCGCTGGACCATCTGCGCCGCCGGCGCTCACGGCCGCGCCCGGCGGCCCTGGACGCGGAGCTGCTGGAGCTGCCCGGGCCGCACAGCACGCACGACCAGGCGCTGGAGTCGCTCTCCACCGAGCAGACCCTCGCCCTCGTGCGCGAACTGCCCCGCGACCAGGCCGAGGCGGTGCTGCTGCGGGTCGTCGTCGGGCTCGACGGCCCCGCGGCGGCACGGGTCCTCGGCAAACGCCCGGGCGCGGTCCGCACCGCCGCCCACCGGGGGCTGCGGCGACTCGCCCGGCAGCTCGGCGTGGCGGCCCCGGCGGGCGAAGGTGTGACGGATGAGGCTTCCCGGACGCTGGGGGAGTCGAAATGAACGGTGGCGGCGGCAGGCCGTACACCCCACAGCAGGGGTCCGGCCAAGCGGGCCGGACGGAGAGGGACGGACACGGACATGGGTGACACGCACAGGGGCGGCGAGCCGCACACTCGCCGGCACACCCACCCTGGCGCGCCCGCGTCCGCGACTCACGCCGCCGACGGCGTCCCGACGCCGTCCGGCGACCGCGGCACGCCCGGCTCCCCGCCGCCGTCCGGCGACCGCGGCACGCCCGGCTCCCCGCCGCCGTCCGGCGCGCCCGCGGCCGGGGGCGACCGGCTCGCGCTGGAGGACCTGCTGGCCGCCGCGATCCTGAGCCGTGAGGTCGATCCGGATGCCGAGCAGCGCGCTGTGGCCGCGTTCCGTGCGGCGCGGGACTCGGGCGCCCACCGGGCCGGCACCCGGCGGCGTGACGACTGGCAGCCCCGCCCCCGGCGCCCCCGGCGCTCGCTGAAGGCCGTGCTGTCCGTGCTGGCGGCGAGCCTCACCCTCGGGGGTGTCGCCTTCGCGGCGATCGGCACTCCCGACTCCCCCTCCGACGGCCCCGGCGGCCCGGACGGCGGGCGGCGCGGATCACGGTCCGCCACCGGCGCCCCCGGCAACGCGGCGGAAACGTCCGCCGCCACGGCGCCCGGCACCCCCGCCGGCCTGCCCCGCACCGGACCGCCCGGACGCCCCGACCGGCCCGGGACGGCTCAGGACACCGAGGCCCACTGCCGCGCCTGGCAGCAGGTCCGGGACAACGGCAAGACACTCGACGCCACGGCCTGGCAGCGGCTCGTCGCGGCCGCGGGCGGCGCGAACCGGGTCGAGGCGTACTGCGCCGAGCAGCTCGGGCACCCGGGCGCGAGCCCGGCCGCCCACCCCACCGCGGCGAACCGGCCCACCCAGCCGGGCCACGGCACGGAACACAGCGGCCGGCCGGACGACCAGGCCACTCAGCCGCACGGCGGAAGCGGGAAGACGCAGAAAGCGAAGAAATAGGCCACCGGGGAGCAGGTGAACCCCGCTGTCACCGGTGTGCCGTGCCGCCATGGCAACGGCCGGGGCCGCCACCCCCCACAGGAGAGGCCCCGGCCGTCGCGCGACACGGGCCGCGCGGCGGCCCGTACTTCCTACAGCGCCGAGCGTGCGTTTTCTGTCACACCCCGTCGGCATCCGTGCGCGTCACGAGATGGTTGCATCCCGGTCCGACATGGACGAGCAGCGGTTTAAGGCCGTAACGTGCCTTTCGCGCCGGACCGCGGGGGGCCCGGACCACCGCGACCACCTGCGGTCTTGAACCGCGACCATCGATCGAGGAACCAGGGTGCTGGGGGACGACGCGGAGCTGACAGCCGCGGTGCGTGCGGCGCAGGACGGGGACGAGACCGCGTTCCGTGCCGTGTACCGCACCGTACATCCACGGCTGCTCGGATACGTCAGGACGCTCGTCGGCGACCTCGAAGCGGAGGACGTCGCCTCCGAGGCGTGGCTGCAGATCGCCCGCGATCTGGAGCGCTTCGAGGGGGACGCCGACCGCTTCCGCGGCTGGGCCGCGCGGATCGCGCGCAACCGGGCGCTGGACCATATACGCATGCGCGGCCGCCGCCCCGCCGTCGGCGGCGACGAGACCGAGCTGACCGGCCGCCCCGCGGACTCCGACACCGCGGGCGAGGCCATGGAGGCGCTGGCCACCGACCGCGCCCTGTCCCTCATCGCCCGGCTGCCGCAGGACCAGGCCGAGGCGGTCGTGCTGCGTGTGGTCGTCGGCCTCGACGCCAAGACCGCGGCACAGACCCTCGGCAAGCGGCCGGGAGCCGTGCGCACAGCCGCGCACCGCGGCCTGAAGAAGCTCGCCGAGCTGCTCGGGGAGCGCCCGGACGGCGATCCGGAATCGGCCGGCGTGCTCGACGCGCTGCCGCAGCAGAGAGAACCGCGCGCCCGCGCGGTGACGTCCGCCGGTGTGACGCAACGATGGGCGCGGACGCAGAAGGACATGTGATGGCCGACGAGCAGTACAGGTGGCTGGACCGCGAGACGGCGGAGCGTCTGCTGCGCGGCGAGCCGCCGGCCACCGTCCCCCCTGACGCCCGTGAGCAGGCCGAACGGCTCGCCCGGGCCCTGGGTGCGCTGTCCGCCGTACCGGAGGAGGCCGACACCGGACTCGCCGGCGAGAACGCGGCCCTGGCCGCCTTCCGCGCGGCGCGCACCGCGCGCACCGCGCACACCGGCGACGCCGCCCGCGTCCCGGACAACGGTGTCGTCCGGCTCGGCGCCGGGCAACCGCCAGGCCGTCGCGCCCGCTGGGGCCGTCCGCTGCGGCTGGCGCTGTGTGCCGTCGTGGCCGTCGGCACGGTCGGCGGCGTCGCGGTCGCGGCCGGGACCGGGGTGCTCCCGGCGTTCGGCGGCGCCGAGCCCGATCCCCGCGTGTCGGTGTCGGCCGACGCCACGGGCGAGCACCCGCCGGCCACGCCCTCGCCGGACGGCACCGGAACGGCCTCCGCCGGCACCACCGCGGGCTCCGGCACCGCGCGCGACGGCGACCGTGACACCGCGGGCGGCCCGGACTCCGCCGACGGCCGTGGCGCGGACGCCGCGCGGCGCCGGATCACCGAGGCCTGCCAGGACCTGCGGGGCGGCCGCGCGCTGGACGGCGACCGCCGGCGCGCCCTGGAAACCGCGGCGGGCGGTGCCCCGCGCGTGGGCGCGTACTGCAGGACGGTCCTCGCCGCTCCCGGAGCCGGCTCCGGTCAGGACGGGGCGGGCCACACGCGGGGCGGCAGTGGCCGCGGCTCCACCGGTGCGGGCAAGGGCTCGTCCGGCAAGGGCGGCAGCCACGGCGCCACGGCGGGCGGTACCGGCAACGCCGACCAGGGCGGCAAAGGCGCCGGCGGCCAGACCGGCGGCCAGGGTGGTGACAAGGGCGGTGACCAGGGCGGCGGCACAGGCGGGCACAGCGGTGGTGACAGCGGTGGTGACAGCGGCGGCGCCAAGGCCGGAGGCGAAGACGGCGGCAAAGGCAGCGGCCAGGGCGGTGACGGCGGCGGCCACGGCGGATCCGGCGGCCACGGTCATGGCCCGTCCGGCGGCCAAGGCCACGGTCACGGCCCGTCGGGCGGCCGGGGTCAGGGCCGCAGCGGCCACGTGACGACCCCGTCGCACGCCCCCTGACCTGCGGTGATGCAACTGGTGGAAAAATTTTCGGGCAGGGTGTGACGTTTTCTGCCGCAGGGGCGCAGTAATGAGTGAGCCGACTGGTCATCGGCCGTCGCACTGAGCCGGGGTTCCCCCCGTACCTACGGCTCGTGCACCTGGCGCGGGCGGGGCACGTTCCCCCGGTCCCGCCCGCGCCCGTCTCACTCTCCCTGCCACCCGCGGTGTCACCAGTACACGACGACCTTGTCGCCGTTGCGGACCTGCGCGAAGAGCGCTGCGATCGCCGTCTCGTCCCGGACGTTGACACAGCCGTGCGAGCCGCCGGCGTAACCCCGGGCGGCGAAGTCGTAGGAGTAGTGCACCGCCTGGCCGCCGCTGAAGAACATCGCGTACGGCATCGGTGAGTCGTACAGCGTCGACACGTGGTGCCGGGACTTCCAGTACACGTGGAAGACACCTTCCCGCGTCGGCGTGTACTGCGAGCCGAAGCGGACCGACATGGTCGACACCGTCCGCCCGTCGATCATCCAGCGCAGGGTGCGGCTGGACTTGCTGATGCACAGCACCCGGCCGGTCAGGCAGCGCGGGTCCGGCGCGGCGGCGGGCTGGCCACCCATCAGATACAGCTCCCACTTGCCGGGTTCGTGCGTCATCCGCAGCAGCCGCTGCCAGGTCACCGTGTCGACCCGTCCGGTCCGCGGCAGCCCGCGCTTGCCCTGGAAGCCCTTGACGGCCTGCTCGGTGAGGTCGTCGTAGCTGCCGGTCGGACCGTCGAACAGCCACGCCACCTGCCGTAGCCGGGCCTGGAGTTCACGCACGTACCGCCCGCTGTCGCCGGGCGCGAGCAGCACCCGCGGCGCGGCGGCCGGCTTGCCGTCGGAGGAGTCCGGGGAGCCGGGGGAGCCACTGGAGGAGTGCGACGGTCCACGGGACGGCGAGGACGCACCGGGCAGGTCGATGTGGACCGGCGAGCGCTGCCCGCCGCCCGCGCCCTGCACGGTGCAGCCGCCGAGCGTCACCACCGCCACCACGGCAGCCCCCACGCCGGCCGATCTGATCATGCCCGTTGTACGCATCGCGGACCCCCGCCGTCTCACCGCTTCGGGTTGGTGTCCTTCTGATGCTTTCCAGGCGTGACGCCTCGCGAACGGCGCGGCATCGTTGTGAGCAAGGTCCCAGTGTGGGGCACTCCACCGGGCGCACGGCCGTCGCTACAGTCCGTGGCGAGGGTTGGTTTCTACTGGCGAGTAACAGATGTAGTGCGGAGGCACACCATGGCACGCGAGTCGGAGTCCGGACTGCCCATCGAGCCGGTGTACGGGCCGGGGGATCTGGCGGGCTGGGACCCGGCCGAGAAGCTGGGCGAGCCGGGTTCGTATCCGTTCACTCGTGGTGTGTATCCGTCGATGTACACCGGCCGGCCGTGGACGATGCGGCAGTACGCGGGTTTCGGTACGGCGGTGGAGTCCAACGCCCGCTACAAGCAGCTGATCGCGAACGGCACGATGGGCCTGTCGGTCGCGTTCGACCTGCCCACGCAGATGGGCCACGACTCCGACGCGCCGATCGCGCACGGTGAGGTCGGCAAGGTCGGCGTGGCGATCGACTCCGTCGACGACATGCGGGTGCTGTTCGGCGGCATCCCGCTGGACAAGGTGTCCACGTCGATGACGATCAACGCCCCCGCGGCTCTGCTCCTGCTGATGTACCAGCTGGTGGGGGAGGAGCAGGGCGTCAGCGCGGACAGGCTGACCGGCACGATCCAGAACGACGTGCTGAAGGAGTACATCGCGCGCGGGACGTACATCTTCCCGCCGAAGCCGTCGCTGCGCCTGATCGCGGACATCTTCAAGTACTGCAAGGCCGAGATCCCGAAGTGGAACACGATCTCGATCTCCGGCTACCACATGGCCGAGGCCGGCGCCTCGCCCGCGCAGGAGATCGCCTTCACCCTCGCCGACGGCATCGAGTACGTGCGCACGGCGGTCGCGGCCGGCATGGACGTCGACGACTTCGCGCCCCGGCTGTCCTTCTTCTTCGTCGCCCGGACGACGATCCTGGAGGAGGTCGCCAAGTTCCGCGCCGCGCGCCGGATCTGGGCGCGGGTGATGAAGGAGGAGTTCGGGGCGAAGAACCCGAAGTCGATGATGCTGCGTTTCCACACGCAGACGGCGGGTGTGCAGCTGACGGCGCAGCAGCCGGAGGTGAACCTGGTGCGCGTGGCGGTGCAGGGCCTCGGGGCGGTGCTCGGCGGTACGCAGTCGCTGCACACGAACTCCTTCGACGAGGCGATCGCGCTGCCCACCGACAAGTCCGCGCGTCTGGCCCTGCGTACGCAGCAGGTGCTGGCCTATGAGACGGATGTGACGGCGACGGTCGACCCGTTCGCGGGCTCGTATGTCATCGAGAGGATGACCGACGAGGTCGAGGCGGCGGCGCTGGAGCTGATGGGCAAGGTGGAGGACCTGGGCGGGGCGGTCAACGCGATCGAGCACGGTTTCCAGAAGGGCGAGATCGAGCGCAACGCCTACCGCATCGCGCAGGAGACCGACGCGGGCGAGCGGGTCGTGGTCGGCGTCAACCGTTTCCAGCTCGACGAGGAGGAGCCGTACGAGCCGCTGCGCGTCGACCCGGCCATCGAGGCCCAGCAGGCCGAACGCCTCGCCAAGCTGCGCGCCGAGCGCGACCAGACGGCGGTGGACTCGGCGCTGGCGGCCCTGAAGAAGGCCGCGGAGGGCGAGGACAACGTCCTCTACCCGATGAAGGACGCCCTGCGCGCCCGCGCGACGGTGGGCGAGGTGTGCAACGCGCTCCGCGAGGTGTGGGGGACTTACGTGCCGTCGGATGCGTTCTGAGCTGCGCTGATCCTCCGCAGGGGAACTGAGGCGAAACCCCGGTGAGGAGTGTCGTACCCCCGTGCGACACTCCTTTCCATGTTCGGCGTCATCGATCTCCCCACCTACCTGGCCGGCCTCGTACTGATCGTGCTGCTGCCCGGCCCCAACTCGCTCTACGTCCTGTCCGTCGCCGCCCGCAAGGGCATCCGCACCGGGTACAAGGCGGCGGCCGGGGTCTTCACCGGGGACACGATCCTGATGACGCTGGCGGCGCTCGGCGCGGCGTCCGTACTGTCCACGACCCCGCTGCTGTTCCTGGTGGTGAAGTACGCCGGCGCCGGATACCTCGCGTGGATGGCGTACGGCATGCTGCGCTCGGCCCGGGCGATGTGGAAGGCGCGCGGGGAACACGCGGAGGCTCTCGCCGAGCCCGCCGTCGCCGACGCCGAGCCCGCCGATGAGCGG
Source organism: Streptomyces sp. NPDC049915 (assembly GCF_040656475.1). NCBI lineage: Bacteria > Bacillati > Actinomycetota > Actinomycetes > Kitasatosporales > Streptomycetaceae > Streptomyces > Streptomyces sp. NPDC049915. The sequence continues at coordinate 208,063 of NZ_JBFAMH010000011.1, forward strand.
CCCTACCGGCGTGCCCTGGTGGTCTCCCTGCTGAACCCGAAGGCGATCCTGTTCCTGATCTCCTTCTTCGTGCAGTTCGTCGACCCGCACTACGCCTACCCGGCGCTCTCCTTCGTCGTCCTCGGCGCCCTGCTGCAGACGGCCAGCTTCCTCTACCTGTCCCTGCTCATATTCGGCGGCACCCGCCTCGCCGACGCCTTCCGCCGCCGCAAGCGCCTTGCGGCCGGGGCCACTTCGGCGGCGGGGGCGCTGTTCCTCGGGTTCGCGCTGAAGCTGTCCCTGGCCAGCGCCTAGGCGTCAGCCCGCGGGGCGGTTCAGCAACGCCCTCAGTTTCGGGGTGAAGCGCTCCTCCACCAGTTTGTTCATCAGCCACGCCAGCGCCAGCATGATGGCCACCGTGAGCAGGAACGTGCCGTAGGACGGGATGCCGAGGCCGCGGTGGAGGGCCTGGATGACTGGCCAGCCCAGGTGTTCGTGGACCAGGTAGAACGGGTACGTCAGCGCGCCCGCGACCGTCAGCCAGCGCCAGTTCGCCCAGTGCAGCCGGCCCAGCGCGATCGCGGCGACGGCGAGGAAGCCGAGCGTGACGATCAGGATGACGCCGTAGGCGCTGCGGTAGGAGAACATGTCCGGCGTCACCGGGTGCCACAGGCTGCGCACCGCGACCTGCTGGCCGATCAGCCAGTTGACCGCGGTGATGCCCCAGGCGTACGGGTCACGGCGGTCGCGGTGCACCAGGTACAGGCCCATGCCGCCGATGAAGAACGGCGCGTAGTCCGGCATCACCACGGCGTCCAGCACGGGCTGGTTCAGCCCGCCCGCGATCGCCGCCGCCAGTGTCCAGCAGGCGCAGAACAGGATCACGCGGCGGCGGGTGGCGCCCGGCAGCACGATGCACAGCGCGAACAGGGCGTAGAAGCGCACCTCCGCCCACAGCGTCCAGCACACCCCGAGCACCCGGTGGGCGCCGAGCGGCATCTGCAGCATGGTGAAGTTCACCAGCGTCTCGCTCGCCGGCACCGTCTTGTACGTCAGCACCGGCAGCGCCATCACCGCCGTCACCAGCACGATCGCCACCCAGTAGGCGGGCAGCAGGCGGGAGGCGCGGGAGGCGAAGAACGAACGCAGCGGACGGCCCCAGCCGCTCATACAGATCACGAAGCCGCTGATCACGAAGAAGATCTGCACGCCCAGGCAGCCGTAGGCGAAGAGGGTGTGCAGCCTCGGGAACTGCAAGCGCGGTGAACTGCCCCAGGCCTTGGTGACCTCGCCGCCCCGGCCGCCGTAGTGGTAGGCCGCCACCATCAGCGCGGCCACCAGGCGCAGCCCGTCCAGGGCGCGCAGCCGCACCGGCCGGAGCTTGGCCGGCGGCTGCGGAATCGTGGTGCGCACCGCCGGGCCGGCCGCGGCGCTCCCCAGGGTGTCCGCGGGCGTGTCGATCACAGGGACCTCTCATCGAAGCTCGTCAACTCAACCGGACGCTAACGGCGCCCACCGGCCGCATCGAGCCCTCACGGCGACCTTTCGCCCGGCCGTCCGCGAGAGTTCATCCAGCCGTCGCCGGCCACCGTTCACGCGCCGCCCCGGCGGACCACCCGGCGCCGCAGCGTCCGCGCCCGCCGTGCCATCCGGCGCACCGTCGCACTGCGCGGGATGAACGCCAGCTGCGCCGGCACCCCGCCGGGCAGGCCCAGCGACGTCAGGCGGCGGCGCTTGAAGTACCGCCAGGTGTGCGTGTTCAGCCGCCGGCTCAGATACCGCTCGGCGGCCGGGCGCAGCTCGGGGTAGATCTTCGACTGCATCGCATAGCCGACCGCCCGCAGCAGCTCCGTGAGGGCGTCCACGTCCAGGCCACGGTGCTGTTCGCGCACGGCGTCGCCGTCCGCCAGGTCGGGCAGCAGTGCGTCGACGATGGTGACCGGCACCCGGTTGCTGTTCTCGTACGGGGCGAGCCGCTCCAGCAGCAGCCCGGTGCCGGTGCGCGCCACCGGCAGGCCGTACAGCGCGGAGGCGGTCAGCAGCGCGGTGGAGAAGCAGCCGACGACCAGCGCCGGACGCATCCGCTGGTACACCACCTCGGCGAGCACGGGCGTGTCCAGCACGGTCAGTTCGGCGCCGAGCCGCTCCGCCTCCTGCTCCAGCGCGCGCGACCAGCGGGCCGGGGCCGAGGGGTGCGGCTTGAACACCACGCGCGTGTGGCCGAGCCCCACCGCCCCGCGCAGCATCCGCACATGGAGGTCTTCCTCCTCCTCGTCGGTGAGGATGTCCAGCGCGGACAGGTACTGGCCGAGCAGCAGCGCCGCTTCCTCGGCCACCGGCAGTTCCTCGCCGGTGCCGCCGAGTTGGCCGAGCACCTTCAGGAAGGCATCCGTCGGCACGATCTCGGGTGCGACACCGAACTCGGTGAGCAGCAGCGGCGTCAGACCCGGCACCAGGTCCAGATGCAGCACCCGCCGCACCCGGGTCCCCACCAGCGGGTCGATCTTGAAGCGGGTCGGGCCGTAGGACATCAGCCCGTCCGCGTACACGTCGACGGGCGCGCCGCCGAAGATCTGGCAGATCGCCAGCGCCGGATTGACCTGGATGGACTCCACGGCCAGCTCGATCCGGTCGTCGCCCAGGTCCCACAGCATCCGCAGATGGCGCTCCCACAGGATCTGGTCGTCCGGGCGCGGGGACCAGCCGCCCGGGTGGAAGGGGGAAATGGCCTCGTTCCACGACAGCACGCCGTCGAAGCGGTCCCGCAGGTGCGCGAAGGCCGGCGAGGCGTCGAAGGGCTCGCTCAGCTCCGGTGCCGCGCTGTTGTTGCTGACCAGCAGCAGCCTGCGGTCGGCGGGGCCGAAGCAGCCGGCGTCGAGCGCGGCGGCCAGCGTGGCGGCGCCGTACAGGGTGGAGGCGCAGAAGATCCGGGTGGTGCGGCGGTCGCTCATGCCACGGCCTCCGAGGCCGTCGTGGGCCTGCGGCGCAGTCGGCGCAGCTGGGTGGCGCGGTCGAGGTCCATGGAGTCCAGGGTGTCGTTGAGCAGGTCCTGCGGCATCCGGCGCAGGGCCGCGGCGCTCAGGGAACGGAGTCGGCGGGCCACCGGCGCCTCGAACTTCTCGATGGTGGCCAGGTGGTGGCTGATGATGGCGCAGTAGGTGCGCACGGCCTTGGGCAGGAAGAGGTCCGCGTCCACGTCCTCGGCGGTCTCCGCCAGCACCCGGTCGAAGGAGCGGATGAAGTCCAGCTGCCGCGTGTCGCCGATCTGCGTCAGCGACGAGGTGACGCCCCGCCGGTAGAAGATGCCGAACACGCTCGGCACCGCGAAGGACTTCGCCTTGCGGTGCAGCCGCCAGATCCAGGGCCGGTCCTCGGCGGTGCGCAGATCCTCGGGGAAGTGCAGCAGCCCCTCGTCGACCAGCCGCCGGTGGTAGGCGCCGGCCCAGGAGTACGGGTAGTCCACCGGGGTGGAGCGCTCCGCCGGGAGGATCACCGCGCGCGGGTCCACGACGGTGTCACGCGGCCCGAACGGCACCCGGTACAGGGTGCGCTGACTTCCGGTGAACCGCACGTGGTCGGTGCGGACGAAATCGCAGCCCAACGACTCGATGGAATCGACCAATTGCGCGAAATAGCCGGGAGCGGCGTAGTCGTCTCCGTCCATGAACGTCAGATACTCGCCACGGGCCGCGTCGATTCCGGTGTTGCGTGCGGCGGACACCCCTTTCTCGGTACGTCGGATCAGCACCGCGCCGGGAAGTTCACGCTCGGCGCGTTCGAGGATTTCCTTCGTGCCGTCCGTCGAACAGTCGTCGATCAGGATGAACTCGAAGTCCTCCCGGGCGTTGGCGCGCAGGGACCGGACGGCGGCCGGGGCGTATTGCTGCACGTTGTAGAAGGGCACGATGACGGAGAGCTTGACCACGCAGGTGACGTTAGGGCGCGGGTCCGGCCCGCGTCTTTGCCGTCGGTTTGCCGAGGAGTGAACGACGTGTGGCCAAGTCGTGAATCCAGCCCGACCCGGCCCCGTTCACGTGCCGATTCGCCGTACGGCGGCATGCTGTTAACCGTTTGTTGCGGTCGGGTTGGGCCGGGCCTAGGAATTCCTTCCTAGCGTCTTCGGCGTGCCAGTCAGTGCAACGAACGCCCTGCGAGTCGCCGTTCTCGCGGATTCCGACACCCGGTGGAAATGGGGTGCGCTCACCGCGCGCCGCCTTCTTCCCGAGGACGCCGAAGTCCGCCTCGACGGCTATCTCCTGCGGGGCCGCGCCACCCCCACCGCCCGCCAGCTCGAGGAAGTCGGCGTCCGCGCGGACTCCCTGCGCGAGGTGACCGCCGTTCAGTTCCTCCGCGCGATGCGGGAGCCGCGCGAGGAGTCGTACGACGTGCTCGTGCTGGCGCTCGTCGGCGGCGGGGTGCAGGCGATGCTGCACGGGCTGAAGCGGGCCTGGCAGGGCCGCCCCGAGCGCCCCGTCGTGGTCACCGGCTATGTCGGGGTCGTCTACGAGAAGCTCGCCGACGGCCTGCTGCTGCGGCACGGCGCCGACCTCGTCCTCGCCAACTCCCGCCAGGACGCCGAGCGTTTCCGCGCGGTGTACGAGGGTGTGGGCGCCGACGCCGCCGCGGTCACCGAGGTCGCCCTGCCGTTCCTCGGCGGCGACCCCTACACCGGCGCGCACGACCCCTACACCGTGGTGTTCGCCGCCCAGCCCTCCGTCCCGGAGTCCCGCAAGGACCGCACCTATCTGCTGGACCGCCTGATCCGGCACGCCCGCCTCCACCCCGAGCGCGAGGTGCTGCTCAAGCTCCGTTCCAGGCCCGGCGAGCACACCACGCACCTGGAGGAGCTGCCCTACCAGAAGCTGGCGCAGAAGGCCGGCCCGCTGCCGCCCAACCTCCGCCTGGTGTACGGGAACATGGGCGAGGTCCTCGACCGCACCGACCTGCTGGTGACGGTGAGTTCCACCGCGGCCCTGGAGTCCCTGCACCGCCGTATCCCGACCGTCGTGCTCACCGACCTCGGGGTGCGCGAGGTCCTCGGCAACCACCACTTCACCGGCTCCGGCTGCCTGGCCTCCTGGGACCGGCTCGACGCCGGACACCGGCCCGAACCCGACCCCGAGTGGGTGGCCCGCCAGGGCGTCGCCGCCGACGGCGACTACGCGACCGCGTTCGACACCGCCCGTGAGCGGATCGCGAAACTCCTCGCACAGCCCGGCGGACTGCCGCCCCTCACGCCGTACTACACGAGCGAGACCGCACCCGGATACCTGCCCGGCATCCTCGCCCGTCACCACCTCGCCCCCGACGGCAGCCCGCTGCCGGGCGCCCCCGCCGCCGACAAGGAACCCGGGCCCGTCCGGCAGATCGTGCGCCGGGCCGCGCGTGGCGCCTACCGGCACGGCGTGCAGCGCGTGGCGCCCGTCATCCGGCGGATGGGGGAGCTGTGACCCCGCTCCAAGGAGTCCAAGGAGAACACCCCATGCCCGACACACCGGCGCGCCGCGTGCTCGCCGTGATCCCCGCCCGCGGCGGCTCCAAGGGCGTCCCCGCGAAGAACCTCGCTCCCGTCGGCGGCGTCCCGCTGGTCGCCCGCGCCGTGCGCGAGTGCCGCGCCGCCCGGCTGGTCACCGACGTCGTCGTCTCCACCGACGACCAGGCCATCGCGGCCGCCGCCCGCGAGGCCGGCGCCGAGGTCGTGCTGCGGCCCGCCGCCATCGCCGGGGACACCGCCACCTCCGAGGCCGCCGTCCTGCACGCCCTGGACGCCTACGAGACGCTGCACGGCACCCCCGTGGACGTGGTGCTCCTCGTGCAGTGCACCAGCCCGTTCCTGGTCCGCGAGGACGTCGACGGGGTCGCCGCGGCCATCGTGGAGCAGGGCGCCGACACGGCGGTGACCGTGGCCCCGTTCCACGGCTTCCTCTGGCGCGACGACACCTCCCAGGAGCCGGACGGCGGCTACGGCGTCAACCACGACAAGTCCTTCCGCCCCCGCCGCCAGGACCGCCCCCAGGACCTGCTGGAGACCGGCGCCGCCTACGCCATGGACGCGGCCGGCTTCCGCACCCACCGGCACCGCTTCTTCGGCCGCACCGAACTCGTGCGCACCGACCCCGCGCGCGTGCTGGAGATCGACGACCCGCACGACCTCGCCCGGGCCCGCGCCCTCGCGCCCCTCCTCGACGCGGCCCGGCCCGGTTCCCTCGCGGATGTCCCCCCGCCCACCCGCCCGGCGTACGACGACATCGACGCGGTCGTCCTCGACTTCGACGGCACCCAGACCGACGACCGGGTGCTGATCGACTCCGAGGGACGGGAGCTCGTCTCCGTGCACCGCGGCGACGGACTCGGCATCGCGGCTCTGCGCGACAGCGGCCTGAAGATGCTGATCCTGTCCACGGAACGCAACCCGGTCGTCGCCGCCCGGGCCCGCAAGCTGAAGCTGCCGGTGCTGCACGGCATCGACCGCAAGGACCTCGCGCTCAAGCAGTGGTGCGAGGAAGCGGGCATCGCGCCGGAGCGCGTGCTCTACGTCGGCAACGACGTCAACGACCTGCCCTGCTTCGCCCTCGTCGGCTGGCCCGTCGCGGTCGCGAGCGCCCATGCCGTCGTACGCGGCGCCGCTCGCGCGGTCACCACCGTCCCCGGTGGCGACGGCGCCGTCCGGGAGATCGCCGGCTGGCTCCTCGGCCCCTCCCTCGACTCCCTCCCCGAGCTCCCCCCGTTCCCCGAGCTCACCACGCTCCCCAAGTAAGGACACCCCTGTCATGAGCACCAACTCCCGTCTGCGCACGTTCCGCTCGCGCGAGGTCGGCCCCGGCCGCCCCGTCTACATCTGCGGCGAGATCGGCATCAACCACAACGGTGAGCTGGAGAACGCCTTCAAGCTGATCGACGCCGCCGTCGAGGCCGGCTGTGACGCCGTGAAGTTCCAGAAGCGCACCCCCGAGATCTGCACCCCGCGCGACCAGTGGGACATCGAGCGGGACACGCCGTGGGGCCGGATGACGTACATCGACTACCGCCACCGCGTGGAGTTCGGCGAGGACGAGTACCGGCAGATCGACGAGTACTGCCGCACCCGGGGCATCGACTGGTTCGCCTCCCCGTGGGACACCGAGGCCGTCGCCTTCCTGGAGAAGTTCGACGTCCCCGCCCACAAGGTGGCCAGCGCGTCGTTGACGGACGACGAGCTGCTGCGCGCCCTGCGCGCCACCGGCAGGACGGTCATCCTGTCCACCGGCATGTCGACCCCGAAGCAGATCCGGCACGCCGTCGAGGTCCTGGGCAGCGACAACATCGTCATGTGCCACGCCACCTCCACCTACCCGGCGAAGGCCGAGGAGCTGAACCTCCGCGTGATCAACACGCTGGAGAAGGAGTACCCGAACGTCCCGATCGGCTACTCCGGCCACGAGACCGGCCTGCAGACCACCCTCGCCGCCGTCGCCCTCGGCGCCTGCTTCGTCGAGCGGCACATCACCCTCGACCGCGCCATGTGGGGCTCCGACCAGGCCGCCTCCGTCGAGCCGCAGGGCCTCACGCGCCTGGTCCGCGACATCCGCACGATCGAGGACGCCCTCGGTGACGGTGTGAAGAAGGTCTACGACTCCGAACTCGCGCCGATGAAGAAGCTGCGCCGCGTCAGCGGCGTCGTCGCCGAGGCGGAGATCGCCGCGGCGGCGGGCGAGCCGGTCGGCGTCTGACGGATCCGCTGCGTTTCTCAAGGGGACGGATCTGCGTCGATGAACCCACGCGCCGGCGAGCCCGGCACCACCCTCGCCTTCGTGGAGAGCCCGGTACAGCTCCTCAACGTCCTGGAATGGGCCCACGCCCACGGCATCCGGCCGCTGGAGGAGCCCGGCGCGGGGTTCACCCTCGTCGTCCTGTCCCCGACCGACCCGATGACCCGGGGTCAGCTGCGGCGCATGGCCGACCTGGCCCGGGACGAGGGACACACCGTCCGCTGGGAGGAGGCCCGCGGCGGCCCCGCGGCCCCCTTCCAGACGGTCGGTTCCCTCGCGGGGCGGCTGCGGCGGGCGGAACGGATCGTCATGGGCGACCCGTTCTCCCGGTACGTCCAGCTGCTGCTGACCATCACCAGGGCCCGTGACCTGGTCGTCGTCGACGACGGCACGGCCACGATGGAGTTCGTCGCCCAGCTCGCGCGCGGTGAGCGGCTCGTGCGCTGGCACCGCAAGGGCGGCCGGCGCGGCCCGCGCGACCTGGTGTTCGCGCCGGTGTCCTCCATCGCCCGGCGCCGCCTCACACCCGGCGGCGAGCAGCGCGTGGAGATCTTCTCCTCCATGCCCATCGCGGAGGCCCCCGACGGCGTCAGGGTCACCGCGCACGACTTCGCCTGGACCCGCGCCCGCTTCGGCCCGCCGCGTATCACCAAGGGCGCCGACCTGGTCGGTACGTCGCTGGTGGAGACCGGGGTCGTGGACGGCGAGCGCTACCTCGACGCCGTCCGCACCCTGGCCAAGACGCACGGCGCCACCCGCTACTTCGCCCACCGGCGCGAGAGTACGGACAAGCTGCACCGGCTGGCCGTCGAGACCGGTCTGGAGATCGTCCGGCCCGAGCTGCCGCTGGAGCTGATCGCCCGCCGGGGGCCTGTCGGCCGGACGATCCTGAGCTTCCCGTCGACGGTCGTGCACACCTTGCCGCTGGCCCTCGCCGGCACCGACGTCGAGGTCGCGGTGTGCGACATCGACCCCGACTGGCTCACCCGGACGGCCTCACCCCGCGCCCAGGGTTTTCTCTCGGGGGTGACGGGGACGGCCCGGGGGGTGCGGAGGCTGACGGAGATGAGCGTGGCGTAACCCGCGGGGCGGTTCGGCCTCCGGCTTGTGTTCACTCCGGTTTTCGGGCCAGCAGGAAGGCCCGGGGGCGCTTCTCCCGGCCCAGCGGCTCGCGCACGACCCGGGCCTGGAGCGTCAGGCCCGCCTTCGTCAGCTCGGCGGCCACCGCCTGCGGGGTACGCCAGTAGTAGTCGAGCGCGATTTCCTGCCCGAACCGTTCCGACAGGTGCAGGTGCTCGGTCCCGTCCGCCGCCGGGTCCGCCATCTGGAACGACAGCAGCAGCTGCCCGCCCGGCACCAGCACCCGGCGGAACTCCGCGAACACCGTCGGCAGGTGCTCGTCCGGCACGTGGATGACCGAGTAGAGCGCCAGCAGCCCGCCGAGCGTGGCGTCCGGCACATCCAGCGCCGTCATCGACCCCACGTGGAAGCGCAGGTCCGGATGCGCCTCCCGGGCGAGGGCCGCCATCCGCGGCGAGATGTCGATGCCGAACACCGGCACGCCCAGCGAGTGCAGCCGGGCCGTCACATGCCCCGGACCACTGCCGACGTCCGCCACGGGCTCCGGCCCGTGCGCCGTGACCTGCTCGGCGAACGCCGAGAGCAGCGCCCGCTCCAGCGGGAGGTCGGTGAGGATGTCCGGGAACGCCTCGGCGAAGGCCGGCGCGATGGCGTCGTACGCGGCACGGGTGTCGGTCAGGAACGTGGTGGTGGAATCGGTCACGCCGGGACCCTACGGCCTCCCACGGCGCTCGGACGGTGTGATCCTGGAACCGGGTTCCGTCCCGATAGTCGAACACCGGCCGCGTGGTCTGCGCGGGGCGTGGTATCCGTGGAAAAGAGGTGAAAAGAGTACGGGACGGGCGCTCGACCCTGGATCCACCCGGTCGAGAGTCGGGCGAGTTTACCCGTCCACGACGACCACTATGCGTCGTGCGGCCAGATTTTCTTCCCCTAACGGGCTGATCTTTTGTTGATCGCGGGTCAGTTGGCCGCCCCGGCGCCCTACCCTTCAGAGGGTGAAGCAACTGATGTCGCTACAGTCCGAGGCCGATCCGTCCGGGGCCGCCGTGCTCCCCGGCACGCTCCCCGAGCAGCTGCGCGCCGAGCTCGTCGCCTTCCGCCGCGACCTGCACATGCACCCCGAGCTCGGCAACCAGGAGTTCCGCACCACCGCGGCGATCAAGGCCCGCCTGGAGACGGCCGGCCTCCACCCGCGCGTGCTCCCCAGCGGCACCGGCCTGATCTGCGACATCGGCGTACCCGCGGACGCCCCCTACGAGGGCCCCGGCGTGCTCGGCCTGCGCGCCGACATCGACGCGCTGCCCATCCCGGACATGAAGGCCGACTGCCCGTACCGGTCGACCGTGCCCGACCGCGCCCACGCCTGCGGCCACGACGTGCACACCACGGTCGTGCTCGGCACCGGGCTGGTCCTGGCCGAGCTGCACCGGCAGGGGCGGCTGCCGCGTCCGGTGCGGCTGATCTTCCAGCCCGCCGAGGAGGTGCTGCCCGGCGGTGCCGCCGACGTGATCGCCTCCGGCGCGCTCAAGGGGGTCGGCCGCATCCTCGCCGTGCACTGCGACCCGCGGGTCGACGCGGGACGGGTCGGGCTGCGGGCCGGTGCGATCACCTCCGCCTGCGACCGGCTGGAGATCTCGCTCGACGGCCCCGGCGGCCACACCGCGCGTCCGCACCTGACCACCGACCTGGTCACCGCCGCGGCCCGGGTGGTCACCGACGTGCCCGCGCTCGTCGGGCGGCGCGTCGACACGCGCAGCGGGCTCGCCGTGACGTGGGGCCGGATCGAGTCCGGGCACGCGCCGAACGTCATTCCGCAACATGCCGAGCTGGCCGGGACCGTGCGGTGCCTGGACATCGAGGCGTGGCGGCAGGCGCCGGACATGGTGGTCGCGGCGATCGACGAGGTGGCGAATCTGCACGGGGCCAAGTCGGAGATCAATTACGTGCGGGGTGTGCCGCCGGTGGTCAACGACCCGGCGGTGACCGAACTGCTGCGTGACGCGATGACCGCGCGGCGGGGGCTGGAGTCCGTGGAGGACACGGAGCAGTCCCTGGGGGGCGAGGACTTCTCCTGGTACCTGGAGCACGTGCCGGGCGCGATGGCCCGGCTGGGCGTGCGGACGCCGGGGGAGCGGACCGTGCGGGACCTGCACCAAGGGGACTTCGACGCGGACGAGTCGGCTATCACGGTGGGGGTGGAGTTGTTTACGGCGGCGGCGTTGCTGGATGCGGGTTGCCGTACGGCGTGAGGTGGGGGGGCCGGATTTTCGGGTGCGGGTTGCGTTGTGGCTGGTCGCGCCGTTCCCCGCGCCCCTTTTTTGTGCCTGCGGCGGCCCGTTGCGGTGGGTGGGTGGCTGGTGTCGCGCGCTGTGCCGGTGGGTGAGTCGGGGCCGGGGTGGGGGGTGTCCGTCCTCGGTCCGGCCGCCCGTTCCCGATGAGGGCGCCCCTGCCCGGTGCCGGCCGCTGCGGGCGGACACCCCCCACCCCGGCCCCTTCCCGCCGTACGCGGGTGCAGCAACGTCGTGGCGCGTGCCATCGGCTGGCATAGCTGCGGGCAGTCGTGCCTCCGCCAAGCTCTTCGAGCAGGGGCCCCAGGGCGGCACGGGTGGGCGCAGCGGCCCGGCCGCAACGCCGGGTGCTCTGGAGCGCCGGGTTGCCTCCCTGTAAATTCCGGCGGCACGAAACGGTAACGCCGGTGGCAACCCCGTTCCCCCGCCTCTCTACGCGCGTTACTGTGCGCCGAAATCGCCTTGGGGATACGGTCCCGTGATCGGTGCCGTGGGGATGAAGGGTGCTCGACGTGCGTCTGATATCTCGGAGGACCAGGTTCTCCCAAGCCGCGGTGACCGCCACGGTCATCGCCCTCGCGGCCGCCGGATGCGGCGAGTCCAGCTCTTCCTCCAGCACCGCCGACGCCTCCGGGAAGTACTCCGGCAAGGGCATCGGCCTCGCGTACGACATCGGCGGCAAGGGCGACCAGTCGTTCAACGACGCCGCCTTCTCCGGTTTCCAGAAGGCCGAGCAGGAGTTCAAGATCGGCGGCCGGGACGTCGAGCCCAGCGACAACGAGTCCACCGCCGACAAGGTGCAGCGCCTGGAGCAGCTCGCCAAGGCCGGGTACAACCCGATCGTCGGCGTCGGCTTCGTCTACGCGCCGGCGGTCAAGGAGGTCTCCGCCAAGTATCCGAAGATCACTTTCGGGATCATCGACGACGACACCGTCCAGTCCAAGAACGTCGCCGATCTCGTGTTCCACGAGGAGCAGTCGTCATATCTCGCGGGCGTCGCGGCGGCGAAGGCCACCAAGAAGAACCACATCGGGTTCATCGGCGGCGTGGACATCCCGTTGATCCACAAGTTCGAGGCCGGATTCACGCAGGGCGCCAAGTCCGTGAAGCCGGGGATCAAGATCGAGTCGCAGTATCTGACGCAGACCGCGCAGGAGGGTGGCTTCTCCAGTCCCGACAAGGGGGAGGACGCCGCCAACGGCCAGATCGAGGCCGGGGCCGACGTGGTCTACCACGCCGCCGGGCTGTCCGGGCAGGGCGTGATCAAGGCCGCCGCGCAGCACAAGGTGTGGGCGATCGGCGTCGACTCCGACCAGTACCGGCAGAGCGCGCTCGGCCAGTACAAGGACTGGATCCTCGGCTCCGCCCTGAAGAACGTCGGCGGTGCCGTCTACGAGCTGGCCAAGTCCGTGTACCAGGGCAAGCCGCTCAGCGGCACGGTCCGCGGCTCGCTCGCCAACGACGGCGTCGGGTTCGCCGACTCCAACCCCAAGTACCAGGCCATGAAGGACGTCGTCGGGGCCGTGGACAAGGCGCGGCAGGACATCGTGAACGGGAAGGTCACCGTGAACACGAAGTGACGCGGCGCGATGCCCCCGCGTCCGGCGCGGCCGGAGGCGGGGGCATCGCTCGTGCGGGTTATACCGGCTCGTCCGTCTCGATCTTCATCGAGAGCACGCCGGTGCCCGAGTAGCCGTGGTCCGTCGAGCACACGGCCTTCGACGTCTCGCCGTGGCGGGTGTTCGCCCACTCGCCGTAGACGTTCCACTTGGTGCCGTGCGGGCTGACGCACACGACCTTGACCCGGTGGACGCTGAAGCGGGTGTTGCCGCCGGTGCACTTTCCGTAGCCGGTCGTGCCGTCCTTGGACACCCAGGTCGAGCAGGTCGACGACGCCATGGCGGGCGACGCCAGGCCGACGACGGTGGCCGACAGGGCGACACCGGCGCCGGCCGCCGCGGCGGCGAGCTTGGAGAACTTCATGATCCTCCCCTGGATCACAAGAGACCGTCAGGCTGGTCAGGCCTGCGGTATCGCGTTTTTCGATCAATGTGACCCTGACATGTGAGCGCCGCCGGAAAGATCATGCCCGTGGGGGATTCGGCCCGGCATTCGGCACTGGTAGGCGGGGCCACGGCCGGCTCCCGGGAAAAGTTCGAGTTCCGGGACCCGGCGCAGGTCACCGGGGTCTGCCACAGGGGTACGAAACGGTCCCATAACACTCTTGCCAGCCGGGTTTTGCGTTCTGTCTACGCGCGTTACGCTGCGGCGGAACCAGCGCCTGGTATGGGCGCTTGCACAAAGGAGTCTCGTTCCATGCGCCGGGTGTCCCGTATCGCTGTTGCGGGTGTAGCGACCGCAGCTCTCGCAGTTACCGCTTCCGCCTGCGGAAGCTCGTCCACCTCTTCGTCGAGCAGCAGCAAGTCGAAGGGAATCGGTCTGGCCTACGACATCGGCGGCAAGGGCGACCAGTCCTTCAACGACGCTGCCTTCGCCGGTCTGGAGCAGGCCGACAAGGAGTACGGCTACACCAGCCGTGACGTCGAGCCCAGCGACAACGAGTCCACCGCCGACAAGGTGCAGCGCCTCGAGCAGCTCGCCAAGGCCGGCTACAACCCGATCGTCGGTGTCGGCTTCGTCTACGCGCCCGCCGTTCAGGAGGTCGCCGCCAAGTACCCGAAGCTCACCTTCGGTGTCGTGGACGACGACAAGGTGAAGATGAACAACGTCGCCGACCTCGTCTTCCACGAGGAGCAGGCGTCCTACCTGGCGGGTGTCGCCGCGGCGAAGGCCACCAAGAAGAACCACATCGGGTTCATCGGCGGTGTGGACATTCCCCTGATCCACAAGTTCGAGGCCGGGTTCATCCAGGGCGCCCAGTCGGTCAACCCGCAGATCAAGATCGAGAAGCAGTACCTGACCCAGACCGCCCAGGAGGGCGGCTTCTCCAGCCCCGACAAGGGTGAGAACGCCGCGGACGGTCAGATCGACGCGGGCGCGGACGTCGTCTACGCCGCCGCCGGTCTGTCGGGCCAGGGCGTGATCAAGTCGGCCGCCGCGCACAAGGTCTGGGCGATCGGCGTCGACTCCGACCAGTACAAGCAGGAAGCGCTGGCCAAGTACAAGGACTCCATCCTCACTTCGGCGATGAAGAACGTCGCCGGTGCGGTGTACGGCCTGGCCAAGTCCGTGCACGACGGCAAGCCGCTGTCCGGCGAGATCCGTGGCAGCCTGAACAACGGCGGCGTCAGCCTGTCGAACTCCAACCCGAAGTTCGCCGGCGACAAGGCCATCCAGGACGCCGTGAAGAAGGCCGAGGAAGGCATCAAGAACGGCACCATCAAGGTGAAGACCTCCTGACCTTCCCGGTCGGAGACCTGGCACCGGGCGCAGACCGTCATGGCGGCGTTACGGCCAGGGAACGGGGTGCGGAGAGGATGGCTCACCGCGCCCCGTTCGCACGGCAGAATGCTCGGAACCGATCGGGGATTCGAAAGACCCGATCCGGTCCGAGCACTATTTAAAGCAGGGGCGCTACGCGCGTAGAGCGGCCCCTTTCCCGAGGAGAGTGCGCCATCGACGCGACCAGCAGCCCTCCGCTCACCGCTCAGTCGACGATCGCGGTGGAGCTCGCGGGCATCACGAAACGATTCCCGGGTGTCGTCGCCAACCATGACATCCACCTGACGGTCCGCAAGGGCACCGTGCACGCCCTCGTCGGCGAGAACGGCGCCGGCAAGTCGACGCTGATGAAGATCCTCTACGGCATGCAGAAGCCGGACGAGGGCACCATCACCGTCGACGGTGAGCACGTCACCTTCGCCAGCCCCGCCGACGCCATCGCCCGTGGCATCGGCATGGTCCACCAGCACTTCATGCTGGCCGACAACTTCACCGTGCTGGAGAACGTGGTGCTGGGCAGCGAGAAGCTGTACGGCATCGGTGGCAACGCCCGCAGGAAGATCAAGGAGATCTCCGACCGGTACGGCCTCGGGGTCCGCCCCGACGTCCTGGTCGAGGACCTCGGTGTCGCCGACCGGCAGCGCGTGGAGATCCTCAAGGTGCTCTACCGCGGCGCGAAGACCCTCATCCTCGACGAGCCGACCGCCGTCCTCGTCCCGCAGGAGGTCGACGCCCTCTTCGCCAACCTGCGCGAGCTGAAGTCCGAGGGCCTGTCCGTCATCTTCATCTCCCACAAGCTGGGCGAGGTCCTGTCCGTCGCGGACGACATCACCGTCATCCGCCGCGGTACGACTGTGGGCACGGCCGTGCCCTCCGAGACCACCCCGCACCAGCTCGCCGAGTTGATGGTCGGCAGCGAGCTGCCCACCCCGGAGACTGCGGAGTCGACGGTCACCGACCGGCCGGTGATCCAGGTCGAGGGTCTGACCGTCTACTCCTCGGGCGCCATGTCGCTCGGCGAGTCGTCCGCGGGTCTGCTGATGGACGAGGTCCAGCGCGGCGAGGTCAAGAAGGTCCTCGACGACCTCACCTTCACCATCCACGCCGGCGAGGTCATGGGCATCGCCGGTGTCGAGGGCAACGGCCAGACCGAGCTGATCGACGCGCTCATCGGCACCAAGCACGCGCACGCGGGCACGATCCGCTTCCTCGGCGAGGACATCACCGCCTGGGCCACCCGCAAGCGCCGCGAGTCCGGCGTCGGTTACATCCCCGAGGACCGCCACCGCCAGGGCCTGCTCCTCGAGGCCCCGCTGTGGGAGAACCGCATCCTCGGCCATGTCACCGAGAAGCCCAACGCCAAGGGCTTCTGGCTGAACCCCAAGGGCGCCCAGGACGACACGCGCCGGATCGTCGAGGAGTACGACGTCCGCACCCCCGGCATCGACGTCACCGCCGCCTCCCTGTCCGGCGGCAACCAGCAAAAGCTCATCGTCGGCCGCGAGATGAGCCACGACCCGAAGTTCCTGATCGCCGCCCACCCCACCCGCGGTGTGGACGTCGGCGCTCAGGCGCAGATCTGGGACCGCATCCGTGAGGCCCGCCGCGACGGCCTGGCGGTGCTGCTGATCTCCGCCGACCTGGACGAGCTGATCGGTCTGTCGGACACCCTCCGCGTGATCTACGACGGCAGGCTGGTCGCCGACGCCGACCCGGCCACCATCACCCCGGAGGAGCTGGGCTCGGCCATGACCGGTGCCGTCAGCGGCCACCTGGAACACACAGAAGCAGGCGACGAGGAAGCCGCCCCGGAGGACGACGCCCGATGAAGAAGTTCGACAAGGACCGCGCGCTCGTAGCGGTCGCGGGACCGGTCGTCGCACTGGTCGCGGCGATCCTGCTGACGTCGGTGGTGCTCCTCGCCTCCGGCAAGAACCCGATCGAGCCGTACCGGCTGATGCTGGAACAGATCGGGTACTCCGACATCCAGGTGCTGATCGTCAACCAGGCGTCGCTGTACTACATCGCCGCCCTGGCGGTCGCCCTCGGCTTCCGCATGAACCTGTTCAACATCGGGGTCGACGGCCAGTACCGTCTCGGCGCGATGGTCACCGCGGTGGTCGGCGCGCACGTGGCGCTGCCGTCGTTCGTGCAGGTTCCCCTGCTGCTGCTGGTCGGTGCCCTCACCGGCGCCATGTGGGCCGGCATCGCGGGCGTGCTGAAGGTGACCCGTGGGGTCAGCGAGGTCGTCGCCACGATCATGCTGAACTCCATCGCCACCGCGCTGATCGGCTACCTCACCCTCACCGACAACTTCGGCGTGCTGGTCGGTGACAACAACACCACCGGCATCATGAAGAAGTCCGGCTGGGTCCCCGGCATCGACCTGGGCCCGGACGTCGGCGAGATCTACGGCCTGGTCTTCCTCGCCATCCTGCTCGGCATCGCCTACTGGCTGGTGCTCAACCGCACCCGCTTCGGCTTCGACCTGCGCGCCACCGGCGCCTCGGAGACCGCCGCCGCGGCCTCCGGCGTCGACGCCAAGAAGATGGTCCTCACCGCGATGCTGATCTCCGGCGCGGTGGCCGGTGTCTCCGGGCTGCCGCTGCTGCTCGGCGAGACCCACACCTACAGCCTGAGCTTCCCCGCCGGCCTCGGGTTCACGGCCATCGGCATCGCCCTGCTCGGCCGCAACCACCCCGGCGGCATCGCGCTCGCCTCCCTGCTGTGGGCCTTCCTGGACAAGGCGTCCCCCGCCCTGGACTACGCCGTCCCGGTGGCGTACGAGAAGGAGATCGCCACCATCATGCAGGGCGTGATCGTCTTCACCGTCGTCATCTCCTACGAGGCCGTACGGCAGTGGGGCCTGCGCCGCCAGCAGAAGCAGGTCGGCGCTCAGCTCGCCGCCGAAGCCGACAACAACGCCAAGAAGGAGGTCGCGGCCTGATGTCGACCACGACCGTCGCCAAGCCGCAGGCGAAGCAGCCCGGCAAGGGCGGCCGCCGACTCTCGCTCCCGGTTCTCCTGCTCGTCATCGCGGGCGTGCTGATCCTGACCTCGATCGTCCGCCTGATCTCGGGCGCGGACGGCATCACCTCCACCGGCCAGATGTCCACGGCTCTGCGGCTCGCCGTGCCGATCGGTCTCGCGGGCCTCGGCGGCCTGTGGGCCGAACGCGCCGGAGTCGTCAACATCGGCCTCGAGGGCATGATGATCCTCGGCACCTGGTTCGGCGCCTGGGCCGGTTACCAGTGGGGCCCGTGGACGGGTGTCGCCTTCGGCATCCTGGGCGGCGCGCTGGGCGCCCTCCTGCACGCGATCGCCACCGTCACCTTCAACGTCAACCACATCGTCTCCGGTGTGGCCCTCAACATCCTGGCCGTCGGCCTGACCCGCTACCTGTCGAAGTTCACCTTCGACGGCGTCCCGCAGGGCTCCTCCAAGCAGTCGCCGCCGATCGACTCTCTGGGCACCTTCAGCATCCCCGGCCTGTCCGACGCGCTGGTGACACTGAACGGCAAGCACTGGTTCCTGATCTCCGACATCGCCGGCCTGCTCGGCGGCCTGGTGACCAACCTGTCGCCGCTCACCGTCATCGCCGTGGCCCTGGTGCCGGTGACCTGGTGGGTGCTGTGGCGCACCGCCTTCGGCCTGCGCCTGCGTTCCTGTGGTGAGAGCCCGGTCGCGGCGGAGTCCCTCGGCGTCAACGTCTACAAGTACAAGTACATCGCGGTGATCATCTCCGGTGGTCTGGCCGGCCTGGGCGGCGCGTTCCTGTCGATCGTCGCCTCCAACGTCTACCTCGACGGGCAGACCGCCGGGCGTGGCTACATCGGCCTCGCGGCGATGATCTTCGGCAACTGGATGCCGGGCGGTCTCGCCCTCGGCGCGGGCCTGTTCGGCTACACCGACAGCCTCAACCTGCGCGGCGGCACCACCAACGTGCACGCGCTGATCCTGCTGCTGGCGATCCTGCTGGTGATCGGCGCGGCGTACCTGCTGTGGAAGAGGAAGCTGGTGAGCGGTCTCCTCACCTTCGTGATCTCGGCGCTGATGTTCGTCTGGTACACCAGCACCGACGAGGTCCCGCGCCAGCTGGTGACGGCCACCCCGTACATCGTCACGCTGCTCGTCCTGTCCCTGTCCGCGCAGAGTCTGCGCATGCCGAAGGCGGACGGTCTGCCGTACCGCAAGGGGCAGGGCAAGTGACCGCGCCCGACGCGGCCGGTGTCGACTGGGAGGCGCTGCGCACGGTGGCCCGCGAGGCCATGACCCGCGCGTACGCCCCCTACTCCGGCTACCCGGTCGGGGTCGCCGCCCTCGTCGACGACGGCCGCACGGTCTCCGGCTGCAACGTGGAGAACGCCTCCTACGGCCTCGGCCTGTGCGCCGAGTGCGGGCTGGTCTCGGAGCTGGCCCGCACCGGCGGCGGCCGGCTGACGCACTTCACGTGCGTGGACGGCCGGGGCGACATCCTCGTACCGTGCGGCCGCTGCCGGCAGCTGCTGTACGAGTTCGGCGGCCCGGACCTGCTGCTCGAGACCCCGGCCGGCATCCTGCCGCTGTCCCGGATGCTGCCGCAGGCCTTCGGCCCGGACCACCTCACCCAGTAACTCCCGCGCGGCCCCTCCGAGTCGTCATCGGAGGGGCCGCGCATTTTTTTTGAACGTCTCGGAAGGAACGCCATGGCCATGGACGCCATCTCCGTCATCCGCACCAAGCGCGACCGCGGTGAGCTCGGCGACGAGCAGATCGACTGGGTCATCGACGCGTACACGCGCGGCGAGGTCGCCGACGAGCAGATGTCCGCGCTCGCGATGGCCATCCTGCTCAACGGCATGGACCGCCGGGAGATCGCCCGCTGGACGGCGGCGATGATCGCCTCCGGCGAGCGCATGGACTTCTCCTCCCTCACCCGTCCGACCGCCGACAAGCACTCCACGGGCGGTGTCGGCGACAAGATCACCCTTCCGCTGGCGCCCCTGGTCGCCGCGTGCGGCGCGGCCGTCCCGCAGCTGTCCGGTCGCGGCCTCGGCCACACCGGCGGCACCCTGGACAAGCTGGAGTCGATCCCCGGCTGGCGGGCCCTTCTGTCCAACGAGGAGATGCTGTGCGTCCTCGACGAGGTCGGCGCGGTGATCTGCGCTGCCGGCGACGGTCTCGCCCCCGCCGACAAGAAGCTGTACGCGCTGCGGGACGTCACCGGCACGGTCGAGGCGATCCCGCTGATCGCGTCCTCGATCATGTCGAAGAAGATCGCCGAGGGCACCGGCAGCCTGGTCCTGGACGTGAAGGTCGGCTCGGGCGCCTTCATGAAGACGCTCGAGGACGCCCGCGAACTGGCCGCCACCATGGTCGGCCTGGGCACCGACCACGGTGTGAAGACGGTCGCCCTGCTGACCGACATGTCCACCCCGCTCGGCCTGACCGCGGGCAACGCCCTGGAGGTCCGCGAGTCCGTGGAGGTCCTGGCGGGCGGCGGCCCCGCGGACGTCGTGGAGCTGACGATCGCCCTCGCCCGCGAGATGCTCGACGCGGCCGGCGTGCACGGCGCCGACCCGGCCAAGGCCCTGGCCGACGGCTCCGCGATGGACGTCTGGCGCCGCATGATCGCGGCCCAGGGCGGCGACCCGGACGCGGAGCTGCCGGTGGCCCGCGAGCAGCACGTGATCAAGGCGCCGTCCTCGGGCGTCCTGACCCGCCTGGACGCCTACGACATCGGCATCGCCGCCTGGCGCCTGGGCGCGGGCCGCGCCCGCAAGGAGGACCCGGTGCAGGCGGGCGCGGGCGTGGAGATGCACGCCAAGCCCGGCGACACGGTGACCGAGGGCCAGCCCCTGCTGACCCTCCACACGGACACCCCCGAGCGCTTCGACTACGCCCTGACGGCGATCGAGGGCTCCTACGACATCGCCGCCCCGGGCACGGCGTTCACCGCGTCGCCGGTGGTGCTGGAACGCATCGCCTGACCTGCGGATTCCTCTTTCGGGTGAACGGGATCGGTGGACCACCACCGGTCCCGTTCGGCATGCTGGGATCGGTGCCGCACCGATTGGAGAACCGCCATGAGCGCACTCACCGTCGACCACTCGACGGCCAGCGGCCGCGAGTGGGACGGCCTCGTCCGTATCTGGGAGGAGACGGACGCACCGGAGGGCTGCAAGGTGGAGATCATCGAGGGGATCGTCACCGTGGCACCACCGCCGTCCAACGACCACAACGACATCGCTGACCTCGTTCAGCGCAGCCTGTATGAAGTGATCCCCAAGAGTTGGGGCATCTACCAGACACTAGGCACGGCAGTCCCGTCCCGTGACGGGCTGTACATCCCGGACATCGCCGTCGCGCCGAGGGAAGTACTGCGCGCGCAGAAGAGTCACTACATCGCGGCAGCTGCGGCCGAGCTCGTTGTGGAGATCACGTCCAAGTCGAATGCGAGCAATGACCGGATCAAGAAAGCTGCGGGTTGTGCGCAGGCCGGTGTTCCTCTCTACCTCCTCATCGACCACTGGGCGCCCGGAGGACCCACGATCACGCTGTACGGCGAACCGCACGGTGACGTGTACCGCGTCTTGCGCGCCGGCAAGTTCGGCGTCACGATCTCCCTGCCGAAGCCCTTCGACCTCGACCTCGACACCAGCGAGTTTCCGGTCGACTGACTCTCACCCCAGCACCGCCGCCACCGCCACCAGCACCGGTACCGACGCCACCGTCGACAGCAGGATCGACTCGCGGGCCAGGGACTCCGCGACTCTGTAACGGCTGGCGTAGGTGAAGAGGTTCTGCGCGGCCGGCAGGGCCGAGGTGACCACCACGTCCAGCAGGGCCGCGCCGTGCAGGCCGAAGACGGCCCGCGCCAGGAGCCAGGCGATCAGCGGCTGCCCCACCGACTTCAGGGACACCGACAGCAGCACGGGCACGCGATCCTGGCCCCGGCCCGGCGCCGCGCTGCCGTACAGGGAGATGCCGAAGGCGAGCAGCGACGCCGGGACCGCCATGTTGCCCATCAGCTTGAGCGGGTCCATCACCGGGCCGGGGACGTGCACGCCCGCCGCCGACACCAGGACGCCGGCCAGCGAACCCACTGCGACCGGGTTGCGCAGCGGGGTCAGCAGCCGCTGCCACAGCGGCCCCTTCTCGCCCCGCCCCGACAGGTCCAGCACCGCCAGGGCGAGCGGGGTGACCAGGATCAGCTGGAAGAGCATCACGGGGGCGACGAGCGAGGCGTCGCCGAGCACGTACACGGCGATGGGGATGCCGAGGTTGCCGGAGTTGACGTAACCGGCGCACAGGGCGCCGATCGTGGTGCGGCCCACCCCCCAGCGGCGCAGCACGCCCACCGCGACGAAGGCCCCCACGACGGCCGCCGTACTCAGCGCCGTCACCAGCAGCCGACTGGAGAAGACCACCGACAGGTCGGCCCCCGCGAGCGTCGTGAACAACAGCGCCGGCGTGGCCACATGGAACGCAAGCGCCGTCAGTACGTCACGGCCCTGCTCCCCGAGCGAGCCGAGCCGCCCCAGCACATACCCCACACCGATGACGACCGCGATGACCGCGAACCCGCTCAGCACCCCCTGCACGGGGCCTCCCCGGCGAGCGAGGGAGTCGCGGACATCGGTTCCGGTGCTGGTTCACAGGGCATGGCGATCACCCTGCGCGGCGCAGTCGAGCCGGGTCAATGTGATCCTCGTCGGCGCCTTCGGACACCCGCCCCGATGAGTTCCGCCCACCCGCGCGGTCTACTGCACGTGGACGCCATGACACCGCCCGTACTCGCGCTGGCCGGCCCCGTCACCCGGGACGAGGTGACGGGGCTGTGCGACGACGTGCGGGCGCTGCTGGAGGCCGGCGGGGCCGGCGTCGTCGTGTGCGACGTCGGCGCTCTGGGGCCGCCCGGCCTCGCCGCCGTCGACCTGCTGGCGCGGCTCCAGCTCACCGCCCGCCGGGCCGGCGGGCGGATACGCCTGCGCGACCCCGACCCCGCGCTAGCCGCCCTGCTGGACCTCGTCGGCCTCCGCTTCGAGCTGGAGGGGCAGTCCGAACAGCGGGAACCAGCGCTGCACGTCCAGGAAGCAGTGGAACCCGGTGATCCGGCCGTCTGAGATCTCCAGCGCCTGCACCGCCCACGCGGAGAAGCCGCCCGTCTCCGGGTCCGGCTTGTAGTGCGCGAACCCGGGCAGGCCGTTGACCTGCACCGGCAGCAGCCGGGAGTTCGCGCAGGACGCGCCCAGCGTGGTCATGAAACCGGTGATGTCCGCCGGGCCGGTCAGCCACAGGTCGAACGGCGGCATGGTCATGATCGCGTCCTCGTGCAGCAACGCCGTCAGCGCGGCCATGTCGTAGCCCTCGAAGGCCTGCACATAGCGCTCCAGGAGCTTGCGCTGCTCCTCGTCCAGCGGATCCGACACCGCCGCCTCGGCGCCCGGCTCCGGCTGCTCGGCGAGCGTCGCGCGCGCCCGCTGCAGGGCGCTGTTGACCGACGCCACCGAGGTCTCCAGCAGCTCGGCGACCTCGCTCGCCCGCCAGGCCAGCACCTCCCGCAGGATCAGCACCGCGCGCTGCTTGGGCGGCAGCTTCTGCAGGGCCGCCATGAACGCCAGCCGCACCGACTCCTTGGCGACCGCCGCCTCCGCCGGGTCCTCGACCGTCGGCAGCACTCGCGCGTCCGGCATCGGCTCCAGCCAGGTGTTCTCGGGCCGCGGCGACAGCGCCGCCTGCGCCAGCGGCGTCGACTCCGTCAGATCCATCGGCCGCGCCCGCTTGTTGCCCGCGGTCAGCATGTCCAGGCACACGTTCGTCGCGATCCGGTACAGCCACGAGCGCAGGCTGGAACGCCCCTCGAACTTGTCGTAGCTGCGCCAGGCGCGGACCATCGTGTCCTGCACCGCGTCCTCGGCCTCGAAGGACGAGCCGAGCATCCGGTAGCAGTACCCGGTCAGCTCGGCCCGGTGCTTCTCCAGCCTGACGTCCAGATCCGCCGTCGCCGTGCCGTCACCCATCGTCCACCCACCCCTGTGGCCGTGTCCCTGTCCGCCGCGTCGTCGCAACCGGACACTTCGGAAGCTACCGCAGCCCACTGACAATGGCCTCCGGAGTGGGCAAAGAGGCAGGTCAGAGGTAGGAGGGCATCAGTGCGCCGGCACCGGGTCCCGGCGGGCCGCAACGCGCGCCGCCCGGGTCCCGAGCAGCGTGATCGACACGACTCCGAGCACGGCCAGCAGGCCCACGCCCACCGTCCCGGCCCAGCCGCCCGAGTGGAACGCCATGGCGCCGACCGTGCTGCCGGCGCTGGAACCGACGTAGTACGCCGACTGGTACAGCGCAGACGCCTGCGCCCGCCCCCGCGTCGCCGTCTTGCTGACCGCCGAGGACGCCACGGCGTGCCCCGCGAAGAAGCCCGCCGTGATCAGCACCAGGCCCAGCAGCACCAGCGGCAGGGAAGGAGCCAGGGACAGCAGCAGACCCGCCGCCGTCGTGCCCCCGCCCAGATACAGCGCACCCCGCCGGCCCAGCCGCCCGACCAGCCGGCCCGCCGTCGACGCCGACACCGTGCCCACCAGGTACACCAGGAAGATCGAGCCGATGACGCCCTGCGGCAGCGAGAACGGCGCCCCGGTCAGCCGGTAGCCGATGACCGTGTACACACCGCCGAAGACGGTCATGAACAGCGCGCCGATCGCGTACAGCCGCCGCAGCAGCGGGTTCGCCAGATGGGCGCGGACCGTGGCGGCCAGCACCCGGGGCCTCAGCGACCCCGGCACGAAGTGCCGCGGCGCGGGCAGCAGAAGCCGGAACGCCACCGCGCACGCCACCGCGATCACCCCGATCACCGCCACCGCGGTCCGCCAGCCCCACTCCTGCGCGACCCAGCCGGTGATCACCCGGCCGCTCATCCCGCCGACACTGTTGCCCGCCACGAACAGGCCGATAGCGGTGACCAGCGCCCGCGGCGTGACCTCCTCCGCCAGATACGCCTGCGCCGACGCCGGCAGCCCGGCCAGCGCCGCGCCCTGCAACGCCCGCAGGACCACCAGCACCCCGATCGACGGCGCGAAGGGCACCAGCAGTCCGAGGGTCACCGCCACCGCCAGCGAGCCGGTCATCACCGTACGGCGGCCGTAACGCTCCGACAGGGCGCTCATCGGCAGCACGAACAACGCCAGACCGCCCGTCGCGGCCGCCACCGTCCAGCTCGCCTCGCTCGCCGCGACCCCGAAGTCGTCGGAGATCAGCGGCAGCAGCGCCTGCGTGGAGTACAGCAGGGCGAACGTCGCCATACCCGCGAGGAAGAGGGCGAGGCTCATCCGGCGGTAACCGGGGCCGCCCGGGGTCATACGGGAGTCGGAAGCCCGGGAGGGAGCAGGGACACGAGCAGCGGCGCCCACGGTGGTGGACGCCCCGGTACTGGCGGGAGTCATGGCTCGACCGTATGAAGGCCCGCACTCATCCGTCCAATGCATGGAAACGCCATAATCGTTCCCATGGTGCATCAGCAGAGGTCACAGGCGCGTCTGTCGCCGTCCAGTGACACAGAAGACATGGCGATGTCGCTCGCGCCCCGCCTGGCGTACTTCACCGCGGTCGCCCGCACCGAGCACGTCACCCGCGCCGCCCACGAACTGAACGTCCCCCAGTCGACCCTCTCGCGCGCGATGGCCCGCCTGGAAGCGGACCTCGGCGTCGAGTTGTTCGCCCGCCACGGCCGCACCCTCTCCCTCACCCCCGCCGGCCGCACCTTCCTCGCCTCCGCCGAGCGCGCACTCGGCGAGATCCGCCGCGCCGCCGACGAGGTCCGCGCAGACGCCGACCCGGCCACCGGCAAGGTCGCCTTCGGCTTCCTGCACACCATGGGCGCCGAGACCGTACCCGGCCTCATCCACGCCTTCCGCGCCGACCACCCCGGCGTCCGCTTCAGCCTGGTCCAGAACTACGGCGAGGCCATGCTGGAAGGCCTGCGCGCGGGCGACCTCGACCTCTGCCTGACCTCGCCCGTCCCCGACGCCCCCGACCTGGTCGCCCGGCGCCTCGACGAACAGAAGCTGCGCCTCGTCGTCCCCGCCGACCACCGCCTTGCCACCCGCCGCCGCATCCGCCTCGCCGAGGCCGCCGACGAAGCGTTCGTCACGCTGGAAGCCGGCTACGGCCTGCGCCGCATCACCGACGACCTGTGCAGCGAGGCCGGCTTCAAGCCGAAGATCGCCTTCGAGGGCGAGGAGGCGGAAACCCTGCGCGGCCTGGTGGCGGCGGGCCTCGGAGTGGCCCTGCTGCCCCCACCGGCGTTCCCCCGTCCAGGAGTTGCAGAACTGACGGTCACCGCCCCCAGGCGGTACGGGAAATCGGCGTGGCCTGGCTGAACGGTCACCCCGACACCCCGCCAGTGGCGGCCTTCAAGAAGTTCCTGCTCTCGAGGCGCGGGACCTTGCTGGCCTGAAAGGGGCGCGGGGCCGTGTCCGCTATGCGGCTCCGCCGCGTGGGCGCGAGCAACCCGCAACGACCCGCACCCCGAAGACCACACACCCCCGTGGCACTACCGCCGTAACGTCGCCCCGAAGCCGGAAGCCAACGGCATCCGCAACCCCAGCGGCGGCGGAGCCTCCAGCGCGTCGCGAAGCGGACGCGCGAACCCCCACCCGAACACCGCCCCCATCACGAAGTCGCAGGCCAGCGCCAGCACCTCGTCCCGGTAGGCACGCAACCCGTGCCCGTCCCCGTGCACCTCGAACCGGCACACCTCCCGGTTGGACTTCTTCGCCCGCGCCGCGAGCCGGAACGACAGCTCCGGGTCCGTACGCTGGTCGTTCGTGCCGTGCACGATCAGCACGCGGCGCCCCGCGAGCTGTTTCACCGGTTCGGCCGGCGCCGCCATGTCGACCTCGGGCAGCCAAGGAGCCAGGGCGAGGACGGAGTTGACCGCCTCGTGGCCGGCCGCCCGCAGCGCGGCCCGCCCGCCCATGCCGACGCCGGTCAGGCACACGGGGACGTCACCGTAGCGCCGTACCACCTCGTCGGCGGCCCAGGTGGCGTCGCCCGCGAGATGGGCGTCGCTGCCGTTCCAGCCGCGGCAGCGGTAGTGCACGACGTGCACGGCCAGCCCCTCGCCGTGGCCGGTGCGGGCCAGGGCGCGTCCCAACGCCCGTACGGAGGCCGCCGCGAACAGCGGTGACGGTCTGCGGGGGGAGACCTCCTCACCGCTCGGGAGCAGCAGCACCACGCCGCTCACCGCCGTCGGTTCCGGACCGAGTGCCCGTCCCAGCCGTGCCGTACGAGCCGGCGTCGATTGGTGTGCCATGACAGAACAGTGTCAGAAGCGAGGGTGTACGCCACCCTTCCTCGCGGTCACCGTTACATATCGGCGGCGATGTACATCGCGCCCTCTACGCGCGTAGGCGTTACAGTGCGGAAATGACGAGCCAGACCATCCAGAAGGGCAGAATTCCGACGCCGGACCAGATCCGCCGGGCGCCCAAGGTTCTGCTGCACGACCATCTCGACGGCGGTCTGCGCCCCGCCACCGTCGTCGAACTCGCCCGTGAGACGGGCTATTCGGGGCTTCCGGAGAGCGACCCGGGCAAGCTCGGCCTGTGGTTCCGGGAGGCCGCCGACTCCGGTTCGCTGGAGCGGTACCTCGAGACCTTCTCGCACACCGTCGGCGTGATGCAGACCCGTGCGGCGCTGGTGCGGGTCGCGCGCGAGTGCGCCGAGGACCTCGCCGAGGACGGCGTCGTCTACGCCGAGGTGCGCTACGCCCCCGAGCAGCACCTGGAGGGCGGGCTGACGCTGGAGGAGGTCGTCGAGGCAGTCAACGAGGGCTTCCGGGAGGGCGAACGGCTCGCCCGGGAAAGCGGCCGCCGGATCCGCGTCGGCGCCCTGCTCACCGCGATGCGGCACGCCGCGCGCGCCCTGGAGATCGCCGAACTCGCCAACCGGTACCGGGATCTGGGTGTCGTCGGCTTCGACATCGCGGGTGCGGAGGCCGGTTACCCGCCCACCCGGCACCTGGACGCCTTCGAGTATCTGAAGCGGGAGAACAACCACTTCACGATCCACGCCGGTGAGGCGTTCGGACTGCCGTCCATCTGGCAGGCGCTGCAGTGGTGCGGCGCCGACCGGCTCGGGCACGGGGTGCGGATCATCGACGACATCGAGGTCGAGGACGACGGCACGGTCACCCTCGGGCGGCTCGCCTCCTACGTCCGTGACAAGCGCATCCCGCTGGAGCTGTGCCCCAGCTCCAACCTTCAGACCGGTGCGGCGACGTCGTACGCCGAGCACCCCATCGGGCTGCTGCGGCGGCTGCACTTCCGGGCGACCGTCAACACGGACAACCGGCTGATGTCGCACACCAGCATGAGCCGGGAATTCGAGCATCTGGTCGAGGCGTTCGCTTACACGCTCGACGACCTGCAGTGGTTCTCCGTCAATGCGATGAAATCAGCGTTCATTCCTTTCGATGAACGGCTCGCGATGATCAATGACGTGATCAAGCCCGGATATGCAGAGCTGAAAGCCGAATGGCTGTTTCAGCAGACCGCCTCCACCAGCGGTTCTGTCTCCCCGGAAGGCTGAGCCGGGGCATCGCCGGCAGGGAAATGCGGACGGGCGTTCACCATCCGTCCGCATTTCGATGTTTGCGGCCGGAGGCGTCGCGTGTTTACGGTCGAGGACCGCTCAATCCCCGTCTCCATTCGAGGACGCATTTTCATGAAGCAGTCTGCTGCCAAGACCCTCGGTGTCGCCGCCCTCGGTGCCGCCTTCGCCGCTGCGGGCGCCGGTGCCGCGAACGCCGCCCCCGCCCTCCCCGACGCCTCCCAGGCGGTGGGCGGTCTGACCCAGACGCTGCCGACGGAGAACGTCGCCCAGGCGGTGCCGGGCGCCGGTGCGGCGCTGGCCCACGGCCCGAGCGCGGCCGGTGCGGGCCTGGCCGCCGCGCACCCGGTCGTCGGCAAGGCGCTCGCCGACGGGCCCGCGAAGCCCGTCACCGGGCTGCTCGGCGGGCTGCCGGTGCAGGGCCTGGGCTCGAGCGGGCTGAAGGGGAACCCGCTGGGCTGACCCCCACCCCATACGCCGACGGGGCGCACCCCTGTTCCAGGAGTGCGCCCCGTCGGCGTGCGTTCACCAGGCCGTGCGGGCCTTGTCCTCGGACGGCAGCAGGATCCACAGCGCGATGTAGAGCAGGAACTGGGGGCCCGGCAGCAGACACGACAGCAGGAAGATCACCCGCATCGTGGTCGCGGAGGTCCCGAAGCGCCGAGCCAGTCCGGCGCACACGCCGGCGATCATACGGCCGTGGGTGGGGCGGGTCAGGGCGGTCATGGTCGGCTCCTTCGCGAGCTGTCGTCGTGAGGCCGCCGGGGCGGCCGCCTCATCCGACATCCACGCTACGGGGACGAAGGGGGCGCAACGTCGCTCCACGGGGCGATCCCGACCCTGGGAATCGTCGGGGTGCGACCCTGAGCCGGCTCCTCCTGGAGCAGCGGCGAGCGCCTGGCCCTGCGGCGCAGACAGGCCCGGCCCACGGGCACGACGAGCAGGTGGGCGACGGCCACGCCCGTCGTGTTCAGCAGCAGCGCGTCCACGTCCGCGACCTGCCCGGGCACCCCGGTCTGCAGCAGCTCGATGCCCAGCGACAGCAGCGCCCCCGCGACCGTCGTACGCAGCAGGGAGGCGAAGGGGGACGCGTCCAGCCGGCCGTGCACCAGCGGCAGCAGCACGCCGAGCGGCGCGAGCAGCGCCAGCCCCCTGCCGAGCCGGCGCACCGCGAACGCCCCGCCCTGCGCCAGGTCGGCGCGGATCCCGGCGAGCGGATGCAGATTGGCCGGCATCACCCAGGGAACGTCCAGGGGCCGCAGCGTGTACCAGGCGACGAACGCGAGGTGGGCGACGAGGAGGACACCTCCTGCCACACGGACGCGAGACGCGGCGCTGCCGCCGATGGAGCCATGACGCTGCACGCCCCCCTAGACGCACCCCCCGGCAGGATCGGTTCCGCACCCCCGCTGCCGAGGGCCATGAGGCGTCGGCCACACCGGCCACCGGCCGGGGCGCACCCCGGGCCTTCGACGGGGCGTCAGGTCTCCGTGACCTCCGTCGACGGCGGCTCCTTCGTGCCCGGCCGGGAGCGGACCGCGCCGGTGCAGGCGTAGCGGCGCAGCGGCTCGCCCCGGGGGCCGCCCAGGATCACCGAACCGTCGCCCTCGGCCGCAGCGGAGTCGGAGAAGGTGCACACGATCTGCGCCAGCGAGTACGAGGTGAGGGCGCCGGGGGACGTGCTCAGCCGCAGCGCGTCCTCGGGGTCGTGCGGGCCGGGCCCCGAGACGGTCGTGCCGCCGCGCACGTCGGTGGAGTACCCGGCCTCCCGTTCCGCCGCCGACGGTGTCTGGGCCAGCTGGTCCAGCAGCCCCTGAGCCACCAGCACCCGCCGCTTGGAGTCCGCCGCACCGTCCGGCACCCGCACCACCCGGTCCACGGCCACCAGCGACGAACCGCACAGCAGGAACACCTGCACCGGCAGTCCGCGCGAGGTCTGGGTGGACAGCTCCGGCTCGGACAGCGAGCAGCGCACCCGCGAGGGCGCCGCCCCGAAGTCCGTCGGCACCTGGGTCGACCGGATGCCGCACCCGGCCGCCAGCACGGCGAGCAGTGGCACGGCCAGCAGACGTCGGGCTCTCCTCATCAGGCGTCCCCCTCCTGCTCGCGGCGCTTCCTCTCCCGGCCGGCCTGCTCCCGGCTCTGCTCCTCCTGCCGGGCCAGCTCCGAGGCGTCCCGCGGCAGCCGCAGCGTGAACACCGCGCCGCCCTCCTCCGAGTTGGCCGCGGTGATCTCGCCGCCGTGGATGTGGGCGTTCTCCCGCGCGATGGAAAGACCGAGCCCGCTGCCCTCCGAACGCGGTCGCGAGGCGCTGGCCTTGTAGAAGCGGTCGAAGACGTGCGGCAGGACCTCCTCGGGGATGCCGGGTCCGTGATCGCGTACCCGGATGACGACCTCGCTGTCCGTCTCCCGCACCGACACCCTGACCGGCGACCCGCCGTGCTTGAGCGCGTTGCCGATCAGGTTGGCCAGGATCACGTCGAGGCGGCGCGGGTCGAGCCGGGCGTGGATGCCGCGCTCGGCGTCCAGGTCGACGGCGTCCAGCCAGGCGCGCGCGTCGATGCAGGCGGTGATCTGGTCGGCGACGTCGACGTCGTCCAGCACCAGCCGGGCCGTACCGGCGTCGAAGCGGGTGACCTCCATGAGGTTCTCGACCAGGTTGTTCAGACGCCGTGTCTCGCTGACCACCAGCCGCACCGCCGGCTCGATCATCGGGTCGATGGCGCCGGCCTCGGCGTCCAGCTCCTCCTCCAGCACCTCGGTGACGGCGGTGATCGCGGTCAGCGGGGTGCGCAGCTCATGGCTCATGTCCGCGACGAACCGCCGTGACGCCTCGTCCCGCGCCGCCATGTCCGCGACCCGCTTCTCCAGCGCCGCGGCCGCCTTGTTGAAGGTCCGCGACAGATCGGCGAGTTCGTCGGTGCCGGACACCCGCAGCCGGGTGTCGAGCTTGCCCTCGCCCAGCCGCCGCGCGGCCACGCCGAGCCGCTGCACCGGCTTCAGTACGGTCGTCGCGGCGGCCTGCGCGAGCAGGGCCGCTCCGATCAGCGCCAGCCCGGTGGCGATCCCCAGCGACCAGGCCAGCGAGTTGAGGTCCTTCGCCTCCGGCTCCAGCGACTTGAGCATGTAGCCGGTCGGCCCGCCGCCGATCACCTTCGTCCCGGCGACCAGGTACGGCGTGCCGTCCTCGGTGATCCGCTGCCAGTACAGGTGGTACGGGGACTTGTTGGCGTTGGTCAGCTTCTGCTTCCGGTCCACCGCCGTCCGCAGCGACTTCGGCACCTCCTCCAGGGAGAAGCCGTTCAGGCCGCCGGAGTTGCCGTACACCGTCTTGCCGCTCGCGTCCGTGGCCACCAGCAGCACGCTGAAGCGCTGGCTGCTGTTCGCCATCTGCCCGGCGGTGTGCTGCAGTTCGTCCTGGCTGGGATGGGCCGGCAGCGCGCCCGCCCGGTTCTGCATCTCCTGCTGGAAGTCGCGCAGCACCGCGTCCTGGGCGCGGGTGAGGACGGCTTCCCGGTTCAGCCAGTACGCGATGGCCGACGCCGACACGGCGGCGGTCAGTGCGACCAGCGCGAACACCACGACCAGCCGCAGCCGCAGGCTGGTGAAGCGCAGCCGCGAGAAAACTCCCTTACGATCCGCGGACTCGCCGCGGGCCCCCTCGTGCTCGTGGATCACTGAGTATTACCGTTCGCTTCTCCGCCCGCGCGGCGCAAAGGTGCGGCTTTCGCGTTCGTCTGCGGCCCGGCGGCCGCGCGTGCGTCGCTCACGACGGCGCATCCAGGCGGTAGCCGACACCGCGCACGGTACGGATCAGCGTCGGGGACGAGGGCACGTCCTCCACCTTGGCGCGCAGCCGCTGAACACACGCGTCCACCAGCCGGGAGTCACCGAGGTAGTCGTGCTCCCACACCAGCCGCAGCAGCTGCTGCCGCGACAGCGCCTGCCCCGGGCGCCGGCTCAGCTCCAGCAGCAGCCGCAGCTCGGTCGGCGTCAGCTGCAGATCCTCGCCGTTCTTCGTCACTGTCATCGCCGAGCGGTCGATGACGAGGCTGCCGAAGGTCGCCGAGTCCGTCGACTCCCGCTCGCCGCGCCGCAGCACGGCCCGGATCCGCGCGTCCAGGACACGCCCCTGCACCGGCTTGACGACATAGTCGTCCGCGCCGGACTCCAGGCCGACGACGACGTCGATGTCGTCGCTGCGCGCGGTCAGCAGGATGATCGGCAGCTGGTCCGTGCGCCGGATGCGCCGGCACACCTCGAAACCGTCGATGCCGGGCAGCATCACATCCAGCACGATCAGATCCGGCCGCTGCTCGCGCAGCAGCTTCAGACCGTCCTCACCGCTGGCAGCAGTCGCCACCCGGTGGCCCTGGCGCGTCAGTGAGAGCTCCAGGGCCGTGCGGATGGCGTCGTCGTCCTCGATCAGCAACAGGGAAGGCACGCGCTCATTCTGGCCCATGGAGGCGGCGTTGTTCACCTGTGGGTTGTGCAGAAGCGGCGGGGGCGGCACCGGGAGCCGTGCACGATCTTCGTCGGGACGGGTCCGTACCCCTGTGACACGTCTGTGACAGTCGGCGGACACGGCCATGAAGGTGCAGCGGCAAGCTTTTCGGCATCGGGCACGGCACCACCGCCCGAACCAGTTCGAACACCGGAAAGTCCACGAGGGGGGCGCGAGATGAACACGCTGCACAGCACCAGCACCAGCGCAGTGGTCACGCGTCTGCACGACGTGCACCGGAGTCACGAGAAGTCCGGTGCCGTGAGCGGGCGGGGGTGCGCTCGCGGCACCGGGCGTCAGCACACCGCGATCATGACGGTGGTTGACGGTTTCACGGGGGAAACACACGGGGGAAGCGCGTACGGGGAGGACCCGGGGGAGCGGACGTCCCTGACGGAAGCGGAGTTCACCGCCTACGTCCAGGAGCGCCGTGCCTCCCTGTACGCCACCGCCTACCACCTCACCGGTGACCGCTTCGAGGCCGAGGACCTGCTGCAGAGCGCGCTGTTCTCGACGTACCGGGCGTGGGAGCGGATCAGTGACAAGGCCGCGGTCGGCGGCTATCTCCGCCGCACCATGACGAACCTGCACATCAGCGCGTGGCGACGCCGCAAGCTGAACGAGTACCCGACCGAGGAGCTGCCGGAGACGCCCGGCGACACGGACGCGATGCGCGGCACCGAGCTGCGCGCGGTCCTGTGGCAGGCGCTCGCCCGGCTGCCGGAACTCCAGCGCACCATGCTGGTCCTGCGCTACTACGAGGGCCGCACGGACCCGGAGATCGCCGACATCCTCGACATCAGTGTCGGCACGGTGAAGTCCAGCATCTGGCGCTCGCTGCGCCGGCTGCGCGAGGACGAGGTCCTCAGCTTCGGCCGTGACCAGGAGGACGCCTTCGGGGAGCTTGTCGCCTGAAGGAGCACGGGGGAGCCACGGGGGTGGCACGGTCCGGGGGGACCGACGGGGGACTCCACGGGGGACGTGGGGACACGGGGGAAACAGGGGATCACGGGGGATCCACGGGGGAAACAGGAGCGGGACTGGAGGGCCGGGGGGTCCGTCCAGTCCCGCTTTTTCCGTATGTACGGCGGTGAGACCTAGGCAGCCGACCTCGCCCGCACCTGACGTCCCGCAGCGGCCGCCGCGAGCCGGCCGAGCGCCTCGTCGAGGTCACAGCGGTGGGCGCCGAGGGCCGTCTGGCGGGCGATGATCGAGCGTTCGGAGCGCATCAGCCGCCAGCCGCGCCGCAGCAGGAACGGCACCGACTTGCGGCCCTCCTTCAGATCCCGCACGAACCGCCGCCGGAACGTGGTGACCGCGCCCCGGCTCAGGCACAGTGCGTCCGCCAGCAGGCCCAACTCCCGGCACCGCTCGACGATCTCGGCGGCGAAGATGCCCTCCGCGATGAACAGCGGGGTACGGCCGATGCTCAGCGTCTCCCCGCCCGTGCGGGCGCTCAGCGCGATGTCGTACACCGGCACCCGGGTCGACCCGGTGGCGCACAGCTCGGCGATCGCGGCGACGGCGACCTCGGCGTCCCAGGACTGCGGATGGTCCCAGTCGATGTCGGAGCTTCCCTCCACCAGCGGCAGCGTCGGGTCGTCGCCCTCCTTGTAGAAGTCGTCCAGGCGCAGGACCGGCAGCCCGGAACGGGCGGCGACGAGGGACTTGCCCGAGCCCGAGGGGCCGCACAGCAGCACGACACGGGCGGGGGAGGGGCGATGAATGCTCACGGAACACCAGTTTGACGCATGGTGGCCCCGCTGCCGACCCCGCGGGTCGGCTTTGGAGCGCGCATCACACCTCAACTACGCTTCGCGTCGACACGATTGCGCCTCGTAACGCAGCAGAAGGTGGCACCGGCGATGGCGCGACACGACTTCCCCCACACCTCGACCGGCCGTCGTGCCCTTGCCTCGGCAAGGTCGACCCGCACGCCGGCCTCACGGCGCTGACCGGCTCGGTCGGCTACGTGACGGGCCCGGTCGCCGGCCTCAAGCCCAAGCCGCTCGCCGGGACGGGCGTCGACCCGCTCGACAACGGCGCCGGCACCCAGGTCGCCGACTTCAAGCCGGTGGCCACGCGGGCGCTCACGGCCGCCGTCGCGCAGGCGCAGTCGATCGGCAGCCTGCCGGTCGTCGGCCAGGTGGCGGGCCTGCTCGGCGGGGTGCAGGGCGGCCCGCTGGGCTGATCGTGTGCGCCGTACACGTGCGAGAGCCGCGCCGCCCCCGGACGGAGGGGTGGCGCGGCTCTCGCGTGGGGGGCGGCGGTCAGTAGGACGAGCCGGAGGCGCCCAGGGAGCCCGTGGGGTGCCAGACCGTCTTCGTCTCCAGGAAAGCCGTCATACGGTCCGTGCCCGGCGTCGCGAAATAATCCACAGGCTGTGGACGCAGCACGCGCTTGAGATTGTCCGCCGCGGCGATCTCCAGTTCCTTCGCCAGTTCGTCGTCCGCGCCCGCGAGGTCGATCGCGTTGACGTCCTGGTGCGCGGCCAGCGGCTTCGCGATCTCCGCCGTACGGCCGGACAGGACGTTGACGACACCGCCGGGCACGTCGGAGGTGGCCAGCACCTCGGCGAGGGACAGGGCGGGCAGCGGGGCCTTCTCGGAGGCGACGACCACCGCCGTGTTACCGGTGGCGATCACGGGTGCGAGCACCGAGACCAGGCCCAGGAAGGACGACTCCTGCGGGGCCACCACGGCGACCACACCGGTCGGCTCGGGGGAGGAGAGGTTGAAGAACGGGCCCGCGACCGGGTTGCCGCCGCCGATCACCTGAGCGATCTTGTCGGTCCAGCCGGCGTACCAGACCCAGCGGTCGATCGTGGCGTCCACGACCGCGGCCGCCTTCGACTTCGACAGGCCCTCCGCGTCCGCCACCTCGCGCACGAACTGGTCCCGGCGGCCCTCCAGCATCTCCGCGACGCGGTACAGCACCTGGCCGCGGTTGTAGGCGGTCGCACCGGACCAGCCGCCGAACGCCTTGCGCGCGGCCACGACCGCGTCACGGGCGTCCTTGCGGGAGGACTGCGGGGCGTTGGCCAGCCAGTTGCCCTTTGCGTCGGTCACCTCGTACACCCGGCCGCTCTCGGAACGCGGGAACTTCCCGCCGACGTACAGCTTGTAGGTCTTGAAGACGCTGAGTCGCTGCTGCTCGGACTTGTCAGACATCGAGGTACGCCTCCAGGCCGTGGCGGCCGCCCTCGCGGCCGAAGCCCGACTCCTTGTAGCCGCCGAAGGGCGAGGTCGGGTCGAACTTGTTGAACGTGTTGGACCAGACGACACCGGCGCGCAGCTTGTTCGCGACGGCGAGGATCCGCGACCCCTTCTCCGTCCAGATGCCCGCGGACAGCCCGTACGGCGTGTTGTTCGCCTTGGCGACCGCCTCGTCCGGGGTGCGGAAGGTGAGGACCGACAGCACCGGGCCGAAGATCTCGTCACGGGCGACGGTGTGTGCCTGGGTGACGTTCGTGAAGAGGGTCGGGGCGAACCAGTAGCCGCTTTCGGGAAGTTCGCAGGCCGGGGACCAGCGCTCGGCGCCCTCGGCCTCACCCTGCTCGACGAGCGTGGTGATCCGGGAGAGCTGCTCGGCGGAGTTGATCGCGCCGATGTCGGTGTTCTTGTCCAGCGGGTCGCCGAGGCGCAGCGTGGACAGGCGCCGCTTGAGGGAGTCCAGCAGCTCGTCCTGGATCGACTCCTGTACCAGCAGCCGGCTGCCGGCGCAGCAGACCTGGCCCTGGTTGAAGAAGATGCCGTTGACGATGCCCTCGACGGCCTGGTCGATGGGGGCGTCGTCGAAAACGATGTTGGCGCCCTTGCCGCCCAGTTCGAGCGTGAGCTTCTTGCGGGTGCCCGCGACGGACCGGGCGATCTCCTTGCCGACGGCCGTGGAGCCGGTGAAGGCGACCTTGTTCACGTCCGGGTGCGCGACGAGCGCGGCGCCCGCGTCGCCGTAACCGGGAAGGATGTTCACGACACCCTTGGGCAGACCGGCCTGGCGGCAGATGTCGGCGAAGAACAGGGCGGACAGCGGGGTCGTCTCGGCCGGCTTCAGCACGACTGTGTTGCCGGTGGCCAGCGCCGGGGCGATCTTCCAGGCCAGCATCAGCAGTGGGAAGTTCCAGGGGATGACCTGGCCGGCGACGCCCAGCGGACGCGGGTTCGCGCCGAAGCCGGCGTGGTCGAGCTTGTCGGCCCAGCCCGCGTAGTAGAAGAAGTGCGCGGCGACCAGGGGGAGGTCGGCGTCGCGGGTCTCCTTGATCGGCTTGCCGTTGTCCAGGGTCTCCAGGACGGCCAGCTCGCGGCTGCGCTCCTGGATGATCCGGGCGATGCGGAACAGGTACTTGGCCCGCTCGGAACCGGGCAGCGCCGACCACTTCTCGAACGCCTTGCGGGCGGCCTTCACCGCGCGGTCGACGTCCGCCTCACCGGCCTGCGCGACCTCGGAGAGGACCTCCTCCGTCGACGGGCTGACCGTCTTGAAGACCTTGCCGTCGGCCGCGTCGGCGAACTCGCCGTCGATGAACAGGCCGTAGGAGGGGGCGATGTCGACGACCGAGCGGGACTCGGGCGCCGGTGCGTACTCGAAAACCATGATCGATCAGTCCACCGTCACGTAGTCGGGGCCGGAGTAGCGGCCGGTGGCCAGCTTCTGGCGCTGCATCAGCAGATCGTTGAGCAGCGAGGAGGCGCCGAAGCGGAACCAGTGGTTGTCCAGCCAGTCCTGGCCGGCGGTCTCGTTGACCAGGACGAGAAACTTGATCGCGTCCTTGCTGGTCCTGATCCCGCCGGCGGGCTTCACGCCGACCTGGACGCCGGTCTGCGCCCGGAAGTCGCGCACGGCCTCCAGCATCAGAAGGGTGTTGGCGGGGGTGGCGTTGACGGCGACCTTGCCGGTGGAGGTCTTGATGAAGTCGGCGCCGGCGAGCATGCCCAGCCAGCTGGCGCGGCGGATGTTGTCGTACGTCGACAGCTCGCCGGTCTCGAAGATGACCTTCAGCCGGGCACTCGTGCCGCAGGCCTCCTTCACGGCGACGATCTCGTCGTACACCTTGAGGTACTTGCCGGCGAGGAACGCGCCACGGTCGATGACCATGTCGATCTCGTCGGCGCCCGCGGCGACGGCGTCCTTCACGTCGGCGAGCTTCACCTCCAGGGCGGCGCGGCCGGCGGGGAAGGCGGTGGCGACGGAGGCGACCTTCACGCCGGAGCCGGCGACGGCCTCCTTGGCGACGGCCACCATGTCGGGGTAGACGCAGACCGCGGCCGTGGTGGGCGTCGTGCGGTCGGTCGGGTCCGGGAGGACCGCCTTGGCGCCGAGCGCCCGGACCTTGCCCGGGGTGTCCGCGCCTTCCAGCGTCGTCAGGTCGACCATCGAGATGGCGAGGTCGATGGCGTACGCCTTCGCGGTGGTCTTGATGGAACGGGTGCCGAGAGACGCGGCGCGCGCCTCCAGGCCGACCGCGTCGACGCCGGGCAGCCCGTGGAGGAAGCGGCGCAGCGTGCTGTCGGACGCGGTGACATCCGAGAGTGCCTGTGCTGTGGGTGCGGTAGTGGGCATGGTCACCAGACGAGCATATCTACGCGCGTAGCGGATGTATAGCCCTCGAGGTGGCAGGGGGGTGGGAGAGTGGTCTCAGGCGGTGCTCACCGAGCCCGGCCCGCGCACCCGGCGTACCGCTTACGGGGTCCGGCGGGGCCGTCGGGCACAATCGGGGCCATGACCACCCCGGAGCACCCGTCACCAGCGCCGCAGACACCCGCGGCCAAGGACCGCATCCACCGGTCGTCCGCCGGCATCGCCTCCGGCGTGATGCTGCTGGCCCTCACCGGCTGGCTCGGCATCGACGCGATCGTCGTCGGGCACGGCCGCACGCCGTGGCTGACGTTGGCCGGGCTGCTGCTGGTGGTGCCGCTGGTGGTCGCGTACACGATCCGCCCGGCGATCTTCGTGAGCGACGACCGGCTGCGCGTGCGCAACCCGCTGCGGGTGATCGTCCTGCCGTGGGGCACGGTCGGGGGACTGCGCTCGGGCTACTCCAACGAGGTGGTCACGGTCTCCGGCACCAAGTACCAGCTGTGGGCCCTGCCGGTCTCGCTGCGGGCCCGCAAGCGCGCGGCACGGCAGCGGAATCGGGCGATCGCGGCCGGCGGCCAGGAGGGCGGTCTGCTCGGTACGCCGGGCACCGGCGCGGCGCGGACCGAGCCGCCACGCGCGCTGACCGACAAGGCGATGGACGACCTCAGGCAACTCCGCGACGACCGCTGTACCGCGGAGTCCGCCCAGGGCGAGGTCACGGTCCGCTGGGCCTACGAGGTGATCGCCCCGGCCGTGGCGGGGGCGGTACTCCTGGCGATCCTCGCGTCCCTCGGCTGAGCGGACCCACGCCACTGGAACGGCCCCTGAACGCCCGCTGGGGTGCCCTCCGAAGAGGACACCCCAGCAGCACACTCGCGCCTCAGATCCCCGCCGCCACGGACAGGTCACGCTTGAGCGCGGTCAGCAGGTCCGTCGCCCGGGTACGGGCCGTCGGCAGGCCGGCGCGGTCCTGGACCGGGACCACCACCTCCAGGTAGCACTTCAGCTTGGGCTCCGTGCCGCTCGGGCGGACGATCACCCGGGCGCCCCGCAGGGTGTACCGCAGGCCGTCCGTCGGCGGGAGCTTCTCCGTCCCCTGGGTGAGGTCCTCGGCGTTCACCACCGGCAGGCCCGCCAGCTCCGTCGGCGGCTGCTCGCGCAGACGGCGCATGGCCTCGGCGATCAGGGAGAGATCCTGGACCCGCACCGACAGCTGGTCCGTGGCGTGCAGCCCGTGCTCCACCGCGAGGTCGTCCAGCAGGTCCGGCAGGGTGCGGCCCTGCTCCTTCAGCTCCGACGCCAGTTCGGTGATCAGCAGCGCGGCCGTGATGCCGTCCTTGTCGCGCACGCCGTCGGGGTCGACGCAGTAGCCGAGGGCCTCCTCGTAGCCGTACCGCAGACCCTCCACGCGGGCGATCCACTTGAAGCCGGTGAGGGTCTCCTCGTACGGCAGGCCCGCCTTCTCGGCGATCCGGCCGAGCAGCGAGGAGGAGACGATCGACTCGGCGAACGTGCCGCGCGCACCGCGCCCGACCAGGTGTGCGGCGAGCAGCGCACCGACCTCGTCGCCGCGCAGCATCCGCCAGTCCGCGCCGTCGCGCACGGCCACCGCGCAGCGGTCGGCGTCCGGGTCGTTGGCGATGACCAGGTCCGGGTCCACCTCGCGGGCCCGGGCGAACGCCAGGTCCATCGCGCCGGGCTCCTCCGGGTTGGGGAAGGCCACGGTCGGGAACTCCGGGTCGGGGTCCGCCTGCTCGGCGACCAGCACCGGCTCGGGGAAGCCGGCGCGGGCGAACGCGGCCAGCAGGACGTCACGGCCGACGCCGTGCATCGCCGTGTAGACCGTGCGCGCGGTGCGCGCCGAGTCGGGGGCCAGGACCGCGTCCGTACGGGCCAGGTAGGCCTGAAGGACCGAGTCGTCCAGGACCTCCCAGCCCTCCGTCGGGCGGTCGACCGTCGTCAGGCTGCCGATCGCGGCGATCTCCGCGGCGATCTCCGCGTCCGCGGGCGGCACGATCTGGGAGCCGTCGCCGAGGTACACCTTGTAGCCGTTGTCCCGGGACGGGTTGTGGCTGGCGGTGACCTCCACACCCGCGACCGCGCCGAGGTGCCGTATGGCGAAGGCGAGGACCGGGGTGGGCAGGGGCCGCGGGAGCACCGCCGCGCGCAGACCGGCGCCCACCATCACGGCGGCCGTGTCGCGGGCGAAGTCGGCCGACTTGTGGCGGGCGTCGTAGCCGACGACCACCAGGCCGCCCGCCTGGCCGTTCTTCTTCAGGTACGACGCGAGGCCCGCCGCCGCGCGGATGACGACCGTGCGGTTCATGCGCATCGGCCCGGCCCCCAGCTCCCCGCGCAGGCCGGCGGTGCCGAACTGCAGGGTGCCGGAGAAGCGGGCGGTCAGCTCCTTGACGTCCTCGGCGTCGATCAGCCGGGCGAGTTCCTCACGGGTGTCCGCGTCGGGGTCCTCGGCCAGCCACGCCTTGGCGCGGGCGATGACTTCGTCGTGCACGGTGGGGTCAGCCTCTCGTCGTCGGTGGTTCCGAGTGCCTTACAGGCGGTCCAGCACCTGCGCCAGCAGGGAGCCCATGCGGGTGGCGCTGTCGCGGCCGGCCTGCAGGACCTCCTCGTGGTTCAGCGGCTCGCCCGTCATGCCGGCGGCGAGGTTGGTGACCAGGGAGATGCCGAGCACCTCGGCGCCCGCCTCACGCGCGGCAATGGCCTCGAGCACGGTGGACATGCCGACCAGGTCCGCGCCGATGACGCGGGCCATGCGGATCTCGGCCGGGGTCTCGTAGTGCGGGCCGGGGAACTGGGCGTAGACGCCCTCCTCCAGCGTGGGGTCGACCTCCTTGCACAGCGCGCGCAGCCGCGGCGAGTACAGGTCGGTCAGGTCGACGAAGTTGGCGCCGACGATGGGGGAGGTGGCGGTGAGGTTGATGTGGTCGCTGATCAGCACCGGCTGACCGGGACGCATGCCCTCGCGCAGACCGCCGCAGCCGTTGGTCAGCACGATGGTCTTCACGCCGGCGGCGACGGCGGTGCGCACCCCGTGGGAGACGGCGGCGACGCCACGGCCCTCGTAGTAGTGCGTACGGCCCAGGAAGACCAGGGCGCGCTTGGTGCCGATGCGGTACGAGCGGATCTTGCCGCCGTGGCCCTCGACCGCCGGGGGCGGGAAGCCGGGGAGCTCGGTGACCTGGAACTCGGCCTCGGGGGCGCCCAGGGCGTCGACGGCCGGAGCCCAGCCGGAGCCCATCACAAGGGCGACGTCGTGGGTCTCGGCGCCGGTCAGCTCGCGCAGGCGAGCGGCGGCGGCGTCGGCGGCGGCGTACGGGTCGCCCTGGATGTCGTCCGGAAGAAGAGATGCGTTCACGTGGACGAGGGTAGCCGAGCTTCGCCTACGCGCGTAGATGTCAGAGCCGACGGCATGGGGATCGTTGTCTTGTCGTTTCCGACGAGGGCCTGTGACACGGCCCTCGGCCGCCCGCGGCGGTGAGGGGACGGGGTGGGGGGTGTCCGCCCGCAGCGGCCGGCACCGGGCAAGGGTGCCGTCGTCGGGGACGGGCGGCCGGACCGAGGACGGACACCCCCCACCCCGGCCCCGACCCACAACGAACCGAAGGCGCGACACCAGGCCACCACGCACCGCAACGGGCCGCCGCAGGCACAAAAAGGGGGCGCGGGGAACTGCGCGACCAGCCACAACGCAACCCGCACAGGCCGCCGCAGGCAGAAGGGACCCGCCATTACGGACAAGGCTGGCCCCCTCCGCACCCCGCGGAGCGTTCAGCAAGGGCGCTTCCGCAGCTCCATCACATAGTCATGGGGCGCGCCCGCAGACTCCGCCGCGTCGGCGATGTCACCCAGGTAGCGGGCCGAGGGCAGACCGCCCTCGTAGGCGTTCAGGGTGTACGTCCAGGCGCGTTCCTCACCCTCCAGGGTGTGGACGCGGACCCAGGTGCGGCGGTAGATGTCGAGGCTGACGCCCTCCCAGCGGTCCATGGCGGCCTCGTCCATCGGGGCGATGTCGTACAGCGCGACGAAGACCTGCGACAGCGGGTCCTCCACGAGCGTCGCCAGCGCGCCCTCCCAGCCCAGCTGCTCGCCGCCGAACGTCAGCCGCCAGCCGTTCAGCCAGCCCGTGGCGCGCAACGGCGAGTGGGGAGCGCGGCGGGACATCAGCCGCGCGTCGAGATGGGCGGCGTACGCGGCGTAGAGCGACATGCACGAAGGGTACGGCAGTGGCGCGTGCGTCACTGCGGTAACGGACGGCTCACAGACCGCCCCCGAGGCGGTAGCAGGTTGAAGCGTGCGGGACAATGGAATACGTGACTCGGATCGTGATCATCGGTGGCGGACCCGGCGGATATGAAGCGGCCCTGGTGGCCGCGCAACTCGGTGCGGAGGTGACCGTCGTCGACAGCGACGGTCTGGGCGGGGCGTCGGTGCTCACCGACTGCGTACCGTCCAAGACCCTCATCGCCACGGCCGAGGTGATGACCACCTTCGACTCCTCCTACGAGGAGCTGGGCATCATCGTCGCCGACGACACCCCGCCGCTGGAGCAGGCCGCCCGGGTGGTCGGCGTGGACCTCGGCAAGGTCAACCGGCGTGTGAAGCGCCTCGCGCTCGCCCAGTCGCACGACATCACCGCCTCCGTCACACGGGCCGGCGCCCGGGTCATGCGCGGCCGTGGCCGTCTGGAGGGCATGCAGGCCCTCGACGGCTCCCGCAAGGTCGTCGTCACCGCCGCCGACGGCACCGAGGAGACGCTCACCGCCGACGCCGTACTGATCGCCACCGGTGGGCACCCCCGTGAGCTGCCCGACGCCCAGCCGGACGGCGAGCGTATCCTCAACTGGACGCAGGTCTACGACCTCACCGAGCTGCCCGAGGAACTCATCGTGGTCGGCTCCGGCGTCACCGGCGCCGAGTTCGCCGGCGCCTACCAGGCCCTCGGCTCCCGGGTCACCCTCGTCTCCTCCCGCGACCGCGTGCTGCCCGGCGAGGACCCGGACGCCGCCGCCGTCCTGGAGGACGTCTTCCGCCGCCGGGGCATGAACGTCATGGCCCGCTCCCGCGCCGCCGCCGCCAAGCGGGTCGGCGACCGGGTCGAGGTCACGCTCGCCGACGGCCGGGTCATCACCGGCTCCCACTGCCTGATGGCGGTCGGCGCGATCCCCAACAGCGCGGGCCTGGGCCTGGAGGAGGCCGGCGTCAAGGTGCGCGAGTCCGGGCACATCTGGACCGACAAGGTCTCCCGCACCACCGCCCCCGGCGTGTACGCCGCCGGTGACGTGACCGGCGTGTTCGCTCTGGCGTCCGTCGCCGCGATGCAGGGCCGTATCGCCATGTACCACTTCCTGGGCGACGCGGTGGCCCCGCTGAACCTGAAGACCGTGTCGTCCAACGTCTTCACCGACCCCGAGATCGCCACCGTCGGCTACACCCAGGCCGACGTCGACGGCGGCAAGATCGACGCCCGGGTCGTCAAGCTCCCGCTGCTGCGCAACCCGCGCGCGAAGATGCAGGGCATCCGGGACGGCTTCGTCAAGATCTTCTGCCGCCCGGGCACCGGGATCGTCGTCGGCGGTGTGGTCGTGGCGCCGCGCGCCTCGGAACTGATCCACCCCATCTCGATCGCGGTCGACAACAATCTGACGGTCGAACAGATCGCGAATGCCTTCACCGTGTACCCGTCCCTGTCGGGCTCGATCGCCGAGGTCGCCCGGCAGTTGCACACGCGGAAGACGGCGGGCGAGGTGTGACGACCCGGCGCGGCCCCCGCCGGTGGCGGAGGGCCGCGCCGCAGGTCACGGAGGGTGCTGCCGCCCGGTCACGGTGGGTCGTCGAGCATGCGGGCGGCATAGGCGGTGGGACTAGGCCCCT
This sequence comes from Streptomyces sp. NPDC049915, assembly GCF_040656475.1. NCBI lineage: Bacteria > Bacillati > Actinomycetota > Actinomycetes > Kitasatosporales > Streptomycetaceae > Streptomyces > Streptomyces sp. NPDC049915. Next base: position 252,126 of record NZ_JBFAMH010000011.1, read on the forward strand.
ATACCACTTCCCGCCGTACCGTACGAACAACTTCCGTTATTCGGCGCATACTGCTGAAACCAGACGGTCGCCCGCGTTACTGTCAGTTTCGTGTTCGCTGCAGAACGTCGCCAATTGATCCTCGAAATGGTGCGGGCCAACGGGGCCGTGTCGCTCCGTGAGCTCGCCCGCGTCGTCCAGACCTCCGAAGTGACCGTACGGCGGGACGTGCGGGCACTGGAGGCAGAAGGACTCCTCGACCGCCGGCACGGCGGTGCGGTCCTGCCGGGCGGGTTCACCCGCGAGTCCGGCTTCCCACAGAAGTCCCATGTCGCGACCGCCGAGAAGACGGCCATCGCCGACCTCGCCGCCACCTTCGTGGAGGAGGGTGAGGCCATCGTGGTCGGCGCCGGCACCACGACCCAGGAACTGGCCCGCCGGCTCGCCCGCATTCCCGGGCTGACGGTGGTCACCAATTCCCTGCTGGTCGCCCAGGCGCTGGCGCACGCCAACCGCGTGGAGGTCGTGATGACCGGCGGCACGCTCAGAGGCTCCAACTACGCCCTGGTCGGCAGCGGAGCCGAACAGTCCCTCCAGGGACTGCGCGTCTCCCGCGCCTTCCTGTCGGGCAGCGGGCTGACCGCCGAACGCGGGCTGTCCACCTCCAACATGCTCTCGGCGTCCGTCGACCGGGCGCTCGTGCAGGCCGCCGCCGAGGTCGTCGTCCTCGCCGACCACACCAAGCTCGGCACCGACACCATGTTCCAGACGGTCCCGACCGACGTCATCACCCGTCTCGTCACGGACGAGCCGCCGGCCCACGACGACCGCGCCCAGACCGAACTCCAGGCCCTTGCCGACCAGGGGGTGCAGATCGCCGCGGCCGGGGCGACGGGCAGCCAGGGGGGTGACCCGGTCCCGGCGCGCCGGCAGCGCCGGGACGTCCCCCTCCCGAACCCCCGCCGCGGCCACCTCCCCGGCGTCCGCCCCACGGGCGTCCTCGCCGACCAGACCCAGCAGCCCGAACGCAACCGCGTGGCGGACATGCGGCGGCGCTGACCCCATCAGGGAACGCCCGGCTCTCCCCGCGACCGGCAGGATCGACGGCGGCCTGCACACGACGAAGCGCCCGGCGGACCGAGAGGCTCGGTCCGCCGGGCGCTTCGCTGTTCGTCGCGCGTGCGGTCAGTCCGTGATCTCGCAGATGGCGGCGCCGCTGGTGAGGGAGGCGCCGACCTCGGCGGTGAGGCCCTTGATGGTGCCGGACTTGTGGGCGTTGAGGGGCTGTTCCATCTTCATGGCCTCCAGGACGACGACGAGGTCGCCTTCCTTGACGTCCTGGCCCTCCTCGACGGCGATCTTGACGATGGTGCCCTGCATGGGGGAGGCGAGGGTGTCGCCGGAGGCGACGGGGCCGGACTTCTTCGCGGCGCGGCGTTTGGGCTTGGCGCCGGCGGCGAGGCCGGTGCGGGCCAGGCTCATGCCGAGGCTGGAGGGCAGGGAGACCTCCAGGCGCTTGCCGCCGACCTCGACGACGACCGTCTCGCGGCCCGCTTCCTCGTCCGCGTCGGTGTCGGCGGGGGCGGTGAAGGGGGTGATGTCGTTGGTGAACTCGGTTTCGATCCAGCGGGTGTGGACCGTGAAGGGGTCGGTGGAGCCGGTGAGTTCGGGGGCGAAGGCGGGGTCGGTGACGACCTTGCGGTGGAAGGGGATGGCGGTGGCCATGCCTTCGACCTGGAACTCTTCCAGGGCGCGGGCGGCGCGCTGGAGGGCTTCGGCGCGGGTGCGGCCGGTGACGATGAGCTTGGCGAGCAGGGAGTCCCAGGCGGGGCCGATGACGCTGCCGGATTCGACGCCGGCGTCGAGGCGGACGCCGGGGCCCGACGGCGGGTTGAAGGTGGTGACGGTGCCGGGGGCGGGCAGGAAGCCGCGGCCGGGGTCCTCGCCGTTGATGCGGAACTCGAAGGAGTGGCCGCG
>NZ_JBFAMH010000012.1:0-233496 GCF_040656475.1 Streptomyces sp. NPDC049915
CCGTCGAAGACCAGGTCGGTACGCTGGCTGCTCGCGCAGGACTCCGGCGCGGCGGAGGAGAACAGGGCACTCGACACGGAAGGACGAGACCGATGAGTGTCACGAGCGTGGACAAGGACCTGGACAACCTGACCCTCACCCTGACCGCCGACTTCGCCGCGAGCGTCGAGCGGGTCTGGCAGCTGTGGGCCGACCCGCGGCAGCTGGAGCGGTGGTGGGGGCCGCCCACCTACCCGGCGACCGTGGAGGAGTACGACCTGACGCCGGGCGGGGGCGTCACGTACTTCATGACCGGGCCCGAGGGCGACACGCATCGCGGCTGGTGGCGCGTCACCACCGTCACCCCGCCGGACCTGCTGGAGTTCACGGACGGCTTCGCCGACCAGGAGGGCAACCCGGCCGCCGACATGCCGACCATGTCGGTACGGGTACGGCTCACCGCGCACGGAGACGGCGCGCGCATGGAGATGCGCTCCACGTTCGACTCGCGCGAGCAGATGGAGCAGCTGCTGAAGATGGGCATGGACGAGGGCCTGCGGCAGGCGGTGTCGCAGATCGACGCCCTCCTCACCTCGACCTGAACCCCCGACTGCGCCACGGCTCCCGTGCCCACGACCCGCCTCGCCCACCGGCCCGGCTGTGGCCGCTGTGCTCTGGCCTCCGGCGCGTGCTGTGGCCTCCGGCCCGGCCGCGGACCAGTGGCCTTCGGCCCTGGCGCGGGTCTCCGGCCCCCAGCTCCGGCCTCCGGCTCGTGCCTTCAGCCCTCGGCTCGGGTCTCCGGCCTCCGGCTCGGGCTTCGGCTCGGGACTTCGGCCTCCGGCTCGGGCTTCGGCTCGGGGACTTCGGCCTCCGGCTCGGGCTTCGGCTCGGGTCTCCGGCCTCCGGCCCCACCACGGGTCCGGGATCCGGCCCGGGCCCCGCTGTGGCCTCCGGCCCGGCCCCGGCCTCGGGCCTCCGGCACAACGGCCGGCGCCGTGCTGCTGCCTTCGGCCCGGCCGCAGGCTTCTGGTCTCCGGTCCGGCTCGGCTTTACCCGGCCGCGGCGGCACTTGACCCCACCCCAACGGCCGGTAGCCCGTGGCCGTAGCCCCGGCCTGCGGTCTCGACTCCGCCCTCGGCCGCCCCGGCTCTTGGCCGCCCTGGCCTGCGGCCTCTGCTCCGGTCCGCGGCCTCAGTTCCGGCCTTTGGCCGCCCACGGGCCCTTGGCCGCCCGGCTCGCCGCCTCAGCTTCGCCCCTGGGCCGGCCCCCGACCCTCCTCCTCAACCCACCCCCACCCCCCACCGCCATCCCCGATCCCGCGTGCCGTCGTCCGCCCCCTCACCGCCGGCGTGGTGGGCCGGGGTCCGGGCCCGGTGGTTGGGGGGTCGGGGGGCGGAGCTCGGCTTCCGGGGGGTGGTTCCACAGGTGGTGTGCGTACAGCCAGTGGCCGAACATCGAGCCGCCGTAGACGACGAAGCCCACTCCGATCAGCCAGGACTCGACGACCAGGACGATGCCGACCGTGCCGTAGCTGACCGCGTTGTCGACGATGAGGGGCGTGAAGACCACGTAGGAGAAACCTCTGAGCCCGACCAGGCCCACCATCGTGGCGACCGAACCCGGCAGCAGGTGCAGCCAGCGCACCTGACCGCCGAGCAGGAAGTACTGGCCCCACCAGAAGAACACGATGCCCGTCGCCGAGGACAGGACGATCCGTTCCGGCCCGCTCAGGGCCGCCCGGGTCTGTGCCTCCTGGTACAGATACACCGTGAGGACCGCCAGCCATGCCGCCTGCCGCCAGATCTTGTGCCAGGGCCCGGGCGGCAGGTTCCAGATCCGTTCGTAGCCGTTCTGCACGCTGCCCGCGAAGGACACACCGAACACGGCCAGTGCGATACCACCCCACACGCTGGTGGTGTTGACCACGTTGCTCGACGGACTGCTGATGTCGGTGAGGATCTTCGCGGAGCGGCCGGACAGCCCCATGCCGTCCGCGAGCCACGAGGAGAAGCCCCCACGCTGCAGCGGATCCGCCGCGGCCACCACGATCAGCAGCGGGGCCAGCGTCACCAGGGCCAGGGTGGCGAACCCCATGGCCCGGTGCATCAGCTCCAGTTCCCTGCCGCGCCGCAGGAGGTGGTGGTCTTTGACCCAGCTCACTCCCTGGTGGAGCACGCGCAGACTTCTGTTCACGGGGTGCTCTTCCGTCGGCTCGCGACGCACACACAGCGTTCACCTCAGCCTACTTGCCCTGCCCGGCCGGGCCAGTCGCCGAAGGAAGGCCGATCGGATGATCCCGGCGCCCGCACGCCCCGCCCCTGCCTCACCCCTCGGACGCCGCCCCCGCCGGCGCCCGCCCGCCCGGACGCGGTCCGAGGACGGCGTCCAGATGCGCCCGCACATACGGCACCGCCACCGTCGGCAGTTCCCCGTCGACGAAGGCCGGCTGGACGTTGACCTCGAAGACGGCCCCGCCCTGCTCCACGGCCAGGTCCACCCCGGCGAACGGCAGCCCGACCGACGCGGTCGCCGCGACGGCCAGCTCGGCCGGCCGCGGCGGCAGGTCCGCCGGCGCGATCGGCACGGGCGTGGCGCCCTGACACGTGTTGCCCGGTGTGTCCAGCGCCGGCTGCAGATGCTCCCGGGCGTGCACGACACGGCCGTGCAGCCCGAAGACCCGGAACTGATGGCGCCGCCCGTCGGCCGTGAAGTTCCCCGCGTCCCGCGAGAGCAGCCAGTCCGTGCCCCGCTCGGCGTAGAAATCCGCCGCCCGCTCCAGCTGCCCGGGGCCGGTGACGTGAAAGGTGTCGTTGCCGCCGGTGCCGACCACCGGCCGGGCCCACACGTCCCGCCCCAGCTTGTCGAAGGCGGCCGCGGCCTCCTGCGGGGACGGCCTGGACAGCACCAAGCTCTCCATGTGGGCCACCCCGTCCCGCGCGAAACACGCGATCGTGCGGTCCTTCTGCGTCGCCGCCCGCCACGCCTCCGGGGTGCCCACCAGCGGCGCCACCCCGGACCGTGCCAACACCCGCTGGAATGCGGCGAGTTCATGCCGCCGGTGGGGAGGGATCTCGTACAGCACGACCACGTCCGGCACCACGTTCACGCCCTCGTCCGGCATCCGCAGCCGTAACCGCCCGTCCTCCGGTACGGCGCGGCCGGCGCCGCCCACCGTGAAGTACCGGGAGGTCCAGCCGCAGCGGGGGAGCGCCGGTCAGCAGCTCGACGGCCCGGGCGAGGTACTCCTGGCAGCCCTCGGGCGACGTGGGGTCGGCGATCAGGGCGACACAGGGTCGGGACACAGCGGCCTCCAGCGGCATACGACGGGCCCAGGGCAGCCGTGCCCGCACGGCGTCGCGGCCCGGGCGGGCTACGGGATGGTGTGCCGTTCACATGGGCGATCGCCGGCGCCCCTCGCACCGCCCACGTCACGACGGCGGATGCGCACGGCGACCGGGGCGGGAGCCGGTGACCGGGGGCGTCACACCGTAGGCGCCCCGTCGCGGCCCCTGCCAGGGCGCACACCAGGCGGTCCCGCTGCCGCCACTGCACCGTCCGCGCCGCCGTCCGCCCGGCAGCCTCCTTGACAGCCGCCCGGCCCGCGCCCTCACCCAGCCCACGCGCCAGGACCGGCGTGCGGAAGGCCCGCGCGAGGGCCGGATGCCGCCGTAGGGGTGGGGTCGTAACCCGTGTGAGCGCCCCGAATGGTGCGCCGGCCGGTCATGACTGACGGTGGATCACGCCAGGGCCGGGTCTCTCCAGCTGACAAGGCGTCGGCTGCCCGGCCGTGACGGAAGGACTGTCGAATGCGTTCTGCCCGCATCCTGCTCGCCACCGCGACGGCCACCGCGGCTCTCGCCATCGCCGCACCCGCCTATGCCGAGGGGTCCGGTGGCTGGGACCACGACGACTCCTCCTACAGCAAGGAGCACGACAATTCCTATGGCAAGGAACACGACAAGGACAGCAGCCACGGCAAGCCGCAGGGCGGAATGCACACGGGCGGCGGAGCGCTGACCCTGCTCTCCAACGACGACTGGGGCAGCAGCAGCCCCCGCGACCCCAAGCAGGACCCGGAGACGTACAAGAAGGACAACGGCGGCTCCGACTGGGGCGGCAAGACCCCCGGCAACGACAGCTGGGGCGGCGGCCAGGACAGCGGTTCCGGGAGCGGCGGTGAAGAGAAGAAGCCGCACGGCGGTATGCACACCGGCGGCGGCGCGCTCGCCACGCAGGGCGTCACGGCCGGCGGGCTCGCCGCGGTCGCGGTGGCCGGCACCGGCCTGTACCTGCTGCGCCGCAAGAAGGCCGCCGGAAGCGTGGCCTGACCATGCCCGACGACATAGCCGACATAGCTCCACGGGCCGCCGCACGCGCATCCAGCCGGCGGCGGCCCCGCCGCTCGATCCCCCGGTCCTCGCCGCTGCCGTGCCCGAATGAGGTGGTGTTCCGATGGCAGCAACCTCCCCGTCCTCCCCCGAGACAGATGCGCAGCCGCCCAAACGCGGACCGCGCACCCTCGCGACACTCTTCTGGGCCGCCGTGGCCCTCGTCGCCGCCGTCGGTCTCGCCGGCAACCACGACACCTCCGCCCCCGGCGCCGGCCCCCGGCCGCACGCCGCGCCGGCCGTCGCCGCCACGGCGCCGTCCACCCAGGCCGACACCGGCCCGGCCGACACGGACCGCCATCTGCCGCGCTCCCGGCCGACCCGCCTGCTGATCCCCGCGATCGCCGTCGACGCGCCCTTCACCGACCTCGCCCTCGACACGAGCGGCCGGCTCCAGCCGCCCCCGGCCGACGACACCAACCTCGTCGGCTGGTACGCGAAGGGGCCCTCGCCCGGTGAGCCGGGCACGTCGGTCATCGCCGGGCACGTCGACACCAAGACCTCCGCGGCCGTCTTCGCCCGTCTGTACGAACTGCAGAAGGGCGACCTGATCTACGTCGACCGCGCCGACGGACGCCGGGCGGCCTTCGTCGTCGACAGCGCCAAGACCTTCGACAAGGACGAATTCCCGAGCGACCGCGTCTACGCCGACACACCGCAGGCCGAGGTCCGTCTGATCACCTGCGCCGGCAGCTACGACCGATCCGCCGGGGACTACACCCAGAACCTCGTCGTTTTCGGCCACCTGGCCTGACCCGGCGTGGCTCACGACCACCCAGTAATCTGTGGCCATGACTGATGCGCCGACCCTCTCCGCCCGCGAGGCGTTCGACCTGCTCCTCGACGGCAACCAGCGATTCGTCTCCGGTGCCCCCCAGCACCCCAACCAGGACGCCGCGCGCCGCACCGAGATCGCGCCGTCCCAGAAGCCGTTCGCCGTCCTCTTCGGCTGCTCGGACTCCCGTCTGGCCGCGGAGATCATCTTCGACCGTGGACTCGGCGACCTGTTCGTGGTCCGCACCGCGGGCCACGTGGTGGGTCCGGAGGTGCTCGGCTCCATCGAGTTCGGCGTGAGCGTCCTCGACGCCCCGCTGGTCATCGTCCTCGGCCACGACTCCTGCGGCGCCGTCAGCGCGGCCTGCTCCGCACTGGAGAACGGGCAGACGCCCGGCGGCTACGTCCGCGACATCGTCGAGCGCGTCACGCCCAGCGTGTTCGCCGCCCGCGCGGCCGGGGACTCCAGCGTGGAGGCGGCTCTGGACGAGCACATAAAGCGCACCGTGGACCTGCTGCTCGAGCGGTCGCGCGACCTCGCCGAGCGCGTCGAGGCGGGCAAGGCCGCCGTGGTCGGCCTGTGCTACCGGCTGGTCGACGGCAGCGCCCGGATCGTCGCCTCGCGCGGCATCGACGTCACGGAATCCGTCCGCTCCTGAACAGAGGTACGACCCGGCCGGTCCCGCTGGAGCGGGGCCGGCCGTTTCGTTCGAGGGCTCAGCGGTACCGGCGGCCACGGGTGCCGATCCTGCTGCGGATGCGGCTTGTCAGCGCCGTCGCCGCCGCCGTCAGGAACACGAAGTTGTAGAGGATCTGCAGCATGGTCACCACCCGTGCCGCCTGCCCGATCGGGGTGATGTCCCCGTAGCCGACGGTGGCGAGGGTGACCAGTGTGAAGTACAGGGCGTCGACGCGGGTGGCCAGACCGGTGATCTCGCCGGGGTAGTGCGCCAGGACGAAGTAGGCCGCGGAGAAGACCAGCACCGACGAACACATCAGCAGCGGAATGACGATGCCGGGGTGCGCCCCGGGCCGTTCCAGCAGCACGGCGTGGATCTGCCGGAGTATCAGCAGGGCGAGCACGCCCAGGGCGCCGACCAGCAGCACCACTGCGAGGGCGGAGCGCTGCGGGCCCAGACGGTGCAGCGGCAGCAGGAAGTAGCCCAGCAGCAGGGCGATCTCACAGGCGCCCGCACCGAGCCACAGGCGCGCCGACGGGGATGCGGGCGCGGACGGGTCACCGCTCACCGGCCGCCACCCTCGGTCTCCCGTGCCTCCCTGGCACCCCTCGTTTCCTCGGCCTCCCCGGCACCGCCGGCGGCGGGGAGCGGCCCGCCGAGGATGGGGGAGATGGCCGCCGTGGAACCGGCGGTGGCCACCGCCGCCGTAGTCCGCCGGTCCGCGCTGCGGCGTACGGCGCGCAGGGCGAGCGCGGAACCCACCGCCAAGAAGAACGCGGCGAGCGCGATGGGCACCCCGAGCAGCACCGACAGCAGCAGGAGCCGTAGGTGGGGACGGCTGAGCGGCACGGGGCGCGGCGGAGCGCCGCCGTCCGGGGCCGGAGGTCCGGTGCCGTCCTGGGGCGGGCCGTCGTGGGAAGTCCATTGGGTGGGCACGCGGGCGCCTCCGTCGGGTGGGCCGGGCTGCGACGCGTCGGGTGGGCTTCAGTAGACGATCGCCCCGCCTCCCGCGCACGCCGGGACGGCGGCGGATGAGCCGCCCGCGTCCGAAAGTCACCCTCCCGGCCTGACCAGGTGTTTTAAAGTGACAGCACCAGTCACGGCCACCGAAGGTGACCGAAGCCAAAGCCATCAGTGAGGTAATCGCGAACCATGGCGACCGAAACGTTTGAGTTCCAAGTCGAGGCCCGTCAGCTGCTCCGGTTGATGATCCACTCGGTCTACTCGAACAAGGACGTTTTCCTGCGGGAGCTCGTCTCCAACGCCTCCGACGCGCTGGACAAGCTGCGCCTCGCCAAGCTGCGGGACGACACGCTCGACGCGGATGTGTCCGACCCGCACATCGAGCTGGAGGTGGACAAGGACGCCCGTACGCTCACCGTGCGGGACAACGGCATCGGCATGTCCTACGACGAGGTCGGGCGGCTCATCGGCACGATCGCCAACTCCGGCACCGCCCAGTTCCTCAAGGAGCTGAAGGAGGCCGAGGAGGAGGGCGGCGCGGAAGGCCTCATCGGCCAGTTCGGCGTCGGCTTCTACTCCGGCTTCATGGTGGCCGACGAGATGACCCTGCTCACCCGGCGGGCCGGCGAGAGCCACGGCACCCGCTGGTCGTCGCGCGGCGAGGGCACGTACACCCTGGAGCGCGTCGACGACGCCCCGCAGGGCACCGCCGTCACGCTGCACCTGAAGCCCGCCGACCCCGAGAACCAGCTGCACGACTACACGTCCGAGTGGAAGATCCGGGAGATCGTCAAGCGGTACTCGGACTTCATCACCTGGCCCGTCAGGCTCGTCCAGCCCCAGGGCGACGGCGGCGACACGCCCGAGCCCGAGACGCTGAACTCGATGAAGGCGCTGTGGGCGCGTTCGCGCGAGGAGGTGTCCGACGACGAGTACCACGAGCTGTACAAGCACATCAGCCACGACTGGCGCGATCCGCTGGAGACGATCCGGCTCCAGGCCGAGGGCACCTTCGAGTACCAGGCGCTTCTCTTCGTTCCCGCCCACGCCCCGCACGACCTGTTCACCCAGAACCCCAGGCGCGGCCTGCAGCTGTACGTCAAGCGGGTGTTCATCATGGACGACTGCGAGGAGCTGCTGCCGCCCTACCTGCGCTTCGTCAAGGGCGTCGTCGACGCGCAGGACCTCTCCCTCAACGTCTCCCGCGAGATCCTCCAGCAGGACCGGCACATCCGCGCGATGCGCAACCGGCTGACGAAGAAGGTCCTCGCCACCGTCAAGGAGATGCGCGAGAAGAACGCCGAGCACTACGCCGACTTCTGGCGGGAGTTCGGCGCCGTGCTGAAGGAGGGCCTGGTCACCGACGCGGAGAACCGCGACTCGATCCTCGCCGTCGCCTCGTTCTCCTCGACCCACAGCGCCGAGGAGCAGACGACCCTCGCGGCGTACGTGGAGCGGATGAAGGACGGCCAGGAGGACATCTGGTACCTCACCGGCGAGAGCCGGCAGGCCGTGGAGAACTCCCCGCACATGGAGGCCTTCCGCGCCAAGGGCATCGAGGTGCTGCTGCTCACCGATCCGGTCGACGAGGTGTGGGCCGACACCGTGGGCACCTTCGAGGGCAAGCGGCTGCGCTCGGTCGCCAAGGGCGAGATCGACCTCGACGGCGAGGAGGAGAATCAGACCGACGGCGACAAGGAGAAGCAGGCCGAGAGCTACGCCGATCTGCTCGGCTGGATGAAGGAGCAGCTGGCCGAGGACGTCAAGGACGTCCGCCTGTCCTCCCGGCTCACCGTCTCCCCGGCCTGTGTGGTCTCCGACGCCGACGATCTGACCCCGGCGCTGGAGAACATGTACCGGGCGATGGGCCAGGAGGTGCCCCGCAGCAAGCGGATCCTGGAACTCAACCCCGGCCACCCGCTGGTCCAGGGCCTGAACCGGGCCTTCCAGGAGGAGCCGGCGGACCGCACCCCGCTCACCGAGACCACCGAGCTGCTGCACAGCCTGGCGGTCCTGGCCGAGGGCGGCCAGCCGAAGGACCCGGCCCGCTTCGTGAAGCTGGTCGCGGAGCGGCTGGAGCGGTCGCTGTAGCGCACGGTGTTCCGGTCCCGCCACGCGGGGCGTTCCCCTTCCGGCCGCCCGGTGTAATCATGTAATCAACACCGGGCGAGTGGAAGGGGCGCCCCGTGGACGGGACTCTCTTCGAGCCCGGCCGTTCCGGCGAGGAGCAGGCCGCGCTCGACGCGTATTCGCGGATCGTCACCTCGGTGGCCGCCGAGCTGACGCCGAAGGTGGCGGCGGTGACCGTCGCGCACCGGTGGACCCGTGGCCGGTTCGTGCGGGGCACCGGCTCCGCCGTCGTCTTCACCGACGACGGGTTCCTGCTGACCAACGCACATGTCGTGGGCCGCTCCGACGCCGGTACGGCCTCCTTCGCCGACGGCACGACCGTGCCGTTCCACGTCATCGGTGCCGACCCGCTGTCCGACCTCGCCGTGGTCCGGGCCGACGGGCCGACCCCGCCGCCGGTGCGGCTCGGCGAGGCCGACACGCTGCGGGTCGGGCAGCTCGTCGTCGCCGTCGGCAACCCGCTCGGTCTGGCCGGCAGCGTCACCGCCGGCGTGGTGAGCGGCCTCGGCCGGTCCCTGCCGACCAGCGCGGGCGTCGCCACCCGGGTCGTCGACGATGTCGTCCAGACCGACGCCACCCTCCATCCCGGCAGCTCCGGCGGCGCGCTCGCCACGGCGGACGGGGCGGTCGTCGGCATCAACACCGCGATCGCCGACATCGGACTCGGCCTCGCCATCCCGGTCAACGGCACCAGCCGGAAGATCATCTCCGCCCTGCTCTCCGCGGGCCGCGTGCGCCGCGCCTACCTGGGCATCGCCGGGACCCCGGCCCCGCTGCCCCCGCCGCTGCGCGAGCGGACCGGACGGCGTACCGGGCTGCGCATCGCGGAGGTCGTGCCCGCCTCCCCGGCCGCCCGGGCCGGACTGCGCAGCGGCGACCTGCTGCTCACCGCCGACGGTGATCCAGTGGACAGCGCCCAGGCCCTGCAACGCCGGATGCTGGAGGACGCCATCGGCCGCCCCCTCGCCCTGACGGCGCTGCGCGGCGACGCCCTGGTCGACGTGATCGCCACGCCCGCCGAACTGGTCGCGGAGGACTGAGCCGGACCGTCGAGCGGGGAATGCCGCTGAGCCGGACCGTCGGGCGGGTGCGCCGCCGAGCTGGTCCGTCGGGCGGGTGGTGCCGCCGAGCTGGTCCGTCGGGCGGGTGCGCCGCCGAGCTGGTCCGTCGGGCGGGTGCGCCGCCGAGCCGGTCCGTCGGGCGGGTGGTGCCGCTGTCGGTGCGGTCGTCTCGTACCTCTGACGGCATGCGAGACGATCACGCGACCACACAGGACATCGCCGAGCTGCGTGCGGCGTTCGGGGCCGATGACGACGGGGCGTCCGCGCTCGGCTGGGACGGCGTGCGGGCCTTCGAGGCGCGGCGCGGCATCGTCCTGCCCGAGCCGTATCGGACCTTCGTGGCCGACGTGACCGACGGCTCGTACCTCGGCCCGCCCGACTGCGGTCTGACGGCGCTGGGGGAGCTGCCCCGCGACTGGGGCGACGACGCGGGCGAGCGCGACCTCGGCAAGCCCTTCCCGCTGACCGAGCCGTGGCTGTGGGAGGACGATCCGGATGCGCCCGAGGAGGCCGAGGCGCGCATTGCGGCGGTGTACCGCCACGGGTCGGTGGTGCTCGGGACCGACGGGTGCGGGATGTACTGGCACCTCGTCGTCACCGGCCCCCACCGGGGACACATCTGGCACGTCACCGATGCCGGGGCCGTACCGGTGAGCGGCCGGAGCGTTCACGGCCCGGTGTCGGCCACCCGCCCCACCAGCACCCCGTCGTCGCCGAGCCCGATCCGCACCCCCTCGCTGATCCGGTCCAGTACCGCCCGCAGCCACTCCCGGTCCTCCCGCGGCGCCCGCTCCAGCCGCATCCGGCGGGAACGCAGCGGCAGCATGCGCAGCCGGGCCAAGGCCCCCGTGTCCCGGTCGACGGTGGCCAGGAACGCCAGGCGCAGGTCGTCGCGGTACCGCTCGTAGCCGGTGATGCCCTCGTAGTCGTCGACGAAGTCGCCGCAGCCGTGCAGGATCAGCCGCCCCCGGTACACCTCGATCGGCCGGGGGTGGTGCGAGGAGTGGCCGTGGACCACGTCCACTCCGCCGTCGACGAGGGCGTGCGCGAAGCGGACCTGGGAAGCCGGCACGCGGTAGCCCCAGTTGGAACCCCAGTGCACCGACACCACCGCGAGATCGCCGGGGCGCTTCACCCGCCGTACCCGGTCCACGACGGCGTCGGCCGTGGCGGGGGTCAGGGCGGGCAGGCAGGCGACGCCGGAGCGGTCCGGTCCGGCCGCCCAGTCGGCCGGGACGCCGCTGCACCTCGTCCCGATCGCGAACACCAGGACCCGCCCGCCGTCGGCCGGCACCACGGCGGGAGCCTGGGCCGCGTCGGCGTCCGGACCGGCGCCCGCGCTGCGCAGACCGGCCCCGGCCAGCGCGGCGAGGGTCTCGGCGAGGCCGGGGCGGCCGAAGTCCAGCACATGGTTGTTGGCCAGCACGCACACGTCGGGGCGGATCATCAGCAGGGCGGGCACGTTGGCCGGGTGCATCCGGTAGTGCACCGCCTTGCCGGGCGCGAAGGCGCCGCCGCGGGTCACCGACGTCTCCAGGTTCACGATCCGCACGTCCGGGGCCTCGGCGTCCAGCGCGGCCAGGGCGTCGCCCCACGGCCAGGACGGCGGAACCGGGACCGGCACCGGACCGCCCGCCGACTCCGCCAGCCGGACGTAGGCGCGCGCGTCATGGACGTACTCCTCCCGCAGCGCCGGATCGCCCGGGTGCGCCAGGATCTGGTCGACGCCGCGCCCGAGCATCACATCGCCGCACAGGAACAGCGTCAGCGTGCCGCCGCCCATGCCTCCACCGTACGGCCGGCAGCCTGTTGCGTACGCGAATGTCGCCCCGCGGGGTTGTCGCCCCCACCCCGGGACCCTAGGGTCTCCCCTCGGGGGGTAAGCGGTTTCTAAGCTCCCTCGGACACTGTCCGACACCCGGTCGCCGAGCCTCCGAGGAGCGCCGCAGGCCCCTGCCACCCGCCCGCCGCCGCGTCGCCGTCATCGGCACCGGGGCCATCGTCACCGGCGGTCATCTGCCCGCGCTGGCGGCCCACGCCGACCGGGTGGAGCTGGTCGCCGCCGTCGACGTGGACCGGGGCCGGCTGGACGCCTTCCGGGAACTCGCGGGAGAGCAGGTCGCCGGGTACACCTCGACCGGCGCCATGCTGGACGCCGTACGCCCCGACCTGGTGCTCGTCGGGACGCCGCCGGCGCTGCACCGCGAGCAGACGACCGCCGCGCTCAAGGCGGGCGCCTGGGTGCTGTGCGAGAAGCCGCTGTGCCTGTCGCTCGCGGAGTACGACGACATCGCCGCCGCCGAACAGGTGTCCGGCGCATACGCCTCCGTCGTCTTCCAGCACCGTTACGGCTCCGGCGCGGTGCACGCCCGCGAGCTGATCGCGAGCGGCGAGCTGGGTGCTCCCCGCGTCGCGCACTGCCAGACGACCTGGTACCGGGATGCCGCCTACTACGCGGTGCCCTGGCGCGGGCGCTGGGCCGGCGAGGGCGGCGGGCCGACCATGGGACACGGCATCCACCAGTACGACCTGCTGCTGCACCTGCTCGGACCGTGGGAGGAGGTGCGGGCGATGGCGGCCCGGCTGGCGCACGACACCGAGAGCGAGGACGTCTCCACCGCCCTGGTCCGCTTCCGCTCCGGCGCGCTCGCCACCGTCGTCAACAGCGTCCTGTCGCCCGCCGAGACGAGCCGCATCCGGATCGACTGCGCCGACGCGACCGTGGAGCTGACCCACCTCTACGGCCACGGCAACGACGACTGGGCCTACATCCCCGCCCCGCATGTCAACCCCGAGCGTGCCGCCGCCTGGCGCGGCCCGGCCGCCGACGTGCCCAGCTCGCACACCGCACAGCTCGGCACCTTCCTCGACGCCTGCGACCGGGGCGTACGGCCGCCCGGCAGCGGCATGGAGGCGCGCGCCACGCTGGAGTTCGCCGCCGCCCTGTACAAGGCGGCGTTCACGGCCCGGCCGGTGCGGGCCGGAGAGATCGGCCCCGGCGACCCGTACTACGCGGCCCTGCACGGCGACCACCCCGACTGGGCCCCGAAGGAGACCGCGTGAGCATCCGCGTCCACCACGTCCACGGCGAGCACCTCACGGTCGAGGCCGCAGACGGCGTCGAGATCCTGCGCTACGTCTACCGGCCCGACCCGGAGCCCTTCGAGTCCCGCAAGCCGTACGCCCACCCGCTGCGGACCCTGGCCGGACACACGGTGACCGGGTACCGGCCGAGCGACCACCGCTGGCACAAGGGCCTGCAGATGACGGCCAGTCACCTGTCCGGACAGAACTTCTGGGGCGGCAACTCCTACGTCCATGGCCGGGGATACCTGGCACTGCCCGAGCGGGTCGGCGCCCTGCGCCACGACGGTTTCCCCTCCTTCACGGCCGAGGAGGAACGCCTCGCCTTCACCGAGGCGTTGACCTGGGTCGCCCATGGCGGCGAGGAGTGGGCGCGCGAGGAGCGCGGCATCACCGTGCACGCCGTGGACGAGGCGGCCGGCGCCTGGGCGCTGGACTGGTCGATCCGGCTCACCAACGTGCGTGGCCGCCCACTGGTGTTCGGCTCCCCGACCACCGCGGGGCGTGAGATGGCGGGCTACACCGGCCTGCAGTGGCGCGGGCCCCGCGACTTCACCGGCGGCCAGGTCTTCGCCCCGGACGGGGAGGGCGCTGAGGAGCTGATGGGCAGTCAGGGCCCGTGGCTGGCCTTCACCGCCGAGCACGACGAGGTGGACGGACACTCCACGCTCGTCTTCGCGCACGCCCCGGAGAACCTCGACGAGGCGTGCGCGATCCACGCCTCCCACTGGTTCGTGCGCAGCGACCCCATCCCGACGGTCGCGTTCTCCTGGGCTTTCTTCGAGGAGTTCGCGCTCGCGCCGGGGGAGACCTTCGGCTACCGCTACCGGATGGTGATCGCCGACGGCGCCTGGGGCCGCGAACGGGTCGCCGCGCATCTGAGGGGACTGCCGTGGTGACGCCCTCGGGCGCGCACCCGCTGCCGGGCGCCGTCGGACTGTCCCATCTGAGCCCGTACGACTGGCAGGCCGCCGACGGTGTCCGCGGCGGCAGCCCTCATCTGCATCTCGTGTGCACGGAGGCGTACGTGGTCACGGGTGGCCGGGGCGCGGTGCAGACCCTCGGTCCGGACGGCTGCCGGGACATCCCCCTCGAGGCGGGCTCCCTCGCCTGGTTCACGCCGGGCACCGTCCACCGCATGGTGCAGGGCGACGATCTGCGCGTCACCGTGCTGATGCAGAACAGCGGTCTGCCGGAGGCCGGGGACGCGGTGTTCACCTTTCCGCCCGAGGTGCTCGCCGACCCGGAGGCGTACACGGCCGCGGCGACGCTACCGCCGGGCACCGGTCGCGAGGCGGAGGTCGCCGCCCGGCGCCGCCGCGATCTCGCCGTGGAGGGCTACCTGCCGCTCCGCGCGGCCCTGCTCGCCGGGGACGACGGCCCGTTCCGCGCCTTCCAGCGTGCCGCCGCCTGCCTGGTACGCCCGCGGGTGCCCGCCTGGCGTGCCCTGTGGCGCGTGGGCGCCCTGGCCGCCGCCGAGCGCACCGGTGCACAGCTCGACGCGCTGGAGGCGGGGGACATCGCCCACCTCGGCGAGGCGGCCGCGGACGCCGGCACGCCCACCCGGCGTGCCGGCTTCGGGATGTGCGGCCGCCGCGACGAGTACGCGCCGCCACAGATGAACAATCAGTGAACTCGACATGAGAGTAGGGGAAATGTCGAATTGTCGTTCATCTGCCGCACCTCCGCCTGGCTCGGATTGGACGGTCCGAGGGGTGTGTTCTCGTCGTCATCGCGAAGGTGACGTCCCCTTCAGGAGCACCCGTATGGCTTGAAGTCGCTGCCCCCGCTGGGGATTTGAGGTCTTGCTACGAGTCTTTTCGGCCAAAGTGATCTGTGACGCCCCGTGTTCGCGCCGACGCACATAGTGTGTGGGCGCCGCGTCGCCACACCCAGGGCACAGGGCCCTGCCGGGACTTGCGCGCGGCGGAGGATCACCCCTTGACCACAGCATCCGTGCTGATGGCCGACGTCTTCCAGGTCCAGCCCTACACCTCGCACTGCCGGGTCATCCACGACGAGGGCGCGCACGCCGTCATCGGTGTGTCCCCCGGCAACAGCTACTTCTCAGCCGGGCGGCTGCACGATCTCGCCCGCTGGGGGCTGAACCGGTTCGAACGCGTCGACTTCGTCTACACCGACCTCTACGTGGCCGACATGTACGAGGCGTCCGGCTACACCCCCGACGACGCCCGCCGCAAGGCCGTCAAGAACCTCAGGGGCGTACGCGCCAAGGTGCGGGACGCGGTCACGGCGGCCGACCCGGACGGCAAGCGGCTGCGCTGGCAGCCCATGTCGGCCTTCCGGGCCAACGACGCCTACCGCGACCTGCACCAGCACCTCACCCGCCGGCTCGGCACCGACCACGACTTCCGTGCCGTGTGCACCGCGCTCGTCAGCCGCTTCCTCACCGCCCGTGGAGAGCCGGCGAGCGAGCGGCAGCGCGCGGTGTGCCTGGAGTACGTCTGCGCGGAGGCCCCGCTCTTCCTCGACACCCCGGCCATCCTCGGCGTGCCGTCCTCGCTCAACTGCTACCACCAGCTGCTCCCCATGGCCGAGCTGCTGTACGCGCGTGGCGCCGGACTGCGCGCCTCCCGCAACCAGGGCCACGCCATCGTGACCCCGGCCGACGCCGACCCGGCCGGATCCGCCCCCGTCCCCGCGCCCGCCGCCGTCGAAGGAGCCGCCGCATGACCCTCAGCACCGTCCACACCCCGCCCCTGCTCGACTTCCCCTTCTCCTGGGACGGCACCCGGGTGCCCGACGAGGTGGCCGCTCTGCGGGAGGCGGCTCCGGTGACCCGGGTGCGCACCATCGCCGGCGACGAGGCGTGGCTGGTCTCGTCGTACCGGCTGTGCCGGCAGGTCCTCACCGACGGCCGGTTCTCCCTGAAGGACACGTCCGCCCCGGGTATGCCCCGCCAGTACGCCCTGACGATCCCGCCCGAGGTCGTGAACAACATGGGCAACATCACCGGCGCGGGCCTGCGCCGGGCGGTGATGAGGGCGCTCAACCCGAAGGCCGAGGGGCTGGAGGAGTGGATACGGCGCGAGGCGCACCGCCTCGTCGACACGCTCGTCGCCGAGGGGCCGACCGCCGATCTGCGCGGCGCGTTCTGCGAGCCGTACTCCGCCGGGATGCACTGCCACATCCTCGGCATCCCCACCAGCGAGGCACCCGCGTTCCTGCGCGGCCTCGACATCGCCTTCATGAACTCGCCGTGCCCGATCACCGGCGCGAAGGTCAACTGGGACCGGGACATCGCCCGGATGACCGGCCTGCTCAACGACCCTGCGACCGGTGGGCTGATGGGGGAACTGTCCACCCTGCGGGAGGACCCTAACTACGCCCACCTCACCGACGAGATGCTCGCCACCGTCGGCGTCACCCTGTTCGGCGCCGGCGTCATCTCCACCTCCGGCTTCCTCACCATGGCCCTCGTCCATCTGCTCACCCACCCCGAGCTGTGGGCCCTGCTGCGGGAGCGGCCCGAGGTGACTGGAGCGGCCGTGGAGGAGCTGCTGCGGGTCAACCTCTCCATCGGGGACGCGCTGCCCCGGATCGCGCTGGAGGACGTCACCCTGGGCGACGTGCGGGTGCGCGCGGGCGAGCTCGTGCTGGTGCTCGTCGAGGGCGCCAACTTCGACGAGGAGCGCTTCCCCGACCCGCACCGCTTCGACGTCGAGCGCCTCAACGCCGCCGACCACCTCTCCTTCGGCGGAGGTTCGCACTATTGCCCCGCCACCGGGCTCGGCCGCCGCCACGCCGAGGTCGCCCTGGAGGTGCTCACCGAACGCCTGCCACAGCTCGCGCTCGCCGTGCCCGCGGAGCAACTGGTGTGGCGTACCGGGTTCATGAAGCGCATCCCGGAGCGGCTGCCGGTCATCTGGTAGCCGCGCCCCGGGAGACGTCCGGCCGGCGGCAGCCGCCGCCGGCCGCGCGGAGCCGGCCTGCCCGGGCGCGCGTGCTGCGCCCGCGGGTCATCCCCGCTGAGCGTCCGCCGCCGGATCAGGCGTGCCGGTGCGGCCTGCGCATCATGTCGTCCAGTGTCGTACTCTCCTCCGTCTCGACGACGCGCGGCTCCCCGCGACGGCGGTGATGCGCACCGCTCCTCATCATGGCCAGCGCCAGACAGAAGATCAGCGCCAGCGCCAGGCCCGAGCAGAACAGGGCCAGCCCGTTCAGCGTGGCGATGTGGTGGTCGAGCACGGACACCGCGTAGTGGGGTCCGCCGCCCAGGTTGCCGGCGATCGCGAGGACGGTGAAGGCCACCGTGGCCGCGAGCAGGAGGAGTCCGAGCAATAGCATGCGAGTCATCTCCCCGAAGAGCCCGGAAGAGTGGTGCCACCTTCGCGGGTACCCCCTGCCGCCGCCGCGTACCGCACCTACCCTGGAGGTGTGGCTCGTTCCAACGACGAGATCGCCGCGCTGTTCCAGGAGTACGCGGACCTGATCTCGATCACCGGGGGAGACGCGTTCCGGGCACGTGTCTACGAGAAGGCTGCCCGCGCGATCGGCAGCCACCACGCGGACGTGGCCCGCCTCGACGTCAAGGGGCTCCAGGAGATCCCGGGCGTCGGCAAGTCGATCGCCGAGAAGATCACCGAGTACTTTCGCACCGGAACCGTCCTGGCCGTCGAGGAACTGCGCGCCCGTATCCCCGCCGGTGTCCGGCGGCTGACCGCGATCCCCACCCTCGGCCCCAAGAAGGCCCTGGTGCTGTACGAGGAACTCGGCGTCTCCTCCGTCGAGGAGCTGACCGACGCCATCCACGGCGAACGGCTGCGCGACCTGAAGGGCTTCGGCCCGAAGACCGAGCAGAACATCCTGCACGGCATCGAACTGCTGCGGTCCGCCGGCGACCGCGTCCTGCTCGACGTCGCCCTCGACCTCGCCGACGACGTGGTCGCCGCCCTGTCCGACGTGGCCGGCTGCTCCCGCTGCGCCTACGCCGGCTCCCTGCGCCGCGTGAAGGAGACCGTCGGCGACCTCGACGTCCTCGCCGCGGCCGACGACTCCGGCCCGCTGATGACGGCGTTCACCGAGCTGCCGTACGTCAGCGAGGTCATCGCGCACGGCACCACCAAGACCTCGGTGCGCACCAGCAAGGGCCTCGCCGTCGACCTGCGCGTCGTACCCCCCGACTCCTGGGGCGCTGCCCTGCAGTACTTCACCGGCTCCAAGGCGCACAACATCCGCACCCGCGAACGCGCGGTGCACCACAAGCTGAAGCTGTCCGAGTACGGCCTGTTCGACACCGAGAGCGGCGAGAAGATCGTCTCCGAGACCGAGGAGGAGGTCTACGCCCGGCTCGGCCTGCCCTGGATCCCGCCGACCCTGCGCGAGGACCGCGGCGAGATCGAGGCCGGGCTGCGCGGCGAACTGCCCGACCTGGTCACCGAGGCCGACCTGCGCGGCGACCTGCACACCCACACCGACCTCACCGACGGGCTCGCGCCGCTTCAGGAGATGGCCGCGGCGGCCGCCGAACGCGGCTACGCCTACTACGCGATCACCGACCACGGCCCGGACATGGCCATGCAGCGCATGACCGACGAGCGGATGCTCGCCCAGCGCGAGCGTGTCCGCGCCCTCGACGGCGCGTTCGGCAAGGGGCGGGGCATGCGGCTGCTGCACGGCGCCGAGCTGAACATCGGCCCCGACGGGGACGTGGACTGGCCGGCACCGTTCCTGGCCGGTTTCGACCTGTGCGTGGCCTCGGTGCACTCCCACTTCACGCAGGACCGCGCCACGATGACCCGGCGGCTCGTGCGCGCCTGCGAGAACCCGTACGTCGACATCATCGGCCACCCCACCACCCGCCTCATCGGCAAGCGCCCCGGGATCGACGCCGACCTCGACGCGGTCTTCGCCGCCTGCGCCCGCACCGGCACCGCCCTGGAGATCAACGCCCACCCCGACCGGCTGGACCTGCGCGACGAGGACATCCTGCGGGCCAAGCGGCACGGCGTGAAGTTCGCCGTGAACAGCGACGCCCACGCCACCCTGCACCTGGCCAACATGCGCTACGGCATCGGCACGGCCCAGCGCGGCTGGCTCACCGAGGACGACGTGATCAACACCTGGCCGCTCACCCGGCTGCGCAGCTTCCTGCGGCAGGGCCGCCCGGCCCGCTAGCGCCGCGTGTGCCCGGGCCGGGCGCCGGGTACCCGGCACGCAGCCGTACGGCGGCCGGCGCCGGAAGGAGACGCGAGGCGCATGGAGTTTCGTGACCGCACCCAGGCCGGTCGGGAACTGGCCGAGCAGCTGCGCATCCGGCACGACAAGGGCACCCTCCCGCACCCCCTGGTCCTCGCGCTGCCCCGTGGCGGTGTGCCCGTGGCCCGCGAGGTCGCCCGCGCCCTGGGCGCCCCCCTCGACGTGCTCGTCGCCCGCAAGATCGGCGCGCCCTTCCAGCCGGAGCTGGGCGTCGGGGCACTCGCCGGCGACGATCCGCCCCTGTTCGACGAGTGGGCGCTGAACCGGCTCGGCCTCACCCACGAGGCGCTGGCGGACACGGTGGAGCGCGAGCGCGCCGAACTGCACCGCCGCGAACGCCTCTACCGCCGCGACCGCCCGCCGCTGGACCTCGCCGGGCGCACCGTGATCCTCGTCGACGACGGGCTCGCCACCGGGGCGACCGCGCGCGCCGCCGTCCGCTGGGCCCGCCGGCAGGGGCCCGAACGCGTCGTCCTGGCCGTGCCCGTGGCCGCCCCCGAGTCCGCCGACCTGCTCTCCCTGGAGGCCGACGATGTGGTGTGCCTGCACCGGCCGGCCGACTTCCGCGCCGTCGGCCTGTGGTACGACGACTTCGAGCAGCTCAGCGACGCCGACGTGCTCGACGCGCTGCGAGAGGGATGAGCAGGGTGACCGAAGCAGCGCAGCGCGCTGTGCTCGTCGGCGTCGACGACACCGCCGACGCCTGGCTCGCCGCCGACTGGGCGGCCACCGAGGCCGGCCTGCGCGGCACCGGCCTGCGCGTCCTGCACGCCGTCGGCACGGGCAGCCCGGGCGGCGAGGGCGCCGACGCGCGGGTCCTGGACGCGGCCGCCTCCGTCCTCGACGACGCCGTGGCCCGGATCGCCGCCGGCCACCCCGGGGTGCCCCTGGACACCGCGCTCGCCCACGAACAGCCCGCCGAGGCCCTCATCGACGCGGCGCAGGACGCCGACCTGATCGTCGTCGGCACCCGCGGCCGCGGCGGCTTCTCCGGACTGCTGCTGGGCTCGGTGAGCCTGCGCACCGTCGCGCACGCGGACCGGCCGGTCGTCGTCGCGCGCGGGCACACCGAGAAGACCGAGTACGGCAGCATCGTCGTCGGCGTACGCGACGAACGGGACGAGGACGCCGTACGGTTCGCGCTCGCCGAGGCACGGCTGCGCGGGGTCGGGGTGCGGGTGCTGCACGCCTGGACGCCGCTCGCGCGGGCCGGGCTCGTGGTGCCCCAGGCGAGCCAGGTGGACGACGAACAGCACGTCCACACGCGTCTGCTCGCACACGCGGCCCGGCCGATCGCCGAGTTCCCGCAGGTCCGGGCCGACACCGACCTCGTCATCGGCACCCCGGCGGCCGCCCTGGTGGAGGCCTCCGCGCGGGCCGGTCTGGTCGTCGTCTCCCGGCATCCGCCCGTCGGCCGCTTCGCACTGCGCCTGGGCAGCGTGGTGCACGCGGTGCTGCACCACGCCGCGTGCCCGGTCGCCGTCGTCCCCACCACCAGGACGGCGGAGGAGACCTGAGGTGCCCGCCATGGACGAGGACGAGGCCCGCCGGCGGTTCGCCGGCGCCCGCGTCGCCCGGCTCGCCACCGTCGACGCCGGTGGCCACCCGCACCTGGTGCCCGTCGTGTTCGCCGCCGACGGCGACCGGATCGTCACGGCCGTCGACCGCAAACCGAAGGCCACCCAGCGGCTGCGGCGGCTGCGCAACATCGCCGTCCACCCGGCGGTGAGCCTGCTCGCCGACGCCTACGACGAGGACTGGGACCGGCTGTGGTGGGTGCGGGCCGACGGCGGCGCCCGCTGCGTGCCGCCCGACGCCGCCGACCCCGCGGCACGCGAGCAGCACGCCGGGGCGATCTCCCTGCTGCGGGGCAAGTACCCCCAGTACGCCACCCACCCGCCGGACGGCCCGGTCGTCGTGGTGACCGTCACGCGCTGGACCGGATGGCGCGCCACGCAATGACGGGACGGCGAGCGACCGGGCGGCCCCGGCGAAGCGTTATGCGTCGATGGTCAGCGAGCAGGACCAGCCGTACGGTCCCGGCCCCAGGTGCAACTCGTGCCAGGACACCCCCTGCGGGAGCACGCCGGTGATCTCCACGTCCGCCAGCTCGGCCACCGCGAGGCGCACGTCCAGCGCGTCGTCCTCCGCGTCCGCCTCCACGTCCACCGGCACCGTGCCGTACACCTCCAGCCGGTAGACGATCTC
Organism: Streptomyces sp. NPDC049915; assembly: GCF_040656475.1. Taxonomy (NCBI): domain Bacteria; kingdom Bacillati; phylum Actinomycetota; class Actinomycetes; order Kitasatosporales; family Streptomycetaceae; genus Streptomyces; species Streptomyces sp. NPDC049915. Next base: position 21,487 of record NZ_JBFAMH010000012.1, read on the forward strand.
CTCCAGCAGCGCGGCCAGCAGGTCGTCGTCGCCCGTCCCGGCCACCCGCAGCCGCTCCACCGCCGTCGGCCGCACCCGGGACACGTCGGCGAAGCACTCCACGACCGCGAGGACCGCCTCCGCCAGACAGTCCTCCCGGCTCGCGCCCCACGCGTCGATCCGGACATCGGCGCTGTGCGGCACCGCGCGGTGACCGCTCGCGCCCGGTCCGCGCGCCAGACTGTCGTCACCCGTGTCACCGTTGACCATGTCCCCCGTGTGCCCGCTCGTCCGCGGGGCACACGGATCGTCCGGCCGTTGGGCCACAGCCGCGGCACGTTTCGTCAGAGGACGCTCGCCCGGGGGCCGTCGGGGCTCTCGCCGCGGCGCCGGACGACCTCCCGCGCGATCTCGGCGACCTCCTCCGGCGGCAGCCACCGGAAGCCGTCCGCCGTGACCAGCGCGACCAGCGGGAACAGCCGCCGGGTCAGATCCGGGCCGCCGGTCGCCGAGTCGTCGTCGGCGGCGTCGTACAGCGCCTGCACCGCCGCCGTGACGATGTCCGTCTCCGCCAGCCCCTCGCGGTACAGCTTCTTCAGCGCGCCCCGCGCGTACACCGAGCCGGAGCCGGTCGCGGTGAAGCCCCGCTCCTCGGTACGGCCGCCGGTGACGTCGTAGCCGAAGATCCGGCCGGCGCCCCGCTCCAGGTCGTAGCCCGCGAAGAGGGGCACCACGGCCAGGCCCTGCATGGCCATCCCGAGGTTGCCGCGCACCATCGTGGTCAGCCGGTTGGCCTTGCCGTCGAGGGAGAGCGCGGTGCCCTCGATCTTCTCGTAGTGCTCCAGCTCCAGCTGGAACAGCCGGACCAGCTCCACCGCGATCCCGACCGTACCGGCGATGGCGACCGCGGAGTGCTCGTCCGCCGGGAACACCTTCTCGTACTCGCGGTGGGCGATGACGTTGCCCATGGTCACCCGCCGGTCGCCCGCGACGAGCACCCCGTCGGCGTAGGTCGCCGCGACGATCGTCGTACCGTGCGGGGCCTCGAAACCCGGTGAGGGGGGCGGAAGTTCGCGGTGGCCCGGCAGCAGGCCGGGCGCCTGGGCGGCGAGGAAGTCCGCGAAGGACGACGTCTCGGCGGCCATGAAGGAGGGCGGCAGTGCGCCGTCGGTGCTCGGGTGGGCGCTCATGGCGTTCCTTCCTGCCGCGGGAGGGGCGGACGAACCGGGGGGTCGGCCCGGTGTGCGTCGCACCCTACCCGCGGCGGGGCGCCCGCATGCGCCGCCGCTCAGGGGCGCAGCGCCAGACAGTGGTAGCCGTCCAGGTCCTCGGTGTCGACGCGGGACCAGCCGGCGGTGAGGAGTTCGGTGTCACCCGGGGTGAGCTGCCACGGGTGGGGCTCGCCGTGCGACGGATCGTGGATCGACGTGCCGACCCAGAAGACACCGCCCGGGGCGAGGAGGGCGCGGACACGGGCGAGGAAGGCCGGCTTGTCGGGCATCCAGCGGAAGACCAGGCGGCAGGTGATCAGCGCGTAGGCGGGGTGGGGCAGCAGCCCGGCCGGGTCGCCGGCGCTGAAGTCCAGCTGCCGCACGTCGAGTTCGGGGTGGCGCAGGCGGGCACCCGCGACCGCCGTCGGCGCGCAGTCGACGGCGGTGACCCGGTAGCCGAGCCGGTGCACCCGGGCCGCCAGCTCGCCCAGACCGCAGCCGATGTCCAGCGCGGGCCGTCCCGCGCCCGGCCCGACCTGCCGGCGCAGCACCGCCGCCTCCTGGTCGTCGATGGTGCGGTAGCGGCGGCCCGACCGCCACACGGGCTCCCAGTACTGCGCCGCCGTCGACGTGTTCCCGTCGCTCATGTGGAGGTCCCCCTTGGCTAGCCGAGTGCCCGGTCCAGGTTGAACGCCGCGCTGATCAGGGCGAGATGGGTGAACGCCTGCGGGAAGTTGCCCTGCTGCTCGCCCGTGTGGCCGATCTCCTCCGCGTACAGCCCCAGATGGTTGGCGTAGGTCAGCATCTTCTCGAAGGCGAGGCGCGCCTCGTCCAGCCGGCCGGCGTGCACCAGGGCCTCGACGTACCAGAAGGAGCAGATCGAGAAGGTGCCCTCGTCACCGCGCACGCCGTCGGGGCTGGTCAGCGGGTCGTAGCGGTAGACCAGCGAGTCGGAGACCAGGTCCCGGGTGAGGGCGTCCAGCGTGGACAGCCACTTCGGGTCGGTCGGCGCGATGAACTTGCTCAACGGCATCATCAGCACCGCCGCGTCCAGCACGTCACCGTCCTCGTACTGGACGAACGCCCCCCGCGCCGCCGACCAGCCGCGGTCCATGATCCGGCGGTAGATCGTGTCGCGGCACCTGCGCCAGCGGTTGAGGTCGGCGGGCAGTCCGCGCCGGTTGGCCATGCGGATGGCCCGTTCGATCGCCACCCAGCACATCAGCCGTGAGTAGAGGAAGTTCTTGCGGCCGCCCCGCGTCTCCCAGATGCCCTCGTCCGGCTGGTCCCAGTGCACGCACACCCAGTCGACCAGCGCGCACACGTCGTCCCACTGGTCGCTGGAGATCGGCTTCGCCCACTTGTCGTAGAGGTAGATCGAGTCGACGAGCGCGCCGTAGATGTCGAGCTGGAGCTGATCGGCGGCGGCGTTGCCGACGCGTACCGGAGCTGAGCCGAAGTGGCCTGCCAGATGGGGGAGTTCGCGTTCCGTCAGATCGGTGCGGCCGTCGATGCCGTACATGATCTGCAAAGGCCCGGCGCCGTGGCAGTCGCCGGGGCTGATGTGCCGGGTGACGAAGTCCATGAACGCCTCGGCCTCCTCGCTGAAGCCGAGCCGCAGCAGCGCGTACACGCAGAAGGCGGCGTCGCGCACCCACACGTACCGGTAGTCCCAGTTGCGTTCGCCGCCGAGCTGCTCGGGCAGGCTGGTGGTCGGCGCGGCGACTATCGCGCCCGTCGGCGCGTAGGTGAGGAGCTTCAGGGTGAGGGCCGAGCGGTGCACCATCTCCCGCCAGCGGCCGCGGTAACGGGAGGCGGACAGCCAGCGGCGCCAGTACGTCACGGTGGCTGCGAACTGCTCCTCGGCCTCCCGGCTCGCGCACCGGCGGGGCGCCACCTCGTCGCCGAGCTCGTCCAGGGCGAACACCGCCGACTCGCCCTCGGCGAGTTTGAACTCCGCCCGCACGTCCTGCCCGTCCTGCTCCAGCGGGACGGTCGAGGTGAGGGCCAGGGAGAACTGGTCGGTGGTGAAGACCGCGGTCTCGCCGTCCAGCCGCAGGGTGTGGGCGCGGGAGGCGTAGTCGAAGCGCGGGGCGACCCGGGCCCGGAACGGCACCGTGCCGCGCACGCACAGCACGCGGCGGATCAGCCGGTGGCGCGCGCTCTCCGCCGGGCCGCCGCCGAGCGGCATGAAGTCCTGCACCTCGCCCACGCCGTCCTCGGTGAAGAAGCGGGTGATCAGGACGTTGGTGTCGGGGAAGTAGAACTGCTTGGTACGGGCCGCTCCGCTCGCCGCGAGTTCGAAGCAGCCGCCGCGCTCGGCGTCCAGGATCGCGGCGAAGACGCTCGGCGCGTCGAACGAGGGACAGCAGTACCAGTCGATGGTGCCGTTCGTCCCGACCAGCGCGACGGTCCGCAGATCACCGATCAGCCCATGGTCGGCGACCGGCAGACACCCGGCGCACTCACTGACACCCTCGTCCGCTGCCTGGGCCATCACAGCCTCCCTGGACCTCGCCCGCGGGGGCGGCTTCCAGCTTAGGCGCGGCATGCCTCCGGCGGCTTCCGGAAGGAGCGGAGGCCGAGCGGGGAGGCGTCGAGCGGGGTGTTCCCGGTGAGCTGTCCGTCGGCATGGGTGCGCCTCAGACCGTGACCACCTCGATGCCGGCCTCCGTCAGTCGCCGTACCTCTTCCGCGTCCGCCGAAGAATCCGTGACCAGGGTGTTCACCGTTTCGGCCGCGCAGATGCGGGCGAAGGCGCGGCGGCCCAGCTTGCTGGAGTCGGCGGCCACGATCACACGCTCGGCGCGCTCGCACAGCAGCCGGTTGATCGCCGCCTCCGCCTCGTCGTGCGCGGCTGCCCCGTGGACCACGTCGAAGGAGACGACACCCAGTACGGCGACATCGAGGGTGATCTGTCCGAGCACCCCGTCCGCGAGCGGCCCGATCAGCTCGTAGGACTGGGCGCGCGCCACCCCGCCCGTCACCACGATCTTGAACTGCGGCCGCACGGCCAGCTCGTTCGCGATGTTGAGGGCGTTGGTGACGATGGTGAGCGCGGGGGAGCCGGAGGCGAGGTCGCCGCGTACGGCGAGCGCGCGGGCCACTTCGGTGGTGGTCGTGCCGCCGGTCAGCCCGACGGCCTCGCCGGGCGCGATCAGCTCGGCCACCGCCTTGGCGATGCGCTGCTTCTCCGAGGCGCGCCGGGCCGTCTTGTAGCGCAGCGGCAGCTCGTACGACACGCCGTGCACGACCGCGCCGCCCCGGGTGCGCACCAGCATCTGCTGCTCGGCCAGCTGGTCGAAGTCGCGGCGGATCGTCGCGGCCGACACCTGCAGCTCGGCGGCGGCCTCCTCGACGTCCAGCCGGCCGCGTTCGACGAGCAGCTCCAGCAGCGCCTTCCAGCGGGCGTCGCGCGACATCCGCACCTCCCTCTTCCCACATGTCGGCTCCCCGGTGACCCTAGCGCACCCCACTTGGCGTCGAATGCTTGAAGTTGCTCGAAAGCTCGCTATATCTTGCACAAACAAACAGACATCTGGAGGCCCAGTCGCATGACCCACGTCGAGGACGAGCTGAACAGCCAGCCCGAGTGCTGGACCCGCGCCGCGGCGGAGGCGGCCGCGCACGCCGCAGCACTGCCCGCACCGGGGGAGCGGGTCGCCGTCGTCGGCTGCGGCACCTCCTACTTCATGGCCCAGGCGGTCGCCGGCCTGCGTGAGGACGCGGGCCAGGGCGAGACCGACGCCTTCGCCGCCTCCGAATTCCCCCACGGCCGCTCCTACGACCGGGTCGTCGCGCTGACCCGCTCCGGCACCACCACCGAGGTGCTCGACCTCCTCGGCCGGCTGCACGGCCGTACCCGCACCACCGCCGTGACCGCCGACCCCGAGACGCCCGTCATGGCGGCCGCCGACGACGTCGTGGTGCTCACCTACGCCGACGAGCGCTCCGTCGTGCAGACCCGCTTCGCCACCACGGCGCTCACCCTGCTGCGCGCCCACCTCGGGCTGCACGACGACGCCGCGGTCGCCGACGCCCGCACCGCGCTGGCCGCCGAGCTGCCCGCAGAACTCGTCGGCTGCCGCCAGTTCACCTTCCTCGGCCGCGGCTGGACGGTCGGCCTGGCCAACGAGGCCGGGCTGAAGATGCGCGAGGCGTCGCTGTCCTGGACCGAGGCCTACCCGGCGATGGAGTACCGGCACGGCCCGATCAGCATCACCACCGAGGGCACCGCCACCTGGATGTTCGGCGAGGCGCCCGAGGGGCTCGCCGACCAGGTGCGGGCCACCGGCGGTCTGTGGGTGGACGGCGGCCTCGACCCGCTCGCCGAACTCGTCCGCGCCCAGCGCCTCGCGGTCGCCGTCGCCGCGGCCCGCGGCCTCGACCCCGACCAGCCGCGCCACCTCACCCGCTCGGTGATCCTCGCCCCCTGAGCCCCGCGACACCCCGGAAAGGACAGGCCGTGCCCCTCGCGACCACCGGCGAGCTCGTCACCCGTGCCGCCGTCGACCGCTCAGCCGTCGCCGCCTTCAACATCATCACGCTGGAGCACGTCGAGGCCGTCATCGCCGGCGCCGAACAGGCCGGCGCGCCCGTCGTCCTCCAGGTCAGCGAGAACGCCGTGAAGTTCCGCTACGGCCGGCTGCTGCCGCTGGCCCGCGCCGCCGTCGCCGCCGCCGAGGCCGCCGAGGTGCCCATCGCCCTGCACCTCGACCATGTGCAGAGCGACGCCCTGCTGCGGCAGGCGCCGGCGGCGGGCTTCAGCTCGGTGATGTACGACGCCTCCGCGTTGCCGTACGCCGAGAACCTGGCCGCCACCCGCGCCGCCGCCGACTGGGCGCACGCTCAAGGACTCTGGATCGAGGCCGAGTTGGGGCAGGTCGGCGGGAAGAACGGCCGCCGCCCGCTGGACGCGCACGCCCCCGGCGCCCGCACCGACCCCACGGAGGCACGCGGCTTCGTCGCCGACTCGGGCGTCGACGCGCTCGCCGTCGCGATCGGCAGCGTGCACGCCATGACCACCCGCACCGCCGCCCTCGACCACGAACTCCTCAAACGCCTCGCCAAGACCCTGGAACTGCCGCTCGTCCTGCACGGCTCCTCCGGCGTCCCCGACGACGAACTGCGCACGGCCGTCGCGGGCGGCATCACCAAGGTGAACGTCGGCACCGCCCTCAACCAGGCGATGACCGCAGCGATCCGGGACTTCCTCGCCGCCCACCCCGAGGCAGTGGACTCCCGCAAGTACCTCAGCGTGGGCCGCGAGGCGATGATCCGGGAGGTGACGCGGATCATCGGCCTGATCAGCGGGCGGCCGTGACCACCGGCTGGTAGAACCCGCTGTCACCAGGGAAGAGCCAGTCGGCACCCGCGAAACCGGCCGCCTCCACGCACGCGGACAGCTCCCCACGGGTCAGCGCCCAGTACGTGGTCCGGCGGACCCGGACCTCCCAGCCGGACCCGGCGGGCACCAGCTGGAAGTGCTCCAAGTCGTAGTGGGCGCCGTCGTCGTGCCAGTGCCACAGCTGAAAGGTGACGGTCCGGCCGACCGGCGTCTCGGCGACCTGCGGGGGCGTCGACACCGGCCGCTGGGCCCGCACCGGGTCGTAGTCCCGCACGGTCAGCAGGAGCAGCCCAGCCGGACGCAGCACACGGCGCATCTCACGCAGGGCGGCGGTGACCTCCTCGGCCGTCTGCAGGTGCGGCAGAGCATTGTCGGCGCAGACCACTACGTCGTAGGAACTGTCGCAAAACGGCAGCCGCCGCATGTCCGCGGCGACCCCGGGGAGGGGCGCGCCGCGGGTCGCGGCCTCGGCCACCGCACGCGCTGTGGCCACCGGACTCAGATCGGCGCCGGTCACCCGGTGGCCGCGCAGCGCCAGCCCGATCGACTGCGTGCCGATACCGCACGCGCAGTCCAGGACGTGATGCGGCCCCGGTCCGAGCCGTGCGCGCACGAGCGCGTCGAGCACGTCCGCCTGCCGGGCCATGCTCGTGTCCCAGTCGGGGAAGAGCAGGTGGTAGTCGGGTGCGAGCCGGTCGTAGAAGTCCCGCACGGAGTCGTACGACATGTGCCGGAGGGTAGCGCTGCTACCGCGCTCGCGGCCCTGTCGCACTACATCTGCCCGAGGGCGGCGTCACCGCTTCACCGCCCGCAACACCACGAACTTCGGATCACTGGCCACCACCGCACTGTTGCCGAACAGCCGCCGCAACTTGAGGTGGTACCCCAGATGCCGGTTGCCGATCACCCACAGCTCACCCCCGGGCCGCAGCACCCGCCGCGCGCCTTGGAACATCCGCCAGGCCGTGGAGTCCGTGGTGGCCTGGTGGGCGTGGAACGGCGGATTGTTCAGCACCAGGTCCACACTGCCGGACGCCACCCCGGCCAGCCCGTCCCCGACCCGGAACTCCCCGTGCCCCGGCACCCCGTTCGCCTTGTACGTCGCCTCCGCCGAGGCCGCGGCCTGGAACGACTCGTCCACGAACAGCACCTCGGCCTCGGGGTTGGCCAGCGCCACCGACGTGCCGACGACACCGTTGCCGCAGCCCAGGTCGACGATGCGGCGCGGGCCGTCGGTCGCCGGCAGGTGCTGGAGGAAGAACCGGGTGCCGATGTCCAGCCGGTCCGCGCAGAACACCCCGGCGTGGTTCACGACGGGCCGCCCCGAGACGGGCCCGATGCCGTCCTCCAGCCGGTAGGTGTACGGCCACGGATTGGCGGGCCGTTCCCGCCCGGGCTCCGGTGTGCACAGGATCAGCCGCGCCTTCTGCCGGGCGAGTGAGGTACGGGTGGGGCCCAGGATGTCCTCGAACAGGATCAGCGTCGAGGTGTGGATCTCCTTCACCATGCCGGTGCCGATCACCACGGACCCCTCGTGCAGGGCAGGAGCCAGCCGCAGCAGCTGGTCCTCCAGCAGCGCCAGGCTCTTCGGCACCCGCACCAGCAGCACGTCGATCCGCTCCGGCGGCGCGTCCTGCGTGGTCAGCAGGGGCACCACCCCCGGAGTCACCCCGTTGCGGGCGAGGTTCGCGCAGGTCGCCTCCTGCGCCAGGTGCGAGTCGGTGATCTGCGTCGGCGCGTGCGCCGCGAGCGCCGTGACCAGCGCGCCCCATCGGTCACCGACGACCACGACCGTGCCGGACAGATCGACCCGTTCCTCGGCCAGGTGGCGCAGCAGATACGCGTCGGAAGCGTCCCAGGCACGCAGCCTGTCGCGCGGGTCCTCGGGGAAACGGGCCAGCGCGAGCTCGCCCCAGGGCGTCGTCATACGGTCGTTCATGGTGCGTCCAGGCTAGCGGAGCCGCAGCTCAGGCCCGGTGGGGCAGGATGGTGCCATGGACACCGAGCTGTTCCCGCGCCGGCGGGCCGAGCCGGCACCCGGCGCGGTGCACGTGCCGGACTGGCTGGACGCCGGGCAGCAGCGCACGCTGCTCGAGGCCTGCCGCACCTGGGCCCGCCCCCCGGCGGGCCTGCGCACCGTGCGCACACCCGGCGGCGGCACGATGACCGCCCGCCAGGTCTGCCTCGGCTGGCACTGGTACCCGTACGCCTACGCCCGCACGGTCGTCGACGGCGACGGCGCGCCGGTCAAGCCGTTCCCGGCCTGGCTCGGCGAACTGGGCCGCCAGGCGGTGACCGCGGCGCTGGGCCCGCAGGCGGAGCCGGTGGCGGCGTACGACATCGCGCTGATCAACTTCTACGACGGGGACGCCCGTATGGGCATGCACCGCGACGCGGACGAGAAGGCCGACGCGCCGGTGGTGTCGTTCAGCCTCGGTGACACATGCGTCTTCCGCTTCGGCAACACCGCCTCCCGTAGCCGGCCGTACAGAGACATCGAGCTGCGCAGCGGTGACCTCTTCGTCTTCGGCGGGCCGTCCCGGTTCGCCTACCACGGGGTGCCGCGCGTGCTGCCGGGCAGCGCACCGCCGTGGCTCGGGCTGACCGGGCGGCTGAACATCACGCTGCGAGTCAGCGGGCTGCCGGCGGACGCCACCTGAGCAGCGGATCATGACAGACTCCCCCTCATGAGCGGCAAGGCGGACCCCCGGCAGGCGGGGGAAGGGACCACCTCGAGGGCGCGGCTGGACCGGGGGCGCGGTGCGCTCGGGCCCGCGTTGGAGCTCGTGCACACCGGCCGGGCCCCGACCCGCGCCGTGCTCACCGCCGAACTCGGCGTCACCCGTGCCACCGCCGGCGCGGTGGCCGCCGAGCTGGAGGCGCTCGGCCTGATCCGCGTCGACGCCCGGCCCAGCGCCCCCGCCGGCGCCCAGGGCCGCCCCTCGCACCGGCTGAACCTCGCCGAGGACGGACCCGTCGCGCTGGCCGCGCAGATCCACGCCGACGGTTTCCGCGCCGCCCTGGTCGGCCTCGGCGGACGGATCGTCGCGACCGCGCCCGGCTGCGAGACCGTGGACGCCGACCCGGCGAAGGTGCTCGGGTCCGTGGTCGAAGCGGGCGCGCAACTGCTGCACGAGACCGGCCGGCGCTGCGTCGGCGCCGGGCTCGCCGTGCCCTCCGCGGTCGCCGAACCGGAGGGCCTCGCGCTCAACCCGCTGCACCTGGCCTGGCCGGTGGGCGCGCCCGTGCGGGAGATCTTCGCCTCCTGTGTGCGCGACGCCGGGATCACCGGTCCGGCCTTCGCCGCCAACGACGTCAACCTCGCCGCGCTCGCCGAGCACCGGCACGGCGCCGGCCGGGGCTCGCGCGACCTGCTGTGCGTGGCCACCGGGCACCGTGGCGTGGGTGGTGCGCTGGTGCTCGACGGGCGGCTGCACACGGGCAGTTCGGGCCTCGCCCTGGAGGTCGGCCACCTCACCGTGAACCCTGAGGGCGGCCGCCCCTGCCACTGCGGCAGCCGCGGCTGCCTCGACGTCGAGGCGGACCCGCTCGCCCTGCTCACCGCCGCGGGCCGCGACCCCGGCCCCGAGGTGTCACTGCTCCAGCAGGCCAACGACCTGATCCGGCAGGAGTACGACGACCCGGACGTCCGGCGTGCCGTCGAGGCGCTCATCGACCGCCTGGGCCTGGGCCTGGCCGGCCTGGTGAACATCCTCAACCCCGACCGGATCATCCTCGGCGGGCTGCACCGCACGCTGCTGGACGCCGACCCCGAGCGGCTGCGCGCCGTCGTCGCCGACCGCAGCCTGTGGGGCCGCAGCGGCGGCGTGCCCATCCTCGCCTGCTCCCTTGACCACAACAGCCTGGTCGGCGCGGCCGAGTTGGCCTGGCAGCCGGTGCTGGACGACCCGCTCGCGGCGCTGAGCGGGGGCTGACCTCCGGCTACAGCGCGGCGCCCCCGTCGATCACCAGGTCGGTGCCGACCAAGGCCGCCGCCGCGTCGGAGGCCAGATACAGCACCGCCTGGGCGACCTCCTCGGTGGACGACACCCGGCCCAGCGGTGACTGGTCCTTCATGCGGACGGCGCGCTGCGCCTCGCTCTCCCCGGGGCGCAGCGACATCGTCGTGTCGGAGGAGCCGGGGCTGACGGCGTTGATGCGCACGCCGTCCGCGATGTACTCCAGCGCGGCCCCGCGGGTCAGGGAGGCCACGGCCGCCTTGGTCGCGGCGTACGCGACGGTGTTCGGCACCTGCTTGTGCCGGCCCAGGTTGGAGGCGACGTTGACGATCGCGCCGCCGCCGGGCTGTGTGCGCATCTGCCGGATCTCCGCCTGCAGGGCCAGGAAGACTCCGGTCACGTTGATGTCGAGCAGGGAGTGCCAGTCGTCCTCGGTGAGGTCGGCGAGCGGCGCGCCACGGAAGACGCCCGCGTTGTTCACGGCCACGTCGAGCGCGCCGAACCGGTCGACTGCCGCGCGCACCAGCGCCCGCACATCGGCGGCCCGGGCGACGTCGGCGACCTCGGCCACGGCGGTGCCGCCGGCCTGCGCGACCAGCGCGACGGTCTCGTCGAGCGGGGCCCGGGAGCGGCCGGCAACGACGACCCGGGCGCCCTCGGCGGCGAGGGCGAGCGCGACGGCCCGGCCGATGCCGGTTCCGGCGCCGGTGACGAGGGCGGTGCGGCCGGAGAAACGATCGCCGGACATGAAGTTCCCTTCGAGAAAGCCACAAAAACGAGGTGGTGGAACGGGGTCCCTCAGCGCGTTGCCGAACGGTGGGCGAGGAGGAACGGGAGAGCCGTGGCCGCGCACCGGGCCGCGGCCGCCGCGAGGTTCGCGGCGTCGTCGCCGACGGCGAGCAGCCGGCGAGCGGGACGGCGAGCAGGACGGCGAACCCGACCGTGGGGCCGCTCTCCATCGAGACCGTTCGGTCAAATATCAGGGCAGTGAAATACGTCCCCCGCCGGAGCGTGTGCGCCAGGGCGGACGTCAGTCCAGCAGCGCCAGTGCCTGTTCCGCCGCTTCGAGCACCCGGGCCGGATCCGTGGAGGCCTTGCCGACCACCCGGAATCCCTGCATCAGGACCAGCAGCATGCGGGCCAGCGCGCGCGGGTCGCGCCCCTCGGGCAGCTCGCCCCGGGCCTGGGCGCGCAACAGGGACGAGTGCAGCAGAGTCTCTACATGGCCCCAGCTGCGCTCCACGCGGCGCGCGGCGGCGTCGTCGTGCGGGGCCAGTTCGGCCGCCGTGTTGGTGACGAAGCAGCCGCGCTCGCGGCGGGAGTCGTCCGCGGACTCGGCGGCGAAGCGGCGCACCACCGCCCGTACGGCGGGCAGCGCCGGCCCCGGCTGGGACAGCTCCAGCGCGAGCAGTGGGTCATGCGCCTCGCCGTAGCGGTCCAGGGCCTTCAGGTACAGGTCGTGCTTGTTGCCGAAGGTGGCGTAGATGCTGGCGCGCCCGATCCCGAGGTGCTCGACCAGGTCGGCCATCGACGTCGCCTCGTAGCCCTTGCGCCAGAAGAGGTCGAGGGCTGACAGGAGGACGGCGTCCGGATCGAATTCCTTGGTCCTGGCCATGAGCTGACGCTAACTCATTCCAGAACGGTCGGTCAATCAACGGCCGGGGGTGCGGCCACCGAGTCCCGGGCGATGAACGTCGTGTCGAGTGTGATGTGCTGCGGCTCCCCGCCGCTGCCCTCGATGCGGGCCGTCAGGGCCCGCAGTGCGCGCGCCCCCAGCTCCTGTACGGGCTGGGCCACCACGCTCATCCGCGGGCGCACCGCGGCCGCCCAGTCCGGGTCGTCGAAGGTGACCACCGACAGGTCGTCCGGCACGGTGAGGCCGCCGGCCCGCGCGGCCGTCAGCACTCCGAGGGCGATCACACTGTCCGTGGCGAAGACGGCCGTGGGGCGGTCCGGCAGCGCCAGCAGGTCGGCCGCCAGCGCCGCCGGGTCCTGGCGGTGGAAGGTGCCGCGGCGCAGATACCGCTCGGTGTCCCCGATGCCGGCCTCGTACAGCGCCGCCCGGTAACCCTCGATGCGCTCCAGGCCGGTCGTGATCGGGCCCGACGGGTCCTCGTCCCCGGTGCCGACCAGGCTCACCAGACCGATCCGGCGATGGCCGGCCGTGATCAGGCGGCGCACCGCGTCCTTCGCGGCGCCCCGGTTGTCGACGGTGACCGAGTCGCAGGGCAGGCCGGGTGCGCGGCGGTCCAGCAGCACCACGGGGCACCCGGAGGTGTGCGCGGCCTTCAGGTGTGCGGCGTCGGCCGTGGAGGCGGGGGCGACGATCAGACCGTCGACGTGCTTGTCCAGCAGCGTCTTCACCGCCGCGCGCTCGGCCGTGACGTCCTCGTCGGTGTTGGCGAGCAGCACCTGGTAGCCCGCGGCGCGGGCCGCGTCGGTGATGCCGCGGGTGACGCCCGCGAAGAACGGGTTCTGGATGTCGGCCACGACCACGCCGAGCGTGTGCGTGCGCCCTGTGATCATCGAGCGGGCCAGTTGGTTGGGGCGGTAGCCCAGCTTCTCGGCCGCCGCGCGCACCTTCTCCCGGGCCTCCGGCGAGACGGCCCCGTAGTCCGCCAGGGCGCGGGAGGCGGTGGAGCGCGAGACTCCGGCCTCGCGGGCGACGTCGGGGATGGTGGCGGGGCGGGCGCGGCCGCTGCTGCGTCGGTTCGTCGTCATGGCAGGGGTCAGATTATCGGGCGCGACGGGGGTCTTGACGCTCCGGATCGGGCGGTGGGAAGGTTCTCACCACCGCTGGTGAGAACGTTCCCAATCCGCTCTCCGCTCCCTGTGGCATGCGATTGGGAACGTTCTCCATCCCCATCTCGGAAGGAACCGCGTGAGCACCGCAACCCTGCCCCTCAAGCCCATCACCGAGGACTTCAAGGAGGCCGTGGCCTTCGCACTCAGCCAGAACGACACCGCACGCGCCTTCGTCGACGAGATCGTCGAAGCCGGTCTGCGCAACGTCTTCCTGGTGGGCTGCGGCGGCTCGCTCACCGCCGCCTACCCCGTGCAGTACCTGCTGGAGACCCGGGCGCAGTTCCCCGTCTTCCACATGAACAGCGACGAGTTCAACCACCGCAGGCCCGCCCTGCTCGGCGAGGGCTCCCTGGTCCTCGTCTCCTCGCACACCGGCACCACCAAGGAGACCGTCGCCGCCGCCCACTACGCCCGCGAGGCCGGCGCCAAGGTCGCCGCGCTCACCCGCAGCGCCGACAGCCCCCTCGCCAAGGCCGCCCACGTGGCGTTCACCTACCGCAGCGAGGACACCGTCGTCGCCCCCAAGGGCGTGCTGTTCGGGCAGCTCGGGTACGCGCTCCTGGAGAAGACCGGCGTCCAGGGCGACTACGCCGCGCTGCGGCAGGCCTACGAGGCGCTGCCCGACGCGCTGTACACCGCGCAGGAAGAGGGCGAGGAGCTGGCCGCGTCGATCGCGACCGCGCTCGCCGACGAGCCGGTGACCTACGTGCTCTCGGCCGGCCCCAACTACGGCGCCGGCTACGGCTTCACCATGTGCTACCTGATGGAGATGCAGTGGAAGCACGGCGGCAGCTACAACGCCGGTGAGTTCTTCCACGGCGCCTTCGAGGTGGTCACCGAGGACCAGCCGGTGATCCTCTTCCTCGGTGAGGACGCCACCCGCCCCATGGCCGAGCGGGCCAGGACCTTCCTCGACACGTACACGAAGAAGGCCCACCACGTGGACTCGACGATGTTCTCCCTGCCGGGCGTCCCCGCCCACCTGCGCGGCGACATCACCCCCATCGCCCTGGACGTCTTCGGCACCCGTCTCGCCCGCCACTACGAGTCCGTGCGCGGCCACGACCTCGACAAGCGGCGCTACATGTTCCAGGTCGAGTACTGAGTCCCGCCCCCTGATCCCTGCTCCACCCCCGGCCCGGTGCGGAGCCGCACCGGGCCGGCCCGTACCGCACACCACCCGCACCCCACCGACTCGTACCCGAACCCCACCGACTCCCTGCCGAGGAACCCCCATGCGCATCTGCGGAGTCGGCGACAACGTCGTCGACCGCTACCCCCAGCGCGGCCTGATGTACCCGGGCGGCAACGCCCTCAACGTCGCCGTGCACGCCGCCCGGCTCGGCGCCGGGGCCGCCTATCTCGGCGTCACCGGCAACGACACCGCCGGCGCCCACATCCGCGCCGCCCTCGCCGCCGAAGGCCTGTGCCTCGACCGCCTGCGCACCGCCGACGGCCCCAACGCCTACGCCACCGTGTACGTCGAGGACGACGGCAACCGCACCTTCGGCGATTGCGACGCCACCGTCTCCCGCTTCACCCCCGATGCCGCCGACCTCGCCTGGCTGCGCGGCTTCGACCTCCTGCACACCGGCGACTGCAGCCACCTGGAGGAGGAACTGCCGCGCCTGGCCGCCGCCTGCCCGGTCAGCTTCGACTTCTCCGACCGCCCCTGGGCGTACGCCGCGCCCCTCCTGCCGTACGTACACACCGCCGTCTTCTCCCGCCCGGACACCGACGGCAAGGAGGCCCTCGACCTGACGGGGCGTGCCGAAAGGGCCGGTGTGCGCCTGGCCGTGGTGACACGGGGCGCCCGCGGGGCGCTGATCCGCTACGAGGGCACCGCGCACCACCAGGACGTCGTGCCCGTCGAGGCCACCGACACCCTGGGGGCCGGCGACTCCTTTCTCGCGGCCCTGCTCGTCGCCCTGCACCACGAGGGGCGCCCCCTCGCCGACGCCGCCGCCCGCGCCGCCGCCTACGCCGCCGAGGTCTGCACCCAGCCCGGCGCGTTCGGCCACCCGCTCGCCTTCGAGGCCGCCGGCACGCCCTGACCCCCGCCGACCCCTTCGACCCCGACCGCCAGGAGCCACCGATGCGCCCAACTCCCGCCCCCGTGGTCGGCTGCCTGCTCACCACCCTGCTGATGCTGCTGGTCAGCGGCTGCGGGCAACGGCCGGTCACCGTCACCCCGAACGACTTCACCCTCCGCGGCCGGCCCCAGGGCCACCTCACCGTCCTGGAGAAGTGGGCCGACCCCGAGTACGCGCCCTACTTCCAGCAGGCCGTACGCGCCTACGAGCAGCAGAACCCGGGCGTCACCATCGAGCTCCAGGCGGTCGGCGACCAGCCCTACAAGGACCGCATCGCCGTCCTCGCCGCCTCCCGCGAGCTGCCGGACGTCTTCTTCGCCTGGCCGGGCCAGTACGCCCGCAAGTTCGCCGACGGCCGGCTCGCCGCCGACCTCAGCGGCGCGCTCAAGGACACGGCCTGGGGTGACGGCTTCGAACGCAACGCCCTCGACGCCTTCACCTTCGACGGCCACGTCTACGGCGTCCCCCTCGACGTCGACGCCAAGGTGTTCGCGTACAACACCACCCTGTTCGCCAAGGCCGGCGTCACCGCGCCGCCGCGCACCTTCCCGGAACTGCTCACCGCCTGCGACCGCATCCGGAAGGCCGGTTACACCCCGCTCGCCTTCGGCAACCAGTACGGCTGGCCCGCCGGCCACCTCCTCACCCAGTTCAACGCGTCCGAGGTCCCGGCCGCCGTGCTCGCCCGCGACTACGACGGCCGGGGCGACTTCACCCACCCCGGATACGCCCGCGCCCTGAACGACCTCGCCCAGCTGAAGCAGCGCTGCATGGCCCCCGGCGGCACCAGCATGAGCCACGAGTCCGCGCAGGCCCGGATGCTGTACGGCAAGGCCGCGATGCAGTACCTCGAGACGCTGGAGTTCTCCTACCTCACCGAACAGGGCGGCGCACCCAAGGAGTTCGCGGACCACTGGGACTTCTTCCCCATGCCGGGCATCCCCGGCGCGCAGGGCGACCCCAGGGCCATCGCGGGCGGCGCTGACGGGCTGCTCGTCTCCAACGCCTCGCCCCACAAGGCCCTCGCGCTCGACTTCCTGAAGTTCCTCACCAGCCGCTCCCAGGCCCGCACCCTGGTCCGCGACCTGGGCTGGCTCAGCGCCGTCAAGGGCACCGCCGACGCGGCCGAACTGCCCGGCCTGGGCAAGGCGCAGCGCACCATCGCCGGGCACGACATGGCCGTATGGCTGGACACCCGGGCCGGGGAGAAGATCGTCAACCCCTATCTCTCCGCGGCCGAGGCCGTCCTCGCCGGGCGCGCCTCCCCGCAGACGGCCCTGCGCGAGGTGCGGCGCGGCGCCGAGCAGGCCCGGCGCTACGGGGTCACCCCGTGACCGGCCCGCACATCCCCGAACCCGCCCCGAAGGAGGTGCCCCCATGGGACACGCCGGCACACCCCACGGCAGCATGCGGCACCGGCTGCGCCACTCCCTGTACGTCGCGCCCGCCCTCGCCCTGATCGCGCTGTTCGTCTACTACCCGATCGTCGAGAACGTCCGGCTCAGCCTGTTCAAGTTCAGCGTCTTCAAGCCCGGCATGCGCTACGTCGGGCTGGACAACTACCGGCAGGCGGTCGCGGATCCGGTGTTCTGGCAGGCACTGCTCAACAACGTCTTCTACGCGGTGACGTCGGTGGTCTTCCAGGTCGGCGCCGCCCTGGTGCTGGCCGCCGTGCTGGAGGAGGCCGTCGGGCGCCGGCTGCGCGGGCTGCTGCGCACCGTGTACTTCGTCCCGGCGGCGGTGTCGATGACGGTGGCGGGCCTGCTCTTCCAGTTCCTCTACCAGCCGGACGCGGGCCTGGTGAACAGCGCCCTGAAGGCCGTCGGCCTCGGCTCCCTCCAGCACGACTGGCTCGGCGACGCCGCCACCTCCATCTGGGGCGTGATCAACATGAGCCAGTGGCAGTCCTTCGGCTACACCACGATGCTGCTCACCGTCGCCATGCAGCGCATCCCGCGCGAGCTGTACGAGGCCGCCACCGTCGACGGCGCCGGACGCGTCCGCACCTTCTTCACCGTCACCGTGCCCATGGTCCGCGAGATGACCACCCTGCTCGTCATCCTCACGGTCTCCGGCGCGTTCCTGGTCTTCAACGAGGTGATGGTGATGACCGGCGGCGGCCCGTCCAACTCCAGCCAGGTCCTCGGCACCTGGCTGTACGCCTCCGCCTTCACCGGCGACGACATGGGCTACGCCGCCGCCATCGGCACCGTGATGTTCCTGATCACCTTCGCCGCAGGAGCCGTCCAGCTCCTGCACTCCCGCAGGAAGGCGGCCACGGCATGACCCTCACCCTCGACCGGTCCCGAACCCCGGCCACCGCCGCCGCGCCGCCCGCCCGGCGCGCCCGCACGGCCGGCACGGCGGCGCTGCGCGTCCTCGCCCACGCCACGCTCGCGGGCCTCGCGATCGCCGTGCTCTACCCGCTGCTGTGGATGGCCGTCTCCGGCCTGAAGTCCAACGGGGAGATCTTCTCCGACCCCTGGGGCCTGCCCGCCCATCCCCACTGGGGCACCTACGCCGACGCCTGGCACCAGGGCGTGCTCGGCTACCTCCTGAACTCCCTGCTCGTCACCTCCGCGAGCGTTCTCGCCGTCGTCCTGGTCAGCGCGTGGGCGGCGTACGGCCTGACCCGCCTGGACATCCCCTGCTCACAGCCCGCGCTGCTGCTGGTCCTCGGCGCGATGATGCTCTCGCCGACCGTCGCGATCGTGCCGCTGTCCCAGCTGCTCCAGGCCCTGCACATCTACGACACCTACTGGGCGCTGATCGTCCTGTACACGGCGTTCAAGGTGCCCTTCACCACCTTCCTCATCCGCGCCTACCTGCTCGGCCAGCCGGTGGAGGTGGAGGAGGCCGCGTTCATCGACGGCGCAGGGCGTTGGCAGACGTTCTGGCGGGTGGTCGTACCGATGGCCCGGCCGATCCTGGTCTCGGCGGCGGTCCTGCAGTCCCTGTTCGCATGGAACGAGTACGCCTTCGCGCTGGTCTTCATCACCGACGACCGGCTCAAGACGCTCCCGGTCGGTCTCGCCGACATGGCCGGGCGGCTCAACTCCGACTGGCCGGTGCTCTTCGCCGGCCTGGCCATCGCCGCCCTGCCGATGATCGTGGTCTTCCTGATCGGCCAGCGGCACTTCGTGCGCGGCCTGTCGGCGGGCATCGGCAAGTGAGTTCCGCGGGCCGCCGGCCCGAGCGGCGCTCACCCGAACGCGGGGCAGCGGGCCCGCTCACGGCGTGCTTGCCGGGGCCGTCTCCGGGAAGGCTGGAGCCTGAGGTCCGCACCGCCCACCACGAGTAGGAACTCCCGCGTCATGACCGACAAGCTCACCGTCAGCGTCCTCGGCACCGGCATCATGGGCGCCGCGATGGCCCGCAACCTCGCCCGCGCCGGCCACACCGTCCACGCCTGGAACCGCACCCGCGCCAAGGCCGAACCGCTCACCGCCGACGGCGTGCGCGTCGCCGACGACCCGGCCGGGGCGGTGCGGGACGCCGACGTGGTCCTGACCATGCTGTACGACGGCGCCGCCGCCCGGGACGTCATGCGCGAGGCCGCCCCCGCCCTGCGCCGGGGAGCCGCCTGGGTCCAGTCCACCACCGCCGGCCTGGACGCCGTACCCGAACTGGCGGCCTTCGCCCACGAGCACGGCCTGATCTTCTACGACGCGCCCGTGCTCGGCACCCGGCAGCCCGCCGAGGCCGGGCAGCTCACCGTCCTGGCGGCCGGGCCCACCGAGGGCCGCGACACGGTGACGCCCGTCTTCGACGCCGTCGGCGCCCGCACGGTGTGGACCGGCGAGGACGGCTCCGCGGCCAGTGCCACCCGGCTGAAGCTGGTCGCCAACAGCTGGGTGATCGCGGCCACCGCGGCGGCGGGGGAGACGCTGGCCCTCGCCAAGGCGCTCGGCGTCGCCCCGGGCGGCTTCTTCGACCTCATCGCCGGCGGACCCCTCGACATGGGGTACCTGCACGCCAAGGCGGCCCTCGTCCTCGACGACAAGCTGACGCCGCCCCAGTTCGCGGTGGGGACCGCGGAGAAGGACGCCCGCCTGATCGTGGCGGCCGGCGAGCGGCACGGCGTGCGCCTCGATGTGGCCGCCGCGAGCGCCGAGCGCCTGGCCCGGGCCGCCGCGCAGGGCCACGCCGACGAGGACATGGTCGCCGCCTACTTCGCCAGCTTCCCCGACGAGCCGGCGTCCTGAGCCGTCCATCGACACCGACACGACGGAGGAACCCCCATGTCCAAGCCGCCGCTGCCGCCGCAGGCCGTGGAGCTGCTGCGCCGCCCCAACCCGTGCGTCATGGCCACCGTGCGCTCCGACGGCGCGCCCGTGTCCACCCCCACCTGGTACCTGTGGGACGACGGCCGCGTCCTGGTCAACCTCGACGAGGGCCGCGTCCGCCTGAAGCACCTGCGCCACGATCCGCGGGTGACCTTGACCGTGCTCTCCTCGGACGACTGGTACACCCACGTCACGCTCATCGGCCGCGTCGCCGAGATGTACGACGACGAGGGCCTGACCGACATCGATCGGCTCGCCGCGCACTACATGGGCGGGCCGTATCCGCGCCGGGAACGTGCCCGGGTCAGTGCCTGGATCGACGTCGAACGCTGGCACGGCTGGGGCGAGATGAAGGACAGCGACCAGCCGGGCTGAGCCACCCTCAGCCGCGCCGCATTGGCCGGACCGGCCATCTCACCGCGGGGGCGGGCGGAACCCGACGCGATCGGGTCATCGCGGGCTCACCGCCAGTCGACCGCGAAGGCGTGCGCCGGGTTGTCGGTGAGAACGCGTGTCACCACTTCCTCGCCCAGCACCGCCGCGAGCCGCGGCCGCACCCGTCGCAGGAGGTACGGCATCCCCGGGCCGCCGTCGACGGAGCGGGCGGCGGCGGTCGTGGTGTCGCCGCCGAGCAGCAGCCGGTCGCCGAAGCCGGCCTGGGCGAGGGCCGTCACGGCGTCCGGCATGCGCCAGTCGGTCGCGTGGTGGGCGCGGGACGGCCCGTCGAAGGCGAGCCAGCAGCCGGACCGCGCCGCCTGGAGGTGCGCCACCGGGTCCGGGAAGCGGTTGAGATGACCGAGGATCACCCGGTGCGGCGGCACGCCCAGCTCCCCGCACAACAGGCCGAGCACGTCCGCCGCACCCGTGCCCAGCTCCAGGTGGACGGCGATCGGCGCACCCGTCGCGTGGTGCGCCTCGGCGGCCGCGGTCATCGTCCGGCGCACGTGCTGGTCCAGGGCGTGGAAGCCGCCGGCCACCTTGATCAGTCCGGCCCGCACCCCCGAGGTGCCGATGCCGTCGGTGAGCTCGGCGACGAACACCTCGGCGAGCCGCCCGCGCAGCTCCTCGAGCACGTTCTCGGCGTAGTGGACGTCCTGGTGCAGTCCCGTGGCGGCGACCACGTGCACCCCGGTGTCCCGGGACAGCGCCGGCAGGTCGGCGGCCCGCCGCCCAAGCCCGTACGGCGTCCACTGCACCACACTGCCGCCGCCCTGCTCCCGGAACGCGGTCAGCTCCGCCCGCGCGGCGGACACACTGTTCAGCTCCTGGCCCGGCAGGCGGGGGCTGGCGAAGAACAGGTGGTCGTGCGCGTCGCACGCACCCAGCCGCTCCGGTTCGACGTCCCCGAGCACCGTACGGATACGGCTCACCACTGCCGGCCCCGCGGCAGCCGACCGAGCTCCGGCGCGGACAGGTGCAGCACCTGGAACACCTCGCCCTCGGCCTTGGGTTCCGGATGCGACCACAGTGAGAAGTGGACGATCTCCCAGCTGCGGGAGTCGACCACCGCCGCGGCGAGCACGGCCCCGTCCTCGGCGGCCGTCCGCGCCGCCGCGTCGGCCGCGTCCGCCATCGCCTCCGACAGCGCCCCGCCGTCCGGCACGGGCTGCGTGCGCAACACGGCGACGACGGCCGGGAAGCCGGCGGCCACACCCTCCTCGCAGGCCAGTCCCGTCCACTGCCGCACGACCGGCCGGCCGAAGTCGTCGACGGGCCCCTGGAACGGGCCGCCCCACAGGAAGCGGTTCATCCCCTCCACGGTGCGCCACAGGTAGAACGGCGCGTACTGGTTCACCGGCGAGCCGTCCACGCCGCGCTCGCGGATCAGGTAGGCCTTGAGCCCGAGCCCCTCCCAGTCGTCCAGTGCGTGTCCGAGGCGGGACACGCGCGCGCGGACGATGCCCATGTCGTAGTCGGCGGGGAGCGTCATCGCGTACTGCATGGCGTGCACGGGGCGGTCCTTCCTCGGGCGGGCGGGGGTCAGGGCGCGAGCAGGGCGAGCAGCCCGCGCACAGCGGCGTCGAACGCGGCGGGGGAGCCGGAGGCGCGGGCCAGGACGTAACCGCCCTGAACGGTCGCCACGATCGCGGAGGCGATCTCCTCGCTGTCGAGGCCGGACGCAAACTGTCCCTGCTCCTTGCCCTCCTCGACGAGCCCGGCGAGCCGGGTCCGCAGCCACGCGATCGTCTCGTCGACGGGGGCGCGCAGCTCCGGGCTGGCGACGACGTCCGGGTCCATGGTCAGCCGGCCCACCGGGCAGCCGCGCAGCACATCGCGCTCCCGTGTCAGATACGCGGCGATGCGCTCGTACGGGGTGCCCGGGCCGTCCAGCACCCGCCCGGCGGCGGCCCGCATCTCCGCTGCCGTGCGCCGGATGGCGGCCAGCGCGAGATCGGGCTTGCCCTTGAAGTGGTGGTACATGCTGCCCTGGCCGGCGCCCGCGCGCTCCAGGATCGCCTTCGGGCTGGTGCCCACGTAGCCGCGCTCCCACAGCAGCTCGCGGGTGGACTCGATCAGTCGCTCCGACGTGCTCATGCGCTCACTGTACATACCAGTAGGTACAGAATCCAGGCGAGTATCGGACGGAGTATCCGGTGCAACCAACACGGCTTCCGATATGTCTCCTTCGGCAAAGGGAGGCCGCTGTCTCCCTCGGCAAGGGAGCCCGCCATGACCGCACTCACCGCGTCCCTCCCGCCGCGCCGCCGGACCGTCGCCCTGTCCGCCGCCGCACTCACCCTCGGTGTCCTGGCCACCGCCACGGCCGCCACCGCCTCGCCCGCCGAGCACGCCGCACATGCCACCCGCACCAAGGAGATCGCGTCCTCCGTACTCGGCTCGGACTACAAGGTCACGCTCACCGCCCTGCGCTCGGACACCGACCCGTACGCCGCGTCGGTGCGTCTGCAGGTCTTCGTCCACAAGGGCGGTGCCTGGAAGGAGTCCGACCGCGTCCAGGTGGGCAGGGCGAACGGCTGGTTCTGGTACCCGCTGACCGGCAGCCACGCCGTGGGAACCTTCTCCACCGCGAGCACCGAACCGGCCCCGGTCCAGGTCCGCCTGCTGATCACCCCGTCCATCGGCTACTCCGGGACGTACTCCTACGTCATCCGCCACGGGGACGTCACCGCCCGCTGACCACCCCCGCGTACTCCCGGAGAGGTACGCGCAACTGCCGCCGGCCGTACGACGACCGGGGAGGGGTGCCGGGGCCACGCTCGGAAGCACACCGCAAGGACACGTACTTCCGAGGAGATGACCGACCATGCAGACCCTGGCGCACTTCGGCGACGGCGGGCCCGGCCCGTGGATCCTGCTCTTCCCGGTGATCTGGGCGCTGGTCATCGGCGGCGGCATCGCGCTGCTGCGCCGCACCGCCTGGCGCGGCGGCCGGCGCGGCCCCTGGCGGCCGCCCGCCGCCGACGACCACTCGCCCCTGACCCTGCTCGGCCGCCGCTTCGCCGCCGGCGAGATCGACGAGGACGAGTACTGGCGCCGGCTGTCCGTCCTGGACGAGCAGTTCGGCCGCAAGGGCGGTGCGGCATGACGACCACCACCGCCGTGCGGACGGCCGCCCGGGTCGTCGACGCCGTCAAGGTGTACGGCAGCGGCGACACCGCCGTCAGGGCCCTGGACGGGGTGAGCGTGGCCTTCCCGGCCGGACGCTTCACCGCGATCATGGGGCCCTCCGGCTCCGGCAAGTCCACCCTGATGCACTGCGCGGCCGGGCTCGACACCCTCACCTCCGGCTCCGCCCACATCGGCGACACCGACCTCGCGGGCCTCGACGACCGCCGGCTGACCCGGCTGCGCCGCGACCGGGTCGGTTTCGTCTTCCAGGCGTTCAACCTGGTGCCGACCCTGACCGTCGCCGAGAACATCACCCTGCCGCTGGACCTCGCAGGCACCCGCGGCGAGACGGAGTGGATCGACGCGCTCATCGACGTCGTCGGGCTGCGCGACCGGCTCCACCACCGCCCGGCCGAGCTGTCCGGCGGCCAGCAGCAACGCGTCGCCGTGGCACGGGCGTTCGCGGGCCGGCCCGAGGTCGTCTTCGCCGACGAGCCGACCGGCAACCTCGACTCCCGCTCCGGCGGCGAGGTGCTCGGCCTGCTCGGCCGGGCCGTGCGCACCATGGACCGCACCGTCGTGATGGTCACCCACGACCCGGTGGCCGCCGCCCACGCCGACGAGGTGGTCTTCCTCGCCGACGGCCGTCTGGTCGACCGGATGCAGGACCCGACCGCCGACCGTGTGCTGGACCGCATGAAAGCCTTCGAGGTCCCCTCATGAACGCCGCCGCACGCCTGAGCGTGTCCTCCCTGCGCGCCCACAAGCGCCGCTTCGCCGGTACCTTCCTCGCCGTCTTCCTCGGCGTGGCGTTCCTCGCCGGGACCCTGGTCATGGGCGACACACTGCGCGCCAGCTTCGACTCCATGTTCGGCAGCGCCACCGCCGGCACCGACGCCGTGGTCCGCAGCGCCGACGCCATCACCACGCCCGGCGAGAGCCAGGGCGTACGGCAACCCGTCCGCACCGACCTGGTGAAGCGGATCGAGGGCGTGCCCGGGGTCGCCGCGGCCGCGCCGAACATCCAGGGCGCCGGCCAGCTCGTCGGCAGCGACGGCAAGCCCGTCGGCGGCCAGGGCCCGCCCACCCTGGCGGGCAACTGGATCAGCGACCCGCAGCTCAACCCCTACCGGCTCGCCGAGGGCCGTGTCCCGCACCACTCCGGCGAGGTCGTCGTCAACCGGGGCGCCGCCGAGAAGGGTGGCCTGCACCTCGGCGACACCACCGTGCTGCGCACCCCCGACCCTGTGCGGGTGCGGATCGTGGGCCTCGCGACGTTCGGCGGCGCGGACGGCATGGCGCAGGTGACGTTCACCGGGATGACGCAGTCCGATGCGGAGAAGTACCTCACCGCACGACCCGGCCGGGCCGCGAGCATCCAGGTGCGCGCCGAGCCGGGGCTGAGCGAGCGTCAGCTCGTCGAGCGGCTGACGCCCGTGCTGCCGCGTGGCGTCGAAGCCATCACCGGGCAGGAGTCGGCCCAGGAGAACACGGACATGATCTCCAGTCAGTTCCTGACCGTCTTCACCACCTTCCTCCTGGTCTTCTCCGGTGTCGCCCTGCTGGTCGCGACCTTCTCCATCCACAACACCTTCGCGATCGTCGTCGCTCAGCGCACCCGCGAGAACGCCCTGCTGCGCGCGCTCGGCGCCTCACGCCGTCAGGTCACCGCCACCACCCTCGCCGAGGCGAGCGCCGTCGCCGCGACCGCCTCGCTCGCCGGACTCGCGGGCGGCGTCGGCATCGCCGCCGGGCTGCAGGCGCTGTTCCCGGCCATCGGGTTCCCCTTCCCGGACGGCGGCCTGGTGATCCGTACGCTGTCGATGGCGCTGCCGCTGGTGGTCGGTGTCCTGGTGTGCCTCGGCTCCGCGCTGCTGCCCGCCGTGCGCGCCGGGCGCACCGCGCCGCTGGCCGCCCTGCGGGAGACGGCCGTCGACACCTCCGGCGCCTCCCGGCCGCGTGCCCTCGCCGGCGCCGGACTGATCGTCCTGGCTGCCGCCGCGACGCTCACCGGAGTGCTGCTCGCGCCGTCGGTGTGGCTCGCGGGCGCGGGCGCCGTCCTGGCCCTGGCCGCGTTCGTCGTCCTCGGACCGGTCGCCGCCGGCATCGCCGTACGCCTCCTCGGCAGCCCGCTCGACCGGCTGCGCGGGGTGACCGGCGCCCTGGCCCGGCGCAATGCGCTGCGCAGCCCGAAGCGGACCGCGGCCACCGCGGGGGCGATGATGATCGGCGTGGCGGTGGTGTCCCTGTTCACCGTCTTCGGCGCCTCGCTGAAAGCCACCATGGACCAGACGGTCTCCCGCTCCTTCGCCGGTGACGTCGCCGTCAGCACCCCGTCCTTCGGGGCGGGCGGCAGCGGGCTCAGCCCGAAGCTGGCGCCCGCGATCGCCCGGCTGCCCGAGGTGGACACGGCCGTCGGGCTCGGCAGGGGAGTTGCCCAGGTCGACGGCGAGGGACGGGCGCTGACCGTGACCGATCCGGCCGCCCTCGCCCGCACCTTCGACCTCGGCACCGTGCGCGGCGACCTGCGCGACCTGGGCGGCGACGGCATCGCCGTCACCCGCGCGGAGGCCGACCGGCAGGGGCTGAAGCCCGGTGACACCGCCGAACTCACCTTCACCGACGGCCGGAAACAGCCCTTCACCGTCCGCGCGGTCTACGGGCAGTCCGAACTCGCCGGCGACTACGTCATCACCCGCGCCGCCTGGGCCCCGCATCGCACCCAGGACTCGGACACCCTGGTCGCCGTCTCCTTCAGGGACGGCGTGAGCGCGGGCGCGGGCAAGGCCGCGGTGCAGAAGGTCGCCGCACAGTACGGCGACCCCGAGGTGCAGACCCGCGACGAGTACGCCCAGTCCTCGGCGGGCGGGATCGACATGATGCTCACCCTGGTCTACGCGCTGCTCGCGCTCGCGGTGCTGATCGCCCTGCTGGGCATCGCCAACACGCTGACGCTGGCGATCCACGAGCGCACCCGCGAACTGGGGCTGCTGCGGGCCGTCGGTCAGACCCGCGGCCAGCTGCGGGCCATGGTGCGCTGGGAGTCGGTGCTGGTCGCCGCCTTCGGCACGGTCGGCGGGCTCGGCCTCGGCGCCTTCCTCGGCTGGGTGCTGGTCCAGGCCTCCGACGGCGCGTCGGACAGCGCGTTCGCCTTCGCCCTGCCGCCCGCCCAGCTCGCCGTGGTCGCGCTGGTCGGCCTCGCGGCCGGAGCCCTGGCGGGACTCAGGCCGGCCCGCCGAGCCGCCCGGCTGGACGTCCTGCGGGCGATCGCCACCGAGTGAGGCGGGGACGCGAGCGATCGGGGCGGCGCCGTCGCCGGGTGACAGGGGAGCGCCCTCGGGGGAGGTGATGGCGTCGTCGGGTGACGCGGCGGCGCTGTCGAGCGATACGGCGGCGCCACGCGGAACACGGGTCCGCGCGGCGCCGCGTCCCTCACCGCCCGGTCAGCCGACAACGGCCGACCGGGCGGGAGCGTGCGCGTGCGCCGGCGCGGGCTCGTCGACCACCGGCGCCACGGATGCCACGGGCGCAACAGGCGCCACCGGCCCCACGGATTCGACGGCGACCTCGACGAACCGGGTCGCAGTCGCGGCCGTCGGCTGCGGGGTGCGCTCCGGTCGGCTGCGGGCCGAGGCGGGCGCGGGCAGCGTGAACCAGACGACCTTGCCGTCCTCGCCCTCGGGGCGCGCCCCCCAGCTCTCGCTGACGGCGGCGACCATGGAGAGGCCCCGCCCGCAAGTGGCGTCCGTGTCCGCCGAATGGGTGGCGTCCACGACCGGGAGGCGCGGGTCGCGGTCGCGGACGGAGACGACGAGCCGGTCCAGCATCAGCTCCATCTCCACGGTGCATGTCTTGTCGGGCTCGGCGTGCTGGTGGACGTTGGTGAGCAACTCCGTCACACCGAGCGTCGCCCGGTCGATGAGGGGATCCAGATGCCAGTAACGCAACTGCGCAGATACGATTCTGCGGACTTGGCCGATCCGCGACGGCAGGGCTTGGAGCTCCACCGTGCAGTGCCTGCTCGGGTAACTGATCACGGCTGCGACTCCCCGACGTGAGGTCCGGAAGAACACGGAGTACGGATCTTCAGCAGGACGCCTGCGTGACACTGTCGCCTGCTGTCGTGGCCGGCGGGCTGGTTCGCAGCGTTATCGCCGGTAAACCCTAAGTGACGTGTGAACAGCGTGACGCAAGGGGTGTGGTCCCGCAACTCACGGCGACCGGTCGACTGCGCCACGTGCTCGCCCACCGTGCCCGGCGGCTTCGGTCGACGTGTGTACATGCGTCGTGCCACAGGTGACCGGGCGCACCGGGGGGCCGGCGAGCCGGCTGCTCCGACGGATGAGCAACTCCGGCCGGGCGCCGCTGATCCGCACCCGCGCGGCCCGGGTGAGCGACCGCGGTCTCCTGCCGATCCGCACGTCCGTGGCCGTGAACTCCGGCTCCGCCATGCCGACCTGCCCCCCTCGCGCGTGTGGTGATCCGGGCGCGCCCCGCCGGGCACACGTGGCCCCCGTCCCGTACGACCCGGGACTGTGGGCCTCGTCACGTCCGGCAGTCTGCCCGCGCGCCGCGCCGAGCACCAGGGTGCGACAGCGCGTCCCGGCGCACTGACCGAATGCGCCCCCCACGTCACAGCGCGCTCGCCCGGCCTGTGCCCCGTGGGCCTCGCACACGCGTGCCCCAGCGCTGCTTTGAGCCGCCCAAAGAGGTGTTTATGCAGGTGAGAAGTGGTGCGCGGGGTGCCTATCATCGGGGTGTCGGCCGCGCGACGCGCCGTCGGCGCGAAGTGTGAGGAGCACCGTCGTGAGCACCATCGAGCACACCCCGGCCGGCGCGACCCTGGACGTCGACCGCAGCGACACCGCCTACCGCGACTGGCTGAAAGAAGCCGTCCGCAAGGTCCAGGCCGACCACAACCGCTCGGCCGACACCCACCTGCTGCGCTTCCCGCTGCCCGAGCACTGGGGCATCGACCTCTACCTCAAGGACGAGTCGACTCACCCCACCGGCAGCCTCAAGCACCGCCTCGCCCGCTCGCTCTTCCTCTACGGCCTGTGCAACGGCTGGATCCGCCCGGACCGCCCGGTGATCGAGGCGTCCAGCGGGTCCACCGCCGTGTCCGAGGCGTATTTCGCCAAGCTGATCGGCGTGCCGTTCGTCGCGGTGATGCCGCGTACGACGAGCGCCGAGAAGATCCGCCTGATCGAATTCCACGGCGGCCGGTGCCACTTCGTGGACGACCCGCGCACCATGTACGAGGAGTCCGCCCGTCTCGCGGCGGAGACCGGCGGCCACTACATGGACCAGTTCACCTACGCCGAACGGGCCACGGACTGGCGCGGCAACAACAACATCGCCGAGTCCATCTTCCGCCAGCTGGAGTTGGAGCGGTTCCCGGAGCCGGCGTGGATCGTCGCCACCGCCGGCACGGGCGGCACGTCCGCGACCATCGCGCGTTACGTCCACTACATGCAGTTCGACACCCGGATCTGCGTCGCCGACCCGGAGAACTCCTGCTTCTTCGAGGGCTGGACCACCGGCGATCCGGACGTCACCTGCGACTGCGGGTCACGGATCGAGGGCATCGGCCGGCCGCGCATGGAGCCGAGCTTCGTGCCGGGCGCGGTCGACCGCATGATGAAGGTCCCCGACGCGGCCTCCGTCGCCGCCGTACGCGCCCTGGAGCGGGCCATCGGCCGCAAGGCGGGCGGCTCGACGGGCACCGGCCTGTGGAGCGCCCTGAAGATCGTCGCCGAGATGGTCGCCCAGGGCCGCCACGGCAGCGTCGTCACCCTGCTGTGCGACCCCGGCGACCGCTACCTCGACAAGTACTACTCCGACACCTGGCTCGCGGAACAGGGCCTGGACATCGTCCCGTACACCACCGCGATCGACTCCCTGCTGGCGACGGGCGTGTGGCCGGACTGAGCGGCTGTTCCCGACGGGGTCAAAGATCGCCGAGTTCCGCGATCAGGCCCTCGTCCCGCATGCCCGGCAGGGCATAGCCCTCCTCCTCGTCCCACGGCACGTCGACGTCGTCGAGGTGCACGCCCCAGGCGGCGTCCGGCACCGCCCGACGCAGCTCGGTCAGCGAGCCCAGCACATGGTCGATCACCGGTAGCAGCCGACCGGGATCGCTCGGCATCTTGGTCGACCCGGCGAGTATCTCGTCGGGCTCGCTGCCCCCGTCGGCGTACAGATACAAACTCTCCTCGTCGTCATACGGGAACGACGCCAGGTGGGCCTGCACCGTGCGCTCGATCCCGGCTCTCTCGGCCTCGGTCAAAGACACCTCACGGCAGGCGCGATAGTAAAGGGACACGCTCATGCGGCGAGCCTAGAGGGTGGGTATGACATGGCTCTGCGCTTCCGGCGACGTGAGCCCGTCAGCCCATCAGCCCGGCGGTCCAGCGCCTCGACCGCGTCCCGGAACTCCCGTGCCAGACCAGGGCGGGCCGCTGGGGGCGGGAGCGGACCCACGCAGCCGCACCTTCGTCGCCCGCCGTCGTCGAAGGGCTGGGCCGGCGCCCGGTAGGCCGTGCGGCCGTGACCTCCCGCGCGAAGACACGCCGTGCCGCGGCGGTGTCTGGGAAGCCGGAGCCCACCGGGTGCAGCGGGTGAGCCGCATGGGGGCGTGCGTGTCCCTTCGCAGCGGCCCGCGTTCGGCCAACGACAGCCGGCGGACCGTCAGTTGTCAGCGGCCTGCTCGGGCTCGCCGTCCTGGTCCGGGGCCCGATCGCGGTCGGGCTCGCCCGCGACGACCAGCCCCACATGCTCCGCGATCTCCGCGCGCGCCTCGCGCGGCAGCCCGGCGTCGGTCACCCAGGTGTCGACCTGCTCCAGCTTCGCGAACGAACTCAGGCCCACCGTGCCCCACTTGGTGTGGTCGGCGACCACGACGACCCGCCGCGCCGACTGCACCAGGCGCCGATTGGTCTCCGCCTCCGCGAGGTTCGGCGTCGACAGCCCGGCCTCCACCGATATCCCGTGCACCCCGAGGAACAGCACGTCGAAATGGAGCGCGGCGATCGCCTGGTCGGCGACCGGCCCCACGAGCGAGTCGGACGGGGTGCGCACGCCACCGGTGAGCACCACCGTGGCCGCCCCCTGGCGCGGGCCGGAGGTGCGCTGCGCCGCGTGGAAGACGTCCGCCACCCGCACCGAGTTGGTCACCACGGTCAGATCCGGCACGTCCAGCAGCCGGTGCGCCAGCGCATACGTCGTCGTACCGCCCGACAGGGCGATCGCGCTGCCCGGCGCGACCAGTTCGGCCGCCGCCCGCGCGATGTCCTCCTTCGCCGTCAGCTCCAGACCCGACTTGGCCTCGAACCCCGGCTCGTGCGTGCTCGCCTCGACCACCGGCACCGCGCCGCCGTGCACCTTCTCCAGCACACCCTGCCGGGCCAGCGCGTCCAGGTCGCGGCGGACCGTCATGTCCGACACGCCGAGCTTGCGGGTCAGCTCGTTGACCCGGACCCCGCCCCGGCGGCGGACCTCGTCCACGATCAGGGCGCGCCGCTGCTCCGCGAGGAGGTTCTGATTCTCACTCACGTGACGCTCCGGTCCTTTCGCCTCACACCGCCGTCTGCTCCGACCCGCCCGGCGCACCCGCCGCGGCGAGGAACCGGCCCCCGCCCGGGTGTGCGGACGTCCCATCCTCGCACGTCGCCCTGTACGGCGCGCCACCCCACCCGGCCCGTCGCGCACGCGCGACCTGGGGCCACGGCCCGGTCCGCCACAACACGGATCGGGGAGATTCCGTGACGGAGGGTGTACGGTCCGCCGCGAACGGAGATCCTGGTGCCGGCACGACACAGCCGACGACGGCACAGCGGGGGAAGTGCGGACAGTGGAACGCGCGCAGACGACAGCCCTGGAACTCCTCGTTCACGGAGTCGGGGGCGCCACACCCGAGAAGATGCTGGGCGATCCGCGCACGGTACGGATCACCGGCGACGACACGGCCGCCGTCTTCCGGCGCGCCGACGACGTGGACGCCGAGCAACGCCCGGCCGACCAGCGCGGCAAACCGGTGCCCGAGGCGTACGTGTGGTGCAACCTCACCTCCGGCAACGGCACCCGCGCCCTGTGGCTGCTGCTCCTGCCGTTCATGGTGGTCAACCTCGCCCACTGGATGCGCCCCACCGCCCACGACCGCCGCCGCACCGTGCGCCTGTACGGCCTGCTCGTGCGACTCGCCGGACTGACCCTGACCGTCCTGCTGGTGGCGGCCGCCTGCGAGGTGGCCCTGGACCTCGCCGCCTGGCAGTGCGCGGGCACGCACGCGTGCGCACGACGGCACTCGTGGCTCGGCTTCCTGTCGCCCACCGAGTCCGCCGGCGGCTGGTGGAGCCGCCCGGGACGACGGCTCGCGCTCGCCGCGCTCGTCCCCGCCGCGCTGACCGGACTGCTGTGGTACCTCTCCCTGCGCACCTG
This sequence comes from Streptomyces sp. NPDC049915, assembly GCF_040656475.1. NCBI lineage: Bacteria > Bacillati > Actinomycetota > Actinomycetes > Kitasatosporales > Streptomycetaceae > Streptomyces > Streptomyces sp. NPDC049915. The sequence continues at coordinate 53,176 of NZ_JBFAMH010000012.1, forward strand.
GAACGCCTACGAGTCCACCGAACCGATGGACCGCCCCGTCGAGCCCGACGAGGCGGTCGGCCGCACCGCCCTGAGCCGGCCCGGCTTCTGGTACGGCCGCCGCCTCGTCGCCCGGCTGCGCGCCGCGCACACCGCCGCCGGACTGCTCACCGTCGCCGCCGCCCTGACCGCGGCGGCGGCACGCTTCGACCGGCGGCCGGGCGGACCCGCCGTACTGGACCTGCTCGGACGGCTGCTGGAGGGCGCTGTCGTGGCCGGAGCGGTCACCGTCGTATGGGTGGTGTGCCGCCGCGGCCGCAGTGAACGCCGCCCGGACCGCGCCCTCGACGCCCACCTCGTACGGTGGCTGCCACTGGCCGCACTGCTGCTCCTGCTCGCCGCCGCGGTGTACGCCGGCTGGGAACGGCCGGGCTGGGAGTCCGCCGGGCGGCTGCCGGGCAACGCCACGTTCGGCGGCATCACCCTCGTCCAGAGTCTGCTCGTCGTCGTCCTCGGCGTGGTCGCCCATCTGCTGCACCGCACCCGGCCCGACCGGCGCGCCGCGATGCGCGGCCTCGGCGGACCCGCCGTGGCGATGCTCGCCTGCGCCCTGGGCGGCGTGATGTCCGGCGGCGTCTCCCAGCGGGTCGCCGACTGGCTGGACGGCACCGGCGCCTCGATCCCCGGCCCGCCCGTGCTGCTCACCTGGCAGGCCTCCGTCATCCCGCCCATGGTCCTGGTGGTGCTCGCGCTGTGCGGCTGGCTCGCCCACCGCGCCTGGCAGCTGCGCCGCGCGGAGATGCCCGCCCTCCAGCGCGACTACCCCGGCGCGGCCGACGACACGGCCCTCACCCGCCGTATCGCCACCGTCCGCGCGCTGGCCTCGCTCACCGACCGCGGGCCGCGGATCGTCGCGACCACCTCCGTCACCACGCTGCTGCTCGGCGCCGCGGCCCTCGTGGGCGCGCTGGGCAGCGGGAGGACCCCGGTGGGTGCCGCGCGGGACGCGCACCCGTTCGTGCAGGGCGCCGCAGAGACCGTGCAGGCGCTCGGCTCCTGGCTGATAGGGCTCGGCTTCCTGCTGTTCGTCACCTGGGGCCGGCGCGCCTACAAGGACCCCTCCGCCCGACGCACCATCGGCATCCTGTGGGACGTCGGCACCTTCTGGCCGCGCGCAGCGCACCCCTTCGCGCCGCCCTGCTACGCCGAGCGCGCGGTGCCCGACCTCACCTGGCGGATGGCCACCTGGACCCGTGCCACCGGCGGCCGGCTGGTGATCTCCGGGCACTCCCAGGGCAGCGTGCTCGCCGCGGCCGCGGCCTGGCAGCTGCCGCCGTCCGCCCGCCGCCGCGTGGCGCTGCTGACCTACGGCTCCCCGATCGAGCGCCTCTACGGCCGCTGGTTCCCGGCCCACTTCGGGCCGGCCGCGCTCAGCTCGCTGCACCAGGACGTCGACCGCTGGCGCAACCTGTACCGGCTCACCGACCCCATCGGCGGCCCGGTGCGGCTCACCGACGACTGCGGGCCCGAGGTCGACCGGGCGCCCCTGAAGGACCCCCTGTCCTACGGCCGGACCGCCCTGCATCCGCTGCCCGCACCGATCCTCGGCCACTCCGACTACCAGGCCGACCCGGCCTTCGCCGAGGAACGGCGGCGGCTGCTGGCCCGGTTGCGGCCGTCGGAGCCCACCGCGGCGGACAGCGCGGGGGGCCCCGGGACGTCCGGCGCGCCCGGGGTGCCCTCCCAGCGTCCGCAGGACGGCGAACGGACCGCGGAGAGCACCTGAGCGGCGGCGGAGTCAGGGCAGATCCGGCAGGTCCTCCGGGAACAACAGCGTCAGGTCGTCGGTGTCGGGCTCGGCCAGGTGCGCCACCCGGCCGGCGTGCCGCTCCACCATCGCCTCGAACGTCTGCCGCGCCGTGCGCCCGTTGCCGAACGCCGCGCCCTTGGGGATGGCCGTGAAGTACTTCAGCAGCGCCTCGGCCGTGCCCGGCGCCAGTCGGTACTCGTGCTCCTCCGCCTGCTGCTCCACGATCCGCAGCAACTCGTCGGAGCCGTAGTCGCTGAAGGTGATCGTCCGTGAGAAACGGGAGGCGACCCCGGGGTTGACCGACAGGAAGCGCTCCATCTCCGCGGTGTAGCCGGCGACGATCACGACCACCGCGTCACGGTGGTCCTCCATCAGCTTCACCAGCGTGTCGATGGCCTCCTTGCCGAAGTCCCGCCCACCGTCCTCGGGGGAGAGCGCGTACGCCTCGTCGATGAACAGCACCCCGCCGCGCGCCCGTTCGAACGCCTCCTGGGTACGGATCGCGGTGGAGCCGATGTGCTCACCCACCAGGTCGACGCGGGACACCTCGACCAGATGGCCCTTGTCCAGCACGCCGAGGGAGGCGAGGATCTCGCCGTACAGGCGGGCGACCGTCGTCTTGCCCGTGCCGGGGGAGCCGGTGAAGACCAGATGCCGTTTGACGGAGGCCGCCTTCAGCCCGGCCTCCCGGCGGCGCCGGCCCACCTCGATCATGTCGGTGAGCGCACGGACCTCCCGCTTGACGCTCTCCAGGCCCACCAGCGCGTCGAGTTCACCGAGCACGTCCTTGCTGGTGCGCACCGGCTGCGCGGGGTGCTCGGCGGCGGGCGTCTCGGGGGCGGCGGCGCGCTGGTCCGGGACCGCGCCGAGCAGCCCGGTCGAGCCGCTCACCGACTGCACGGCCGCCTCCCGCACCACCGGCGGCCGCAGGCTCGCGCTCTCGTCGCTGGTGCAGTCCTCGACCAGCGGCCCCGTCCCCGAAGCGGCGTCCGGGCCGCCGTCGGCGAACTCGTAGCCCCCGCGCGCGCAGCGCTCCGTCCGGCACTTCTTCAGCGTCGTACGGCAGCCGTCGATCACATGGAAGCCGTAGCCGTCGCTGCCCGACACACGGCAGCCGAGGAAGCTGCCGCGGCCGCCCGCCGAAACGTAGAAACCGGCCTCGGCGGGGGAGTCGACCGTGCACCGCTCGATGGTCGGGTCCGCGCCCTTGGTGACGATCACACCGGTCTGGGTGCCCGCCACCGTGCAGGAGTTGAGCGTGCCACCGCTGCCGTGGTCGCGGAACCATGCCCCGGTCGCCGCGTCCCGGATCCGGCAGTCGTCGAGCTGCGCGGTGGCGCCGTCGCTGACCGACACGGCGGTGTTGCGCACTTGGAACAGGTCGCTGTCGACGACGTCGACGCGCGAACCCCGGTCGAGGACGAACAGCGCGTCGGGGACGTCGTGCACCCGGCAGGAGTCCAGCACGGCGGTCGCGCCGTCGCTGACCCACACGGCCGGGTAGTCGCCGGTGCTGTCGAAGATCTCGCACTGGTTGGCGTCCACTCGGGTGCCCGGGTCCCACACCGACAGGCCGTTGCGGCCGAACTGCCGCACCGATGTGCGGGTGAGCGTGAGCACCGAACGCGAGCGCAGATCGACCGCGTTCTCCGGGATGTCGTGCAGCCGGCAGTCGGCCAGGGTGACCACCGCGTCGGTGTCCAGCGTGACCCCGTCGGCGGTGGTGCGGTGCACGTCGCAGTCGGTGAGATGGGCGGTGGCCCGGCCGGTGATCTGCACCCCGGTGCCGCGCACCTCGTACACCTCGCACCCCACGGCCTCCAGGGCGGAGCCGTCGCCGGTGGCGGACAGCCCGGCGCCGGAGGCGTGGTGCACACGGCAGCGTTCCAGACGCGGATGGGCGCCACCGCGCACCGCGACGCCCGCCTGCCCGGCGGCGACCACCTCGCAGTCCTCGAACACCCCGCCGCCACCGTCGACGACGGCGATTCCGACACCGGCCGGGTTGTCCACGGTCAGCCGCCGCACCGTGGGCCGCGCGCCGCTGCGGACCTCCAGTCCGGCCGCCGAACGCGTCACGATCCGGATGTCCTTGAGCTCCGGCGTGCCCTCCTCCACCAGCAGGGCGGGCGCCGCCGCGTCCTGGCCCTCCACGTGCAGGTCCTGCACCACGGCCGAGGCCCGCACCGTCAACGGCACTCCGTCCACGGGCGCGATGCGCACACTGCCCGGGGAGCCCTCCGGACCGCGCAACGTCACCGCCCGCTGTACGACGAGGTTCTCCCGGTAGGTGCCGGGGGCGACGGTGAGGACGTCCCCGTCGGTCGCGGCCTCCAGGGCGGCGGCGAGCGACGCGTACTCACCCGTGCGGCGCCGCCACCGCGATGTGCCGGTGTGCGTCACCTGGACCGTGCCCTGTGCCATGGCGTTGCTGTGCCCCCACCTCGTCGTACCTGTGGCTCGTTCGCCGTCGGGGCGCGCCCCTGCGGCTCCCTCACACGCGGGATGTTGCCGAAGAGCTCGGCCGGTCCACCGTAGCGTGCGCGGGGCCGGTGAGTTGACCGCAGGCGGAACGCGGTCAGCTGCCGGCGCCCGTCCGGCCCCAGTCCGGGCCGGCCCGCAGCCAGGCCCGGTCCCAGTGGGCGTAGCGGCGTCGGACCATGCGCCAGACGATCAGCCGTCTGACCGCCTCGATGAGGCAGCCCACCGCCAGGGCCGTGCCGATGCCGGCGAGCACGGCGTGCGTGGTCGCGGTGGCGGAGTCGAGGGGACGGGCCGCGAGGTCGCCGTGCCGGTCCGTCCATATCGTGAAATGATCGCCGTGTTCCGGGGACTTCAGCGTCGTCATGATCGGGCCGTGGTGGTCGCTGCCGTCCGGGCCCCGCCACTCGGCGAGGACCCGGCTGCGGGTGTCGCGCCCGGCGGCCAGGTCCGGGTTCGCCTCCAGCGGGGAGCGCTCCACCTCGTGGTCCACGGTGGCCGCCACCTCGTAGCGCGTGTGCCGCTGGTCGCGGACCGACTGCTGCAGGGCGCCGTCGGCGGCCCTGCCGGCGAGGGTGCCGGCCACCGGCGCGGCGACAAGGATCAGCAGCAGGGCCGTCAGGGCCACCCAGCTCTCCGCCAGATCCGTCCCGCGGCGCAACGGATTGCGCCGCCAGCGCCACAGCCCGCGGATCGCTCGCACCATCGTCCCGCACCCCCTTCCCGCTCCGTGACAACTCCGTCCGGAGCCGTTCACCGGAGAACCCGGTGGAAGAGAGAGGGAAATCACCTCCCACCGGCGGTTCTCAGGAACCTCTCAGCCTCCCAACGAGCGGTCCCCGGCGAAGGGTTCCCCGCGGCGCGCCGGATCCAGGCGACGCGCACGGGGGACAGGGGGCGGGAAGGAGAGGCGGGAAGATCCGGGTCAGGAGGGCGAGTCGTCGAGCACACGGACCGGGTCGCCCACACGGATCGTGCCGGGGGAGAGGGGCACCAGGTTCTGGCCAAAGACCAGCTGCTTGCCGAAGCGGCGGTGCCGGCCGAGGGTGCGCAGGGGCTCCTTGCCGCGTACGGCGGTGTCCTGGTCGGTGGTGGTGACGACGCACCGTCCGCTCGGCTTGGCCACCCGCAGGACGACCTCGCCGATCGCGATGCGGGACCAGCCGTCCTCGGCCCATGGCTCGGTGCCCGCCACGACCACGTTGGGCCGGAAGCGGTTCATGGGCAGCGGGCCCTCGTGGGCGTGCGCGCCCTGCGCCAGCAGGGAGTTGAGGGCGTCCAGCGAGGCGGTGGTGGTGAGCAGCAGCGGGAAGCCGTCGGCGAACGAGACGGTCTCACCGGGCACCGCGTACTCGGGGTCGACCGGGCGGCGCACGGCCGGGTCGTCCATGTACATCAGCCGCACGTCGGCGCCGACGTAGGAAGTGCACCAGGTGTGGGCGGCGGCGCCGGCGGGCACGGCCTCCACCTCGGTGCCGAAGATGTCCACGGTCACCGTGTCGACGGCGGCCGGGACGGCGACCGTCAGCGGGTCGAGACCGGGCGCGGACAGCCGAAGGCCGCCGCCCGGCACGGGCTCGGCGGCGGCCAGGGCGAGGCGCGGGTGCTCGCGCTGGGTGACGACCTTTCCCCCGTCGTCGATCAGCACCCAGCGCCGGTCTCCGGCCAGCCCCCAGGGCTCCACGACGGCTTCCCGCAGCGCCAGGCCACGGAACGCCTTGACCGGATGGACGTGTATCGACTGCAGTTCCGCGTTCCCCATGGGGACATCCTGCCAGCAGGCGCCAACATCCCCCGGCGGGATCAGTAACCGCGGTACTGCTGGTTGTTGTACGGATCCTGGTAGGGCGCCGGGGCGGGCCGGGGAGCCGCGGGGCGCATCGCCTCGTAGCCCATGTTCTGCGGCACCGCCGGGCGCGGCTGCTGCGGCTGCGGACCGGGATAGCCGCGCGGCGCGGTGGCCTGCTGCGGGATGTAGGCCGTGGGCGCCTGCTGCATCGGGACGGGCTGCTGCATGTGCGGGTAGCCGTAGGAGGGCTGGGACGGCGCCGCCGGGAGGGCGGGCAGGGCGGACGGCAGCGCGGGCAGCTGGCTGCCGGGCATGTCGTACGCGGCGGGGACCCGGATCGGAGCGATCTGCGGAGTGCCCCGCTCGGCCACGAGCGAGTCGTAGATCGGGGTGTCCGGGAAAGAGGCGGAGTAGTAGCCGCCACCATAAGTGGAGCGGGGGGAGGTCATGGCACATAAGTTAAGCCCACGATGTGCTGGTTGGGGAGACCGATAAGAGGGTTGTTTTGCGTGCCCTGAGTGACCATGGATCCCCAATCCGAGCGAACACGGGGAAAAGGGGCATCAGCGATGGCGATTTTCCTGTAAAGCGCGAGTTCCCAAGGGGTTACCGGCGGTTGGCGGCTGTGCCGGACGGCCCGGGGTGCGACCCTGAGGTGCCGTGGCAGCGGCCGGAATACGACGATTGGATGACGCACCGTGGTCGCCGGTGAGCGGCGCGGAGCGGTGACAGGTGATGGGGGCGGACATGCCAATGGCCAAGGGATCGAACACGCCGGTGCCGACGACGGCGCTGCGCGTGGAACTGGGCTGGCGTCCCGGCCCCGGCGTGCCCGACGCGGACGCCTCCGCACTGCTCCTGGCCGGCGCGAAGGTGCGCTCCGACGGCGACTTCGTCTTCTACAACCAGCCCGCCCATGCCTCCGGCGCCGTCCGTCACGAGGGCAAGCGGCAGGCAGGCGACCGGGTGACCGATACGCTCCTGGTCGACCTCGCACGCGTGGAGGGCGCGATCGAGCGGGTCGTCCTCGCGGCGTCCGCCGACGGCGGCACCTTCGGTCAGGTTTCCGGCCTGTACATCGAGGTACGCGACGCCGCGCGGGGCGAGCTGGTCGCGCGCTTCGACAGCACGGGCGCGAGCGTCGAGACGGCCTTCGTGCTCGGCGAGTTCTACCGCCGCCAGGGCGCCTGGAAGTTCCGCGCCGTCGGGCAGGGCTACAGCAGCGGACTCGAAGGCCTCGCCACGGACTTCGGCATCACGGTGGACGAACCCCAGCGCACCCCGGCCCCGCAGGCCGCCCGGCCCGCGCCCCCGCCGCCGAGCCCCTGGGGTGCCCCGGCCATGCCCGCGCCCCCGGCACCCCCGGTGACCATGCCGCCGCCGGACACCGCACCCGCGCCCACCTACGGCACGCCTCCGCCACCGTCCACCTATGGCACCCCGCCGGCTCCGCCCGCCTACGGCACGCCGCCGCCCCCTGGGCCTCCCGCGGGCGCCGCGCCCGCGCAGCCCGTCCGGCTGAGCAAGGTGACGCTGACCAAGGCGGCGCCCGCCGTCTCGCTCGCGAAGCAGGGCGGTACCTCGGGGGCTCTGCGCGTCAACCTCAACTGGCAGATGCGCAAACAGTTCTCGGGGTGGGGCAGCAAGCGCGGCCGGGCCGTCGCCCTGCACAACGACCTCGACCTCGACCTGTGCGCCCTGTACGAACTCGCCGACGGCAGCAAGGGCGTCGTCCAGGCCCTCGGCAACGCCTTCGGCGACCTCCGCCGGCCGCCGTACATCCACCTCGACGGCGACGACCGCACCGGGGCCGTGGAGAGCGGTGAGAACCTCACCGTCAATCTCGACCACATCCGGGACTTCCGGCGCATCCTCGTCTTCGTCACCATCTACGAGGGCGCCCGCTCCTTCGCCGACCTGCACGCCACGGTCACGCTCCAGCCGCAGTACGGCGCACCGATCGAGTTCTTCCTCGACGAGTGCACCGTCCCCTCGCCCGTGTGCGCGCTCGCCCTGATCACCAACACCGGCGGCGACCTGGTCGTCCAGCGTGAGGCCCGCTACCTGGTGCCCGACCGGGGGGTGAGTCCGCAGCGGACCGTCGACCGCATCTACGGCTGGGGCATGAACTGGACTCCGGGGCGCAAGTAGGACGCCGGCAGGGTGTCAGCTCTCGTCGGGCACGGTGTCCGGGCGCGCGTAGGTGCGGCCCTTCCAGGCCGCACCGCGCCCGCGGTAGTGCTGCACCGCCGAATCGACCGTCATCAGCAGGTACAGGAACGCGGTGAACGGCAGCAGCGGAGCGAGCCACAGCGGCTGCCGGTAGTACCGCAGCATCGGCACGTACGTCCCCGTCATCACCAGCCATCCGCCGGCGCCGAGCAGCGTGAGCGCACCGTCGCCCGACGCCAGGCCCGCGATCAGCGCCACGGGCGGCACCAGGTAGACCAGGGCGAGCCCGGCGACCGTGCCGAGCAGCAGCAGCGGGTTGTGCCGCAGTTGCGCGTAGGCGCTGCGCGACACCATCCGCCACAGATCGTGCAGGCGCGGATAGGGGCGCACGCTGTCCACGGACTCCGCCAGACCGAGCCAGATGTGCCCGCCGGTCTTCTTCACCGCGCGCGCGAGGGCCACGTCGTCGATGACGGCGTGCCGGATGGCGTCCGGGATCCGGGCCCGCACGGCCGTCTCGGTGCGCAGCAGCACACAGCCGCCCGCCGCTGCCGCCGTACGCCCGCCCCGGCGGCCGATCCAACGGAACGGATACAGCTGGGCGAAGAAGTAGACGAAGGCGGGCACCACCAGCCGCTCCCACAGGCTCTCCACGCGCAGTCGCGCCATCTGTGACACGACGTCGAAGCCCCCGCTCAGCGCGGCGGAGACCAGACCGCGCAGGCTGTCCGGGCCGTGCGCGATGTCCGCGTCCGTCAGCAGCAGGTACTCGGGCTCACGCGCGCGTGCCAGCGCGATCCCGTGCCGCACCGCCCACAGCTTGCCCGTCCAGCCGGCGGGCGGCTCACCCGGTGAGCGGACGGTCAGCGGCAGCCCGCCGCAGCGCTCGGCCAGCTCCCGTGCCAGCTCTCCAGTGCCGTCCGAGCTGCCGTCGTCCACCAAGAAGACCTCCGCGCGCCCCGGATAGTCCTGCGTCAGCAGCGACGGCAGACTGCGCGGCAGCACCTCCGCCTCGTCACGCGCCGGTACGACGACGCAGACCGACGGCCACGCGCGTGGCTCCCGGCGCGGCGGCAGACGTACGTCCGTGCGCCAGAACATGCCCTGCGCCAGCAGCAGCCACAGCCAGGCGGCGAGAGATACGGCGGCGATCCACACGAAGGCGCTCACCTGCGCAGTGTGCCCCACCACGACGGCCCGACGGAGGCCATCGTCTATCGTGGCCGGGTGAAGATCGCGCTCATGGACTCCGGAATCGGGCTGCTGGCGGCCACCGCCGCGGTGCGGCGCCTGCGCCCCGACGCCGATCTCGTGCTCTCCCTCGACCCGGACGGCATGCCCTGGGGGCCGCGCACCCCGCAGGATCTCACCGCGCGCGCCGTCGCCGTCGCCGAGGCCGCGGCGGCCCACCGGCCCGACGCCCTCATCGTCGGCTGCAACACGGCGACCGTGCACGCCCTGCCCACGCTGCGGGCCCTCCTGGAGCCCGGGATCCCGGTCATCGGCACGGTACCGGCGATCAAGCCGGCCGCGGCCGGCGGCGGCCACGTCGCGATCTGGGCGACGCCCGCCACCACCGGCAGCGACTACCAGCGCGGACTCATCCGCGACTTCGCCGACGGCGTCCCGGTGGCGGAGGTGCCCTGCTGGGGTCTGGCCGAGGCCGTCGAGCACGCGGACGAGACGGCCATCGACGCCGCCGTCGCCGCGGCGGCGGCCCTCACTCCGGAAGACGTCACGACCGTCGTCCTGGGCTGCACCCACTACGAACTCGTCGCGGACCGCATCCGCACGGCCGTCCAGCGGCCCGGCCGTCCGAAGCCGGCGCTGCGCGGCTCCGCCGAGGCGGTGGCCGCGCAGGCGCTGCGCCGGATGGGGCAGCTCCCGGCGCCCGAGGCGCCGGCCGTCGGCACGCTCACCGTGCTGCTCAGCGGCCGCGAGGGCACCCTGCCGCAGGCCGCGCTGGCCTACGCGGAGGGCAGGCTGCTGCCGGAGGTCAGCCCGGCGTCGTAGGCAAAGCGTCCGACACCGGAAAGCGGACAGCCGACAGGGGGACAGGGACAGCGCACTCCGCCGGAGCAGTCACTGTGTGCGACCCGGTACCCGCAGAGCGAAACGTGAGTACCCTCAAGGCATGAGGGACGACCGCCTCCGCGACGCCGACGCCGACGCCCCGCCGCCCGTGGTCTGGCACGGACGAGCCACGAATCGCATCCAGTGGCTCCTGGCGCTGGTGGGTCTCGCCTGTGTGGCCCTCGGCATCGAGCTCGCCGTCGACTCGGCCTGGACCTCCGGGATCGCCGCGCTCGTCATGGCCGTCGTGGGCTGCATCGCGGCCGGGCTCCTCGTCGTCTTCGGCACCCTCGCCTTCGTGCACGTCGACCTCAAGCTCGACCGGGAATGCCTCGAAGTGCGCTGCGGCCACATCGGTCTGCCGCGCCGGCGCATCCCGCTGGACCTCATCGCCGGCGCCGAGGTCGCCCCGCACGTCACCCCCCGTCACTGGGGCGGCTGGGGCTACCGCTGGCTACCGGAGAAGGGCACGGCCGTGGTCGTGCGCCGGGGCGAGGGCGTGGTGCTGCGGCTGTGGGACGGGCACACGTTCACCATCACCGTGGACAACGCGGAGGCCGCGGTCCGCATGATCCGCGACCGGCTGCGGCCGACGTCCCCGGGGACGCTGTCGTGACGCTCCGCTGAGGCGGGCCGATCGGGCGCCGGGCTCTTGTCGAACCGCGCTCCACGCGCGCGTGGGTCCGGCTGTCGCTGCACGGGGCTCCACGCGCGTGCCCTTGCTGTCGTCGCCGGGTGTCCGTGATGCTCACCGGACCAGCCGGTCGCCCCGCGCGGGTACGGCGGGAGGGGTCCGCGCCGTGCCCTCCGCCAGGGGACGTGCCGTCGCCACTCCGGCGACCAGGCCCGCACCGACGGACACCGCCGTGAAGCTGAGCGCGTTGCTCACCGAGGCGATCACGGCGAGTGCGGTCAGTGTCGCGCCCGCGGTCAGGACGACGGCGGTGGACCTGCGCGAGCGCCACAACGCGAACAGCACCCAGCCGAACACCGCCGCCAGCAGCGCCATCCCGACCACGCCCTGCTCGGCCGCCTGCTGCAGCGACGCCGAGTGCGGCTTTCCGTCCGGCGGCAGCGCCTGAGCCGCCGCCTGGCTGACGTCCCCGAACCGGCCGGGGCCGACCCCCAGCAGCGCGTCGTCCCCCGCCAGCCCGAGGGCGTCCCGCCACAGCAGCACCCGGTGCCGGGTGAGCGGGCCCTCCAGGGCGGCGGCCGGTCCCGTCGGCAGCGCTCCCGCGGCGATTGCCCACACGGTGCCGGTCACCCCGGCGGCGGCCACGGCCAGACCGGCGACGCCCAGCCCCCGGTGCCGCATCCGGCCGGCGGCCAGCGAGGAGAGCAGCACGGCCGCACAGCCGAGCACGCCCGGGGTGGAACCGACCGCCGCCGCGGTCACCGCCGTCCCGGCCGCCAGCAGCCACAGCGCCAGCCGAACGGCCGGCGCACCGGCCGCCCAGGCGGCGCAGCACGCGGCGCCCGCGGACAGTGTCAGCACCGCGGACGTCGCGCCCGTGTGCCCGAGCGGCGCGCTGATCTGCGGGCTCGCCGCCAGGCCCGGCGTGGTCGCCACCAGGGCGAGACCGGCCACCGCCGCGGCACCGGGCGCGGCGACCGGCAGCAGGGCACCGCAGATCCGCCCGGCGGCACACCCCGCCGCCACGGCCAGCACCGCGAGCAGGACGCCCTCGGGACGCCCCTCGTGTGCGCCCGCCGTGATCAGCGACCACGCGGAGCAGGCACCGAGGAGAACCATCCCCGCCGCGTCAGAAACGTTTCGTCTGTCCTCGTCCGGTGCCGGACCGCCCCCGGATGAAGCTTTCGACGTGGACCCCACCCCGTCCCCCTGTACCGGTCGTCCCCGACCCGCGCCCGGCGGCGTCGCCGGGACCCGGGCACACCGTAACGGCTGGTGGCCGGTTTGTGGATGAGTTGTGCGCAGATACGTGGATACGCAGAGGAGCAGACGGGGAGAGGGGCACATGAGGAGGGAGGGAAGCGGGAGATGCGGAGAGGAGGCAGATGCGGAGAGGGCAGATACTCGGGAACGATGCCTCCCGGATGCCGGTACGAGCCCGGGGCCGGCCCCCGTCGGCCGCCCACCGGCCGGCCGGAGCTGTCAACGCCGAGGTCACCCGCCGTACACTCCCCGAGTGACCGTCACCGCAACATCCGTGGGCCAGGCGGACGAGCTGGAGCCCAGCAGCGCGTCCCCCGCTCGCGGTGCCCGCCTGAAACGCCTCGTTCCGGCCGTCGCGGCGGTGCTCTGCGGAGTACTGCTGTACGTCAGCTTCCCGCCCCGCACCCTGTGGTGGCTGGCCCTGCCGGCCTTCGCGGGCCTCGGCTGGGTGCTGCGCGGCCGCACCTGGAAGGCGGGGCTCGGCCTCGGCTATCTCTTCGGCCTCGGCTTCCTGCTCCCGCTGCTGGTGTGGACCGGCGTCGAGGTCGGCGCGCTGCCATGGGTGGCCCTGTGCGCGGTGGAGGCCCTGCTCGTCGCCCTGGTCGGCGCGGGCATCGCCGTCGTGTCGCGGTTGCCGGCCTGGCCCGTGTGGGCCGCGGCGGTGTGGATCGCGGGCGAGGCGGCACGCGCCCGTGCGCCGTTCGGTGGTTTCCCCTGGGGCAAGATCGCCTTCGGGCAGGCGGACGGCGTGTTCCTGCCGCTGGCGGCGGTGGGCGGCACTCCGGTCCTCGGCTTCGCGGTCGTCCTGTGCGGTTTCGGCCTGTACGAGGCCGTACGGCTCGTCCTGGACGGGCGACGCACGCGCGTGCTGCGGCGCGGCGCCGCGTCGGCGGCCCTGCTGAGCATGGCCGTCCCCGTCGCCGGGGCGCTGGCCGCGCGCACCCTGGTCAGCGACCGGGCCGAGGACGGCACGGCGACCGTGGCCGTCATCCAGGGCAACGTCCCGCGCCTCGGCCTGGACTTCAACTCCCAGCGGCGGGCCGTGCTCGACTACCACGCGCGCGAGACCGAGCGGCTCGCGGCCGAGATCAAGGCGGGCAAGCAGCCCAGGCCCGACTTCGTGCTGTGGCCGGAGAACTCCTCCGACCTCGACCCGTTCGCCCACGCCGACGCGGCCTACGTCATCGACCAGGCCGCCAAGGACATCGGCGTGCCCATCTCCGTCGGCGGCGTCGTCGAGCGGGACGGCAAGCTGTACAACGAGCAGATCCTGTGGGACCCCGCCAAGGGGCCGACGCAGACGTACGACAAGCGCCGCACCCAGCCGTTCGGCGAGTTCCTGCCCCTGCGATGGCTGGTCGGCGCCATCAACAGCGACTGGACCGAGATGGCCCGGCAGGACTTCACCCCCGGCACCAGGCCGGGCGTCTTCACCCTGCACGGCACCAAGGTCGGACTCGCCACCTGCTACGAGGCCGCCTTCGACTGGGCGGTGCGCGACACCGTCACGCACGGCGCGCAGATGATCTCCGTGCCGAGCAACAACGCCACCTTCGACCGCAGCGAGATGACCTACCAGCAGCTCGCCATGTCCCGGGTGCGGGCCGTCGAGCACAGCCGCACCGTCACCGTCCCGGTGACCAGCGGCGTCAGCGCGATCATCATGCCGGACGGCAGGATCACCCAGAGGACCGGCATGTTCGTCGCCGACTCGCTGGTGCAGAAGGTCCCGCTGCGCTCCTCCACGACGCCCGCGACCGACCTCGGGGTGCTGCCCGAGATCGCCCTGGTGCTCGTCGCGGCCGGTGGGCTCGGCTGGGGGATCGGCGCCGGTGCGCGTGGGACGCGCGCCGGTGAGGTGTCGCCGTACGCCCGCCGTACGTCCCCCGATTCCGGCCGGTGACGGGTGAGTCGACCCGTTAGGGTCGGCCCCATGGCTACACCCGACTTCATCCGCACGCTCCGGGCCTCGGCCGGAACCCAGCTGCTGTGGCTGCCCGGCGTCACCGCCATCCCGTTCGACGACGACGGCAGAGTGCTGCTGGGCCGGCGTGCCGACACCGGCACGTGGTCGGTGATCGGCGGTATCCCGGACCCGGGGGAGCAGCCCGCGGCCTGCGCGGTGCGCGAGGTGTACGAGGAGACCGCCGTGCGCTGCGTCGCCGAACGGGTGGTGCTCGTCCAGGCACTCGACCCGTTCACCTACCCCAACGGTGACATGTGCCAGTACATGGACATCACCTTCCGCTGCCGGGCCGTCGGCGGCGAGGCGCGGGTCAACGACGACGAGTCGCTGGAGGTCGGCTGGTTCGAGGTGGACGCCCTGCCGGAGCTGCACGAGTTCGCCCGCTTCCGGATCAAGCAGGCCATGTTCGACGCACCCACATGGTTCGACCCCAGCAACGCGCTGTGAAGTATGTGGGCTGACCACATGGGGTGGGGCGAGGGCGCCGCCTAGGGTCGTGCCATGACCGCGCCCAGCCCGCTCCCGGGTCCCCACGCCCCCTCGCTCGACCTCGGCGGCCGTACCGCCCTCGTCACCGGTGCCGCCGGCGGCATCGGCCGCGCCTGCGTGCTGCGGCTGGCCGCCGCCGGGGCCAAGGTCCGGGCGGTCGACCGGGACGCGGCCGGCCTGGCCGCGCTCGCCGAACCGGCCGCCGGTCTGCCCGGCACCGTCGAGCCGCACGTCCTGGACCTCACCGACCTGGACGCCGCCGAGCACGCCGCCGCCGGTACCGACATCCTGGTCAACAACGCCGGGATCCAGCTCGTCCGCCCGATCGAGGAGTTCCCGCCCGACGTCTTCCACACGGTTCTCACCGTGATGCTGGAGGCTCCGTTCCGGCTCATCCGGGGCGCGCTGCCGCACATGTACGGGCAGGGCTGGGGCCGGATCGTCAACATCTCCTCCGTCCACGGGCTGCGGGCGTCCGCCTACAAGTCGGCCTACGTCGCCGCCAAGCACGGCCTGGAGGGGCTGTCCAAGACCGCCGCCCTGGAAGGCGCGGCCCACGGCGTCACTTCCAACTGCGTCAACCCCGGGTATGTGCGCACCCCACTGGTCGAGCAGCAGCTCGCCGACCAGGCGGCCGCGCACGGGATCCCGGAGGAGCGGGTGCTGAGCGAGGTACTGCTGCAGGACAGCGCGGTCAAACGGCTGATCGAGACGGATGAGGTCGCCGAAGCCGTGGCGTACCTGTGCGGCCCGCACGCCTCCTTCGTCACCGGCACCTCGCTCGTCCTCGACGGCGGGTGGACCGCGCACTGAGCTGGGCGTCACCCGGGGGATCGCGTGCTGGCCCGGGTGCCGGCGGAGGATGGATGCCGGGCTCGGCGTCGTCGGGGGATTGCGCGTGCCGGCCCGGCGCCGGCGGAGGATCGATGCCGGCCCGGGCGTCGTCGGGGGGACCGAGCGCTGACCTGGTCGTCGTCGGGTTTTCCACAGGCCTGACGCGACGGCCGGGCGATGAGGAATCCTGTGACCATGTCCCGCGATCACGTCCCGTCGGACCGACACCCCGGACGGACCGACACCCCGCCCCGGCAACCCGGACGGCAGGCCGACGACGGCCCCCGACCGGGAGGCGAGGTCGGCGACGGCCTCCGCCTCTCGGGAGGTGAGGCCGGCGCCGCGCCCCCGCACGCTGAGGATGCCCTCCGGCGTGACGGAGGCCAGGGTGACGCCGCCTCCGGGCGCCCCGGGGGCGGGATCGCCGCCGCGCCCGCGCCGGCGGGTGAGCGGGCCGATGCGACGCCCCCGGAACTCGACGTCGAGGCGCCCTTCCTCTCACTCTTGGCCCGGGGTGCGGCCGCCGACGCCTACGAGCAGCCGGTGCTGCGTGCGCGCGCCGAGGGGTGGCCCGCGGAGCGGATCGCCGCGCTGGAGCACGCCAAGCTGCTCGCGCTGCGGGTGCGCGCCGAACTGGACGGCCGGCGCCGCCGCGAGGCGGAGCTGTCCGCGCTCTTCGAGACCGCCCACGACCTCGCGGGCCTGAGGGACCTGGACGCCGTCCTCCAGGCGATCGTGCAGCGCGCCCGCTCCCTGCTCGGCACCGACGTCGCCTACCTCAGCCTCAACGACCCCGAGCGCGGCGACACCTACATGCGGGTCACCGAGGGCTCGGTCGCGGCCCGCTTCCAGCAGCTGCGCCTGGGCATGGGCGAGGGCCTCGGCGGCCTCGTCGCCCAGACCGCCCGCCCCTACGTCACCGACGACTACTTCAAGGACGCGCGCTTCCAGCACACCACGACGATCGACACCGGCGTGCGCGACGAGGGACTGGTCGCCATCCTCGGCGTGCCCCTGATGCTCGGCCCGCACGTCATCGGCGTCCTCTTCGCCGCCGACCGCCGGGCCCGTGTCTTCGAGCGCGAGCAGATCGCCCTGCTCGGGTCCTTTGCCGCCCTCGCCGCGGCGGCCATCGACACCGCCAACCTGCTCACCGAGACCCGTTCGGCCCTGGCCGGCCTGGAGCGGGCCAACGAGATCATCAGGGACCGCAGTGCCGTCATCGAACGCGCCTCGGACGTGCACGACCGGCTCGCCGAACTCGTCCTGCGCGGCGGGGGAGTGCACGACGTGGCCGCCGCAGTCTCGCAAGTGCTCTCCGGCACCGTCGAGTTCGTGGAGGCCGACGCGGCGCCCGCCCGGGCCCTGGAGGCCTCCCGCGCGGACGGACACGCCGTACGGCACGGGGACGACTGGATCGCCGCGGTCGCCGCGGGCGGTGAACTGCTCGGGGCGCTCGTCCTGCGCGGCCAGCGGGGACTCGACCCGGTCGACCAGCGCACCCTGGAGCGGGCCGCCATGGTCACCTCCCTGCTGCTGCTGGCCAGACGCTCCGCCGCCGAGGCCGAACAGCGCGTGCGCGGCGAACTGCTGGACGATCTGCTCGACGCCCGCGACCGCGACCCGCGCCTGCTGCGCGAGCGTGCCGCACGGCTGCGTGCCGACCTCGACGCCACACACGTCGTGCTGGCCGCCCGCCTGGACGGGCCGGCGGCCGACGCCGACCGGGAGGCCGAGGCACGCCGACGGCTGTGGGCCGCCGCCTCCCACCTGGCCGCGACCCGGCAGGGACTGGCCGCCGCACGCGACGGCGGCACGGTCCTGCTGCTTCCGGTGCCACCCGGCGAGACGGCCACCGCCCTGGCCCGCTCCACCGCCCGCCATCTTGGCACCGCCGTCCACGAAGCGGTCACCGTCGGCGCCTCCGCGCCCGTCGACGACCTGGCCGCCCGCCCCGAGGCCGTGACCGCCGCCTACGGCGAGGCCCGCCGCTGCCTCGACGCGCTGCGCCTGCTGGGCCGTACGGGAGACGGCGCGGCCGCCGAGGACTTCGGCTTCCTCGGCCTGCTGCTGGCCGGCGACCGGGACATCGCCGGATTCGTCGAGCGCACGATCGGACGGGTCGTCGACTACGACGCCCGCCGCGGCACGGACCTGCTGCACACCCTGGAGGCCTACTTCGCCTGCGGCATGAGCCCGGCCCGCACCAAGGACGCACTGCACGTCCACGTCAACACGGTCGCGCAACGCCTGGACCGCGTCGCCCGCCTCCTCGGCAACGACTGGCAGGCCCCCACCCGCACCCTGGAGATCCAACTGGCCCTGCGCCTGCACCGGTTGTCCGCGGGAGCGGACGGGGCCTGAGGGGGAGCGGGGGCCCGTCCTCGTCCGGGAGATGTTGTCGACCGGGTCCACCGCACCATCGAGGAACCGGCCGGCCAGACCGGCAGCGGAGGCCAGCATGGTGGGAACACGCATAACCACCCCCAGAACTATGGTGCCCCACCACATGTCCGCCTGACCTGCGCGTTTCTACGGTGTGCCAGCACGTACCCGTCCCCACCGCACACGAGGAAGTGGCGCACATGGCCTCCGGAACGACCGCATCCCCGCCCCCGGCAAACCTCAAGCGCATCGTCGCCGCCAGCCTGATCGGGACCACCATCGAGTGGTACGACTTCTTCCTCTACGCGTCGGCCGCGGCGCTGGTGTTCAACAAGCTGTTCTTCCCCGGCTCCGACCCGCTCGTCGGCACGCTGCTCTCCTTCCTGACCTACGCCGTCGGGTTCGCGGCGCGGCCCCTGGGCGCGCTGGTGTTCGGACACTACGGCGACCGGCTCGGCCGTAAGAAGCTGCTCGTGCTGAGCCTGCTGATGATGGGCGGGGCCACCTTCGCCATCGGACTGCTGCCCACCCACGCGACCATCGGCACCGCGGCGCCCGTGCTGCTGACCGTTCTGCGGCTGGTCCAGGGCTTCGCGCTGGGCGGCGAGTGGGGCGGCGCCGTCCTGCTCGTGTCGGAGCACGGGGACGCGCGGCGGCGCGGGTTCTGGGCCTCGTGGCCGCAGACCGGGGCGCCCGCAGGGCAGTTGCTGGCGACCGGCGTGCTCTCCCTGCTGACCGCCGTGCTGTCGGACGACGCGTTCGGCAGCTGGGGATGGCGGATCCCGTTCCTGCTGTCGGGTCTGCTGGTGATGGTCGGTCTGTGGGTCCGGCTGTCGGTCGACGAGTCGCCGGTCTTCAAGGCCGCGCTGGCCGCGGCCGAGCAGCGCACGGCGGCGACCGGCGCCGTCGAGAAGATGCCGCTGCTGGCTGTGTTGCGCGACCACTGGAAGGACATCCTCGTCGCCATGGGCGCGCGGATGGCGGAGAACATCAGCTACTACGTCATCACCGCCTTCATCCTCGTGTACGCCACCACCTCCGCCGGACTGAGCAAGCAGACCGCGCTCAACGCGGTGCTGATCGGCTCGGCCGTGCACTTCGCGGTCATCCCCGCCTGGGGCGCGCTGTCGGACCGCATCGGCCGGCGGCCCGTCTACCTCATAGGCGCGGTGGGCGTCGGGCTGTGGATGTTCCCGTTCTTCGCGCTCATCGACAGCAAGAGCTTCGGCAGTCTGCTGCTGGCCGTGACCGTCGGGCTGATCCTGCACGGCGCCATGTACGCACCCCAGGCCGCCTTCTTCTCCGAGATGTTCGCGACCCGGATGCGCTACTCCGGCGCGTCGATCGGTGCCCAGTTCTCGTCGGTGGCCGCCGGCGCCCCGGCGCCCCTGATCGCCACCGCACTGCTGTCCGACTACGGCAGCTCCACCCCGATCGCGCTGTACGTCATCGCCGCCGCCCTGCTCACGGTCGTCGCGATCGCCTGTGCCAAGGAGACCCGCAGCCGGGACCTCGCCGACGTGGTCCCGGAGACACCGGCCCCGGTGCGCGCGGACGCCTGACCGGCGCCTGCCTGCCCACAACGCCCCCTCCGCCGCCGCGGAGGGGGCGTTGCCGCGTCAGCCGACCTGGATGTGCTTGTCCATGCCCAGTGCCTTGTGCCCGGGCACGGGGCAGTACAGGTCGTACGAGCCCTTCTTGAGGGTCACGGTCAGCGGGGCCATCTCACCGCCCTGGATGTTCTTGGTCCGGGCGTCCTCCACGCCGGGGCCGTCGACGGACAGGGCGTGCGTGATATGGCCGGCGTTGTCGGCGACGAAGGTGTAGGTGCCGGGTGTGAAGGACGTCCGGGACAGCTTCAGCCCGTACTCGGTCTCGGTGACGGTCACCCGGGTCCCCGAGCCGGTGGGCTTCGCGGCCGAACTGCCCGAGCTCTTCGACTGGCCGCCGCCCCCGCTGGAGCAGGCCGCCAGGATCAGCGCCGCCGTGAAGGCCGCCGCCGCGGTGCCGGCTGCCCGGCGGGTCGTGTGTGCCGAGATCGCCATGTGGTTCATCCCCTTAAGGTCGACCCCTTTGTGAGATACGTGGCGGAATGCCCGGCTGTTCAGGAGAGAGCCGGGCTGTTCAGGGGAGAGCCGGGCCGGGAGCGTACGTTCGTACACTCGCGAGTGTACGATCGTACGCATGATGCCGGACCACTTCGCGGGTGACCCGCGGACAAACCTGGAACGCATGCTCGCGGGCGACCTGTACATCGCCGACGACCCCGAGATCGTCCTGCGGCAGCAGCAGGCCGTGCGCCTGGCCGCCCGCTACCAGGCCGCCTACGTCGAGGACGCCGACGCCGCCCGGCCGGTCCTCGCGCAGCTCCTCGGCATCCTCGGTGACGACGCGCATGTGCGGCCGCCGCTGTACGTCGACTACGGCAGCAACATCACGATCGGCGCCCGCACCTTCGTCAACTACAACCTGACTGCCCTCGACGTCGCCGCCATCACCATCGGCGAAGACTGCCAGATCGGCCCCAACGTCCAACTGCTCACCCCCACCCACCCCTTGGAGCCGCAGCCCCGCCGTGACAAGCTGGAGGCCGCCCTGCCGATCACCATCGGCGACAACGTGTGGCTCGGCGGCGGCGCCATCGTCCTGCCGGGCGTGACCATCGGGGACAACTCCGTCATCGGCGCGGGAGCCGTCGTCACCAAGGACGTTGCCGCGAACACCGTCGCCGTCGGCAACCCCGCACGCCCCGTCCGGAGCCTGTGAGTACGCCGCCATGGCGACCGGACACACGGACCCGCAGCGCCGCGCACGCATCCTCGACGCGACCCTCGACGTCATCGCCGACGAGGGCATCGCCCACGTCTCCCACCGCAGGATCGCCGCGCGCGCCGGTGTTCCGCTGGGGTCGATGACGTACCACTTCAAGGGCATCGACCAGCTGCTGCGCGAGGCCTTCGGTCGCTTCACCGACCGCATGGCCGAGGTGTTCGACGACCGCCTCGGCGCCGCGGCGGACCGCGACCAGGCCCGGGAGGCCGTCGCCGACCTGGTGCACGCCCTGTCCGAGGGCAGCCGGCGCGACCTCGTGCTCGCCCAGGAGCTGTACACGCTCGCCGCCCGCGACCCGGCCTACAGGTCCCTCACCCAGGCCTGGATGCGGCGCAGCCGCGACCACCTGGAGAAGCACTTCGACCCGGACACCGCCCGCCAACTCGACGCCCTCATCGAAGGGCTGACCCTGCACCGGGCGCTGGCCGTCGAACCCCACGGGCGTGCCCTGACCGCCGAGGCGATCTCCCGCATCACGGCACCCGCTCCGGGCGGCCGCGCCCGGCCCTGACGCCCGGCTACGGCAGGACCTTCACCTCCACGGCCCCGATCCGGCCCACGGCGTCGAAGCGGACCTCGGCCGCGCTGCCGCCGGGCAGGCCGGCCATGATCCGGTCGTCCTCAGCGCGCTGAGGTACGTCGTGGTGGTCGAAGTACCCGCCGACCACGTGCCGGGCCGAACGGCCGATCAGGCCCGCGCCCGTGAGCAGGGTCCGCGGCAGCGTCACCGGGTCGAGACCGGCGCGCGGCACCCGCGGATCGTCGGGAAGGAAATAGACCCGCGTCGCCGGTCCCGCCGCGACGCCGATGTACCCGAGGGCCTCGGCCACCCCCATGCCGGTGAAGGCGAGCATCTCCGCCGCGTGCCGCGGGTCCGGGAAGCCGGACAAGTGCAAGTACGGATTCGGTCAGTTCTGGGATGCCGTGGGCGCGCCCGTAACGCTCCACCGCGCCGGTGAGCGCGACCGCCTCGGTGCCTTCCAGTCCCGGGTTCGCCCATCCCCACATCCAGGACTGTTCGTCCGTGTCATAGGTGCCGAGCACGGCCACGCGCAGCTCGACATCCCCCTGCCGGTAGCGGCAGGCCTCGAGATCGGCAGTCCACGGGGCCTCGGGCAGGAACGCGTTCATGGCCTCGAGCTGGGCCGCGCCCCAGGCGGCGTGCCGTTCGGCCTCCAGGAGGAACGCGTCGCTGAATTCACTCACCATGCCCCGAGCGTAGGCGCCGGCTGTGACGCACCCTCGTGGAGGTCCCCGGTCACGCGGGCCGAAGGGACAGACGGTACGAGTCGGCCAGGTCCCGTACTTCGACGGAGCAGACCACCTGCTCGGGGCCCGGAAGATGCCGGCTGAGGATCGCCAGGACGCTCTCGGCGAGCCGTGCCTTCAGCGCCTCGGAGCGGCCGGGCAGCAGACCCACCTCCGCGTGGACGAAGAGCGACTCCCCGGGCGCCCGGTCGCCGACGTATGTCTGCGCCGGGCGCAGGAACGTCTTGCAGACCCCCGTCGAGCCGGAGTCGGCGATCACGGTCGTGTGCAGTTCCTTCACGAGGGTCTCCCGGTCGAAGGAGCCGTCCAGCTGCGAGGAATAGTCGATGGTGATGTGCGGCACTGCGAGCCCTTCGCGCGACTGCTGGTTACTTCAGGCAACTATTTTCGCGCACCCTCTCGGACCGACGGCACAGGGGCCCTCCGGGAAACCGGGTTTCATGCCCACGCCGGCTCGTGAACACTGCCGCCATGGAATTCTTCGTCCACCACCGCGACCGGCCGGGCTCCCTTCCACTGCGCCTCGAACTGAGGGAGGAGCACTGGTCCTACATGGACGGGTACGAGAAGGAACTGATCGCGCGCGGTCCCACCTTCTGCGGCGACGTGCCCAGTGGGAGCGTGCACATCGTCGACCTGCCCGATGTGGCCGCCGCCCGCGCGTTCGCCTTCGACGAGCCCAACCAGCGGGCGGGCGTCTACCGGGACGTGCTGCTGCGCCGGTGGCGCAACATGCTCGGGCGCACGATGTGGGAGTTCCCCGGCGGTCCGGTCGACGAAGACGGCCACCTGGTGCTCGGGTTCGGCTCCGGCCGGGCGGCCGACGAGGACGTACCACCGCCCGACCGGGACCGCCTCGTCGCCTACGGCCCGCTGCTGTCCGACGACGGCACCCTCTGGCTGGGCACGGCGGCACTGGTCCGCGCCCCGGACGCCGACACGGCCCGCACCGTCCTCACCGCCGACCGGTACACCGCCATCGAGGTCCACTCCTGGGAGCCGGGCGGCCGCAGGTAGGCCGGTCGCGACGCGCGGCGCGGTCGGCGGGGGGTGCGCCGAGGGGGGGAAGCCGGGCGGTCCGTCCTCGGTCGGGCGCCGTGCGCGTCGTACAACTGCCGTCACACGAGCCGAAACCGTCCCTGTACCCGCGCCACAAAATTGAATCGTTCGTTTTTCTGTACCTCTCGTGTTTGGCGGAGTAGGTTGCCGCCATGAGCGCATCCCGGTCTCCGACCGTTGCCGAGGAGCTGCGCGGTGCCGGCCTGCGCGTCACGGCCGCCCGTGTGGCCCTCCTCGAAACCGTCCGTGCAGGCGACCACCTCGATGTCGAGGGGATCGCCGGCGGCGTGCGCGCCCGCGTGGGCCACATCTCCGTCCAGGCCGTCTACGAGGCCCTGCACGCGCTCACCGCGGCCGGGCTCATACGCCGTATCGAACCGGCCGGCAGTCCGGCCCGGTTCGAGGGGAGGGTGGGGGACAACCACCACCACGTCGTGTGCCGTTCCTGCGGGACCGTCGCCGACGTGGACTGCGGGGTCGGTGAGGCGCCCTGCCTGACCGCCTCCGACGACCACGGCTTCGTCATCGACGAGGCCGAGGTCGTCTACTGGGGCCTGTGCCCCGACTGCTCCACCGCACGCAGTTAGCACCACGATCCGCTTAGTTCGGAAGGACCCGAATGTCCGAGAACCCTGACGCAATCGTCACCGACCCCAAGACCGAGGGCACGGGTGGCTGCCCCGTCGCGCACGGACGCGCCCCGCATCCCA
This sequence comes from Streptomyces sp. NPDC049915, assembly GCF_040656475.1. Lineage (NCBI taxonomy): Bacteria > Bacillati > Actinomycetota > Actinomycetes > Kitasatosporales > Streptomycetaceae > Streptomyces > Streptomyces sp. NPDC049915. The sequence goes on from NZ_JBFAMH010000012.1 coordinate 76,921, forward strand.
CGCAGGGCGGTGGCAACCGCCAGTGGTGGCCTGAGCGGCTCAATCTGAAGATCCTTGCCAAGAACCCCGCCGTGGCCAACCCGCTCGGTGAGGACTTCGACTACGCCGAGGCGTTCCAGAGCCTGGACCTGGCCGCGGTGAAGCGGGACATCGCCGAGGTGCTCACCACCTCGCAGGACTGGTGGCCGGCCGACTTCGGTCACTACGGCCCGCTCATGGTCCGTATGGCCTGGCACAGCGCCGGCACCTACCGCATCAGTGACGGCCGCGGCGGCGCCGGTGCCGGTCAGCAGCGCTTCGCCCCGCTCAACAGCTGGCCGGACAACGCCAACCTGGACAAGGCCCGCCGTCTGCTGTGGCCGGTGAAGAAGAAGTACGGCAAGAGCCTGTCCTGGGCCGACCTGCTCGTCCTCACCGGCAACGTCGCGCTGGAGACGATGGGATTCGAGACCTTCGGCTTCGGCGGCGGCCGCGCGGACGTCTGGGAAGCCGAGGAGGACGTCTACTGGGGTCCCGAGACCACCTGGCTGGGCGACGAGCGCTACAGCGGTGACCGCGAGCTGGAGAACCCGCTCGGCGCGGTGCAGATGGGCCTGATCTACGTCAACCCCGAGGGCCCCAACGGCAACCCGGACCCGCTCGCCGCGGCCCGCGACATCCGTGAGACGTTCCGCCGCATGGCGATGAACGACGAGGAGACCGTCGCGCTGATCGCCGGCGGTCACACCTTCGGCAAGACTCACGGCGCCGGCCCGGCCGACCACGTGGGCAACGACCCCGAGGCCGCGTCCATGGAGGAGCAGGGCCTCGGCTGGAAGTCGACGTACGGCACCGGCAAGGGCGGCGACACCATCACCTCGGGCCTGGAGGTCACCTGGACCACCACCCCGACGCAGTGGAGCAACGGGTTCTTCAAGAACCTGTTCGAGTACGAGTACGAGCTGACCGAGTCCCCGGCCGGTGCGAAGCAGTGGGTGGCCAAGGACGCCCCGGAGATCGTCCCGGACGCGCACGATGCGTCGAAGAAGCACCGCCCGACGATGCTCACCACCGACCTGTCGCTGCGCTTCGACCCGATCTACGGGCCGATCTCCCGCCGGTTCTACGAGAACCCGCAGGAGTTCGCGGACGCCTTCGCCCGCGCCTGGTACAAGCTGACCCACCGCGACATGGGCCCGAAGGCGCTGTACCTCGGCCCGGAGGTCCCGGCGGAGACCCTGCTGTGGCAGGACCCGCTGCCCCAGGCCGAGGGCGAGCCCATCGGCGCCGCCGACGTCGCGGCCCTCAAGGCCAAGCTCCTCGACTCGGGTCTGACCGTGTCGCAGCTGGTCACCACCGCGTGGGCGTCGGCCTCGACGTTCCGCGGCAGCGACAAGCGCGGCGGCGCCAACGGTGCCCGCATCCGCCTCGCACCGCAGCGCGGCTGGGAGGCCAACGACCCCGACCAGCTCGCGCTGGTGCTGCGTACCCTCGAGGGCGTCCAGCAGGAGTTCAACTCCGGCTCCGCCCGCAAGGTCTCCCTGGCCGACTTGATCGTGCTCGGTGGCTGCGCCGCCGTGGAGAAGGCCGCCAAGGACGCCGGGTTCGACATCGAGGTGCCCTTCACCCCGGGCCGCGTCGACGCGGCCGAGGACCACACCGACGTCGAGTCGTTCGAGGCGCTGGAGCCGACCGCGGACGGCTTCCGCAACTACCTCGGCAAGGGCAACCGGCTGCCGGCCGAGTACCTGCTGCTCGACCGCGCCAACCTGCTCACCCTGAGCGCCCCCGAGATGACGGTCCTCGTCGGCGGCCTGCGCGTGCTGGGCGCCAACCACCAGCAGTCGCAGCTCGGTGTCTTCACCAAGACGCCGGGGGCCCTGACGAACGACTTCTTCGTCAACCTGCTCGACCTGGGTACGACGTGGAAGTCGACCAGCGAGGACCAGACCACGTTCGAGGGCCGTGACGCGGCCACGGGCGAGCTGAAGTGGGCCGGCAGCCGCGCCGACCTCGTCTTCGGCTCGAACTCCGAGCTGCGCGCGCTGGCGGAGGTCTACGCGAGCGACGACGCGAAGGAGAAGTTCGTCCAGGACTTCGTCGCGGCGTGGGACAAGGTCATGAACCTGGACCGGTTCGACCTGATCTGATCCGCCCCTGAGCACGCACAGTCCGGGCCGGCCCTCGTGGGCCGGCCCGGACTGCTGTACGGCCGGCGGCGGGGCCCGTCCGGTGCTTGCGGTGCCTGGTCCGGTCCGGGGTGCCCGGCGCCCCACCTGCCCTTTCCGTGTGGCGGGAAACCGCCTCCCGCGCGCCGGAGTTGACCGAGGCTGGCGGGAAGCGGCGCCTTCATGGCATTCGGTGGAGCGCGTCGGCCGTAGTAAGTTCCCTTTGGAAACTCACTCGATTCGAGTTGCAAGGGAGCCCGCCGTGTCCCAGGAAACCTGGACCGCCGTCGACGCCTACTTCAACGACCTGCTCGTGGAGGAGGACGCCGTCCTGCGCGCGGCCGTGGCCGATGCCGACGCGGCGCAGCTGCCCGCCATTCAAGTGGCGCCCAACCAGGGCAAGTTGCTGCACCTGCTCGCGCGGATCCGCGGTGCCCGCAAGGTCCTGGAGATCGGCACGCTCGCCGGCTACAGCACGATCTGGCTCGCCCGCGCCCTGCCCGCGGACGGACGCCTGGTGACCCTGGAGGCCGACGAGCAGTGCGCCGCTGTCGCCGCCGCCAATGTGGCCCGCGCCGGGCTCGACCACATCGTCGACATCCGTCTCGGCGTCGCCCTGGACACCCTGCCGCGGCTCGCGGAGGAGGGGGAGGGCCCCTTCGACCTCGTCTTCATCGACGCCGACAAGCCCTCCAACCCCGGCTACCTGGAGTGGGCCCTGCGACTCACCCGCCCGGGCAGCGTCATCGTCGGCGACAACGTCGTACGGGAGGGAGCCGTCACCGAACCCCACAGCTCCGACCCGCGCGTCCAGGGCGTGCGGCGCTTCACCGAACTGATCGCCGCCCACCCCCGGCTGACCGCCACGACCCTGCAGACCGTCGGCGAGAAGGGCTACGACGGGTTCACGCTGGCGGTCGTGACCGAGTGACCGGCAGGTCCTGGGCGGCCGGCCAGCCGCCGTAGGGGACCGTGATCAGTTCCAGGGCGTGCCCCGCGGGGTCCAGGAAGTACACCCCGCGGCCGCCGTCGTTGCGGTTGATCGTGTCCGGCTGCTGCTGGTGCGGATCGGCCCAGTGCTCGATGCCGCGCTCGGTGATCTTCGCGTACGCCGCGTCGAACTCCTTCTCGGAGTCGAGGAAGGCGTAGTGCTGCGGCGTGATCCGCTCCGCGGGAGCGGTGGCGAAGTCCAGCGTCACGCCGTTGGCGAGGCGGACCGCGACGAACGGGCCCCACTCCCCGGCGATCTCGAGCCCCAGCAACTCGGCGAAGAACTCGGCGGACTCCCGCTTGTCCCGTGCGTGGACGATGGTGTGATTCAGCTCGATGGACAAGGAATGCCTCCAGCAGGCATCTCCCGGCACCTCCATGCCCCACCCGGCCGGTGACCGGCACGCGATGCCGTCGGCGATGCTAGCCGACCGCAATCGAACGCGCGTGTCCATGCGGCGGTTTCAGTCACGCCATGGACATCCGGGCAGTCCGTCACGTCCCGAGGGCGGCCCGGAGGTGGTCGCGGATCTCGGCCCGCGCGGGCTCGGCCTGCTGCTCCACGCCCGGCATGCTGAGGGGCGCGTGCCGGGCGCCCGGGTATTCGGTGAGCCGCACGGAGGTCCCGGCCTCCTCCAGCCGCTCGGCGTAGCGGCACCCGTGATCGGTCACCGCGCCGGGCGGCGCCGGGGCCGGCCCGCTCAGGTCGCCGGCGTACGGCGGCGAGACTGCGCGCGCGTCGGCGAGCCGTAGGCGTGGCGGCCGTCGCGGTCACCCGCACGGCAGGCAGACGCTCACGCCACCGCTGGACGTGCCGGCCGCCCCACCACACCGCGGCGTGGATCGATCGCCGACAGGGGGAATGACCGCGTCCGGCAGGGGTACGCGTGGCCAGACCGTGCCCGGGAGCCGTCACCGAAAACGGCCCGTACGACCGCCGCTACCAGGGAAGACACCATGGACACACCCGAGAACGACAACACCGCCACGCCCGCGCAGCGCGCATTGGACGCACTCGCCCAGAACACCGAGGACACCGCGGCGCTGGACACCCTGGCGCACAGCGACGTGCTCGTGCCCGTGCCCGACGACGTCGCCGAAGAGGACGCCACGAACCCCTCCGCCGTGGCCCTGCCGGTGCTGGAGCAGCCGGGCGGGAACCCGGTGGTCCCGGTCTTCACCTCGGAGCCGGCGATGGCCGACCTCCTGCCCTACATCTCGCGCTACCGCCTGGTGCCGCTCGGCGCGCTGGCCGCCCAGTGGCCCGCGGACGACCTGTCGCTCACCATCGACGCGGGCTCGTCGCACCCGCTGACGCTCACCTCGGAAGGCGTACGCACTCTGCTGGTCCGGCCGTAGGAGCAGGACCAGAACCTCAAGCGGGCCGGCCGCCGAGCATCCGCTCCAGCACCTCCCGCTGGAGCGGTTGCACCTGCGTGTGCAGTTGGCGGCCCTTGTCGGTGAGGGCGACCCACACGCCTCGCCGGTCCTCGGCGCACACCGAGCGCTCGATCAGGCCGTCCTTCTCCAGGCGGCCGATGAGGCGGGACAGCGCGCTCTGGCTGAGATGCACCTGTCCGACCAGGTTCTGCACCCGGCACTGGTCGTCCGGGCCGTTCGAGGCGTTCGCCAGAATGTCGAGCACCTCGAAATCGCTGGCGCCCAGCCCGTGCGGGTGCAGGGCCCGGTCGATCTCGCACATCGTGCGGGCGTGCACGGACAGGATGTCCCGCCACCGCTCCTCGAGCCGGGCCTCGGCCGTCTTCGCTGCCATACCCGCACGGTACACCGAATCGGTCCATTTGTTGACTATGCAACTAGTGCAGGCGCATCGGGTCGTACGCCCCTCAGGACACCGGGTCCTGGAGCAGCCCCACCAGGTTGCCGTCGGGGTCCTTCACGGAGACGATCAGCCGGCCGTTGCCGACGTCGCGCACGTCCTGGACCACCTCCGCGCCCGCCGCCAGCAGAGCCGCGAGCCGCTCCCGCAGGTCGGTGACGTGCCAGAACGGCACCGGTCCGGTCAGGCCCTGGGCGTGCCCGTTCGGGTCGAGTCCCACGTCCTGGCCCTCGGCCTTGAAACCGACGTAGTAGGGCTCGTCGACGTACGGCTCGACGCCGAGCAGGGCCGCGAACACGGCCTTGGCCCGGTCCTTGTCCTTGACGGGGTAGATGATCGTCTGCACACCGGCGGTCATGGCACTCACTCCTCGAAAGGGCGGGACCCGACGGTTTTCCGTCGGTGCACCCACGCTAGGACGGCACGGAGGGTTGTGGCTTCTTCGATCCTGACCGGTCGGGGCCCCAGGGCCGCCGCGCACGGTGTGCGGGGCCTCCGGCGGTGTACGACGGCGGGGTGACGTCGACGCGGACGGCCGTACGGGCGAACGACCGCCGTGGCGCGTCATCCGAGCACCGCCCCGCCCCGCCCCCTCACGCAGAGGCGCGCTTGACCAGTTCCGTCGGCAGGATCACCGCAGCCGGGTCCTCGCCGCCGATCTGGGCGAGCAGGACCCGGACCATCTCGGCGCTGATCCGGTCCCACGGCTGCCGTATGGTCGTCAGCTCCGGGCTGGCGGACAGCGCGGCGGGCGAGTCGTCGAAGCCGCCCACCGCCACGTCCTCGGGCACCCGGCGCCCGGCCCGGTGCAGGGCGGTCAGCACGCCCTGCGCCATCAGATCGGACGCGACGAAGACGGCGTCCACATCGGGCGCCCGCTCCAGCAGCCGCTCGGCGGCGTCCTCACCGCTGGCCCGGCTGTAGTCGCCGGAGGCGATCAGCCGCTCGTCGATCGCGATACCCGCCTCGGTGAGCACCTCCCGGTACCCGGCGAGCCGTTCGACTCCGCCCGGGGTGTCCAGCGGACCGGTGACCGTGCCGATCCGGCGCCGCCCGAGGGAGAGCAGGTGCCGCACCATGTCCCGGGCGCCGTCCCGGTCGTCGGCGGCCACGTAGCTCACCTTCGACGCCAGGCCGATCGGCTTGCCGCACGCCACGAGCGGCACGCCCGCCTCGCGCAGCTCCTGGGCGACCGGGTCGCCGGAGTGGCTGGAGACCAGCAACACTCCGTCGACGTGCCCGGCGGTGATGTACCGCGTGATGCGCCGCCGCTCGTCCTCGTTGCCCGCCAGCATCAGCAGCAGCGGGACGTCGTGCGCGGCCAGCGCCTGGGTGCAACCGCGCAGCAGGACGTTGAAGTTGGGATCCTCGAAGAACCGCTCCTGCGGCTCGGTGAGCAGGAAGCCGACGGAGTCCGACCGTCCGGTGATCAGTGAGCGCGCGTGCCGGTTCACCACGTAACCGGTCTTGCGGATGGCCGCGTTGACCGCTTCCTGCGCGGCGGGACTGACGTAGTGGCCGCCGTTGAGCACGCGCGAGACGGTGCCGCGCGAGACTCCCGCCTCGCGCGCCACGTCGTGGATCGTCGGCGGCCTGCGTCGGCCCCCCGATGTACTCATGGTCATGACTTTACGGCCCCGGAGAGCAGGTCCAGGCTCCAGAACCGCTGGATGACCAGGAACAGGGCGACCAGCGGCAGCACCGCGAGGAACGCGCCCGTGATCACCAGCGTGTACAGCGCGGGCTGGTTGGAGCCCTGCTCCAGCAGCGTGTACAGACCGAGCGTGATCGGGAACCTCTCGTCGTCGCTGAGCATGATGTACGGCAGCAGGAAGTTGTTCCACACCGCCACGAACTGGAACAGGAACACCGTCACCATGCCGGGGATCATCATCGGCAGCGCGATCCGGGTGAAGATCCGCCACTCGCTCGCCCCGTCCATCCGGCCGGCCTCCACCACGTCCGCCGGGACCGCGGCGGCTGCGTAGATACGCGACAGATAGACGCCGTACGGCGAGAGGATCTGCGGCAGCAGGACCGACAGGTAGGAGTCGGTCAGGTTCGCCTTCGCCAGCAGCAGGTACTGCGGCACGGCGAGGATCACCGGCGGCATCAGCACACCGGCGAGCAGGATGTTGAACACCGTCTCGCGGCCGCGGAAGCGGTAGGTCGCCAGCGCGTAGCCGCTGAACGCGGACACGACCGTCGACAGCAGGGCGCCGACGCCCGCGTAGAGGGCGGAGTTGCCCATCCACTCCCAGTACACGCCGTCGCGGTAGGCGTTCAGATCATGCAGGTTGTCGGCGAAACCGCTGCCCGGCAGGAAGGTGAACGTGGAGAACAGCTCCTTGCCCGACTTGGTCGCGGCGATCACCACCCATGCGACGGGCAGCAGGCAGTACAGCGCGCCCAGCAGCAGCGTCGCCGTCGGCACCCGGGCGATCCGGCGGCGCAGCGGGGGCCCTTGGGCGGTCCCCGGCGTCGTACCGGCGGCCGGGGCGGCCTTGCGGAGGGCCACGGAACTCATCGGGTCGCCTCCTGCTTGTTGCGGCGGTTCGCGGCCCGCAGGAAGCCGAACGACAGCACCAGCGTCGCCAGAGCGATGATCACGGCTTCGGCGGCGGCCGCGTAGATGTCACCGGAGCCGAAGGCGTCCCGGTAGACCTTCATCAGCGGACTCCAGGTCGTGGAGACGGAGTTGGTGAGCGGCTTGAGCGTGGTCGGTTCGTTGAACACCTGCAGCGTCGCGATGATCGAGAAGAAGAAGGTGAGCACCAGCGACGGCGCCACCATCGGGATCTTGATCCGCAGCGCGATCTGCAGCGGCGTGGCGCCGTCCAGCTTCGCCGCCTCGTACACCTCGGCCGGGATGGCCCGCAGCGAGGTGTAGATGACGATCATGTTGAAGCCGGTGCCGCCCCAGACCGCGATGTTGGACAGGGCGAGGTAGAGCGGACCGCCGTCCAGCAGGTCCGGCTGCGGCAGGCCGAGCCTGTGCAGCACGTAGTAGAACGGGCTGACGTCCGGAAGGTAGAGGAAGCCCCACAGCAGCGCCGCGACGACACCGGGGATGGCGTACGGCAGGAAGATCGCGAGCCGGGTGAAGGGCGCGAGGCGCACCTTCTCGGAGTCGAGCATCAGCGCGAACAGCAGGGCGAGACCGAGCATGACCGGGACGACGACGCAGCCGTAGCCCAGCACGCGGAGCGCGCCGTGCAGCAGCTCGCTGTCGGTCAGCGCGTCCGTGTAGTTCTCCAGGCCCGCCCAGACCTCCCGCCGCGCGTGCGCCCCCAGACCGAGCCCGGAGACGTGCACCTTGCGGAAGCTGAGCCAGACCGCGTAGCCGATGGGCAGCGCGAAGAACAGCAGGAACAGGATCGTCGCGGGGAGAAGGAAGCCGTACGGGGCCGACCTGACCCCGTACGACCTCCGGTGTGCCGTGGTGCTCACCGGCCGACCTCGAAGCCCTGCTTCTTCAGGTCGGCGACCGTGTCCGCCTGCATCTTCTTCAGCGCGGCGACGAAGTCCGACTTGTTCTTGGCGGCGGCGCCGAAGGCGTCCTTGAAGGACGTGTAGGCGACGTTGACGTTCGGGCCCCAGGCGGAGGGCGCGGTGGTCTCGGCGATGTCGGCGGCCTTGGTGTAGAAGTCGACCTGGTTCGAGAAGAACTCCGGCGGATTCTGGAAGGCGCCGCTGAGCTGGGCGGACGTGGACGCCGGGTAGATGCCGCTCTCCTTGGCCAGCGCGTTGAGCGCCTCGGCGTCGGTGTTCAGCCAGGCGGCGAACGCGGCGGCGGCGTCCTTGTGCCTGGAGTCCGTGGTGACGGCGGTGGAGGAGCCGCCCCAGCTGCCGGTGCGGTTCTCGCTCTTGGACCACTGGGGGAGCGGGGCCATGGCCCACTTGCCCTTGGTGTCCGGCGCGGCCGTGGTCAGCGTGCCCGGCGCCCACACCGCGCTGACCCAGGCGATCTGCTTGCCGGTGTTCAACGCCTTGTTCCAGGCCGGGGTGTACATCGGCTGGTTGTCGACGGCGCCCTCCTTGACGAGGCCGCCCCAGAACGTGGCGACCTTCTGTGTCGCCGCGTCGTCGATGCCGACCTTCCACTGGTCACCGGACGTCGTCCACCACTTGGCGCCGGCCTGCTGGGCGAGGCCCGCGAAGAGACCGGAGTCGTTGGCGGAGAAGGTGGTCAGGGCCTTGCCGGGGGCCTTCTTCTTGAGCGCGCGGGCCGTCTGCGCGAACTCGTCCCAGGTGGCCGGGACCGTCAGGCCGTAACTCTTGAACAGGTCGGCGCGGTAGTAGAACATCATCGGCCCGATGTCCTGGGGTATCGCGTACACCGCGTCCGTGCCCAGCGTCGTCTGCTGCCAGACCCCGTCGGCGAACTTGGCCTTGACGTCGCCCACGTTCTTCGCGATGTCGGCCAGCGCGTCATTGCTGACGAGCGTCGGCAGTGCCTGGTACTCCGCCTGCACCAGGTCCGGGCCCTTGCCGGCCTTGTGCGCGGTGAGGATCTTGGTGACCAGCGTGTCGCCGGACGCCTGCTTCTTCACCGTGACGGAGATCTGCTGCTTCTTGCCCGGCCCCTTGTTCCACAGGTCCACGACCTTGTCCATACCGGGTGTCCAGGTCCAGTACGTCAGCGAGACGGGCCCGGACTGTGCGGCGCCCTTCGAGTCGTCGGACGAGCCGCAGGCGGCGAGGGCGGTGGCGCCGAGCGCGACGGCGACGGCGGAAGTCACGAGGCGGCGGCGCTTCGTGTACGGCATGGATCTCTCCCCTGACCTGGGTCTCCGCTCGACGCGGAGACCTGCCATGCAGATGTGTGCAGAGGCCGGCTTCCTGGGTTCTCGCCCGTCGCGAGGCCCTGCCATGCTTCTGTGAGCGTTCACAGTAGAGAAACATCCCGGACACTTGTCAATGGTTGAGACTGTGCGGTTATGTTGGGCTCGCACCGCCGTCAATGTGTGTGCACGTTCCCAAACGATCGACCGCACGGGAGACATCCATGCCGGACACCACCCCCAAGGGCCTCACCCGGCTCGCCTTCGGCGGGGACTACAACCCCGAGCAGTGGCCGGAATCCGTCTGGCAGGAGGACGTCCGGCTGATGCGCGAGGCCGGCGTGACCCTGGTGAGCGCCGGCATCTTCTCCTGGGCCCTGCTGGAACCCGCGCCGGGGGAGTACGACTTCGGCTGGCTCGACCGGGTCATCGACCTGCTGCACGCTGGCGGCATCCGCGTCGACCTCGGCACGCCCACCGTGGTCCCGCCCGCCTGGTTCTACCGCGCCCACCCCGAGGCCCTGCCGGTCACCGCCGACGGGCTGCGCCTGGAGTTCGGCTCCCGCGGCGCGATCTGCCACAGCAACGCCGACTACCGGGCCGCCGCCGCGAACATCACCACCCAGCTCGCCGAACGCTACGGCGACCACCCGGCGCTGGCGATGTGGCACGTGCACAACGAGTACGGCGTCCCCGTCTCCGCCTGCTACTGCGACTCCTGCGCCGCCCACTTCCGCCGCTGGCTCACCGACACCTACGGCACCATCGACGCCGTCAACGACGCCTGGGGCACCGCCTTCTGGGGCCAGCGCTACGCCGACCTCGACCAGATCAACCCGCCGCGCCGGGCCGCGACCGTCGGCAACCCCGCCCAGGCCCTGGACTACCGGCGCTTCGCCGACGCCACCATGCGGGAGAACTTCCGCGCCGAGCGCGACATCCTGCACCGCCTTTCACCCGGCGTCCCGGTCACCACCAACTTCATGACCGCGCTCAGCCAGTGCGACTCGGTCGACTACTGGGCCTGGGGCCGCGAGGTCGACCTCGTCAGCAACGACCACTACCTGATCACCGACGGCCGCCGCACCCACGTCAACCTCGCCATGGCCGCCGACCTGACCCGCTCCGTCGCCGGCGGCGCCCCCTGGCTGCTGCTGGAGCACTCCACCTCCGGCGTCAACTGGCAGCCCCGCAACACCGCCAAGGCGCCCGGGCAGATGGCCCGCAATTCCCTCGGCCACGTGGCCCGCGGCTCCGACGGCGCGATGTTCTTCCAGTGGCGGCAATCCCGGCGCGGCGCCGAGAAGTTCCACTCCGCCATGGTCCCGCACGGCGGCACGGACACGCGCGTGTGGCGCGAGGTCGTCGAACTGGGCGGATCCCTGAAGTCGTTGAGCGAGATCCGCGGCACCCGAACGCGGGCCGACGTGGCGATGCTGTGGGACTGGCAGTCCTGGTGGGCGCAGAACCTCGACTGGCGCCCCAGCGAGGACCATGACGCGCGCGAGCGGGCCGACACCTTCTACGAGGCGCTCTACGACCGCCACCTCACCGTCGACTTCGCCCACCCCGAAGCCGACCTGACGCGCTACCCGCTGGTCGTCGTGCCCGCCCTGTACCTGATGACCGAGGCCGCCGGGCGCAACCTGAGGGCGTACGTCGAGCAGGGCGGCACCCTGGTCGTGTCGTACTTCTCCGGCATCGTCGACGCGCACGACGCCGTCCACGAGGGCGCCTGCCCCGGCGTGCTGCGCGACACCCTCGGCCTGACCGTCGAGGAGTTCTCGCCGCTGCTGCGGGGCGAGCGGGTGCGGATCACCGGCCCCGACGGCTCGGAGCTGAGCGGCGACGTGTGGACGGAGTTCGTCGTGCCGCGCGGCGCCGAGACGGTGTGGACCTACGCCGACGGCCTGACCGCCGGCCGGCCCGCGATCACCCGCCACCGCCTCGGCGCGGGCATCGCCTGGTACGTCTCCACCCGCCTGGGCGCCGAGGGGCTGGACGCACTGCTCGGCCGGGCCGCCCACGACGCGGGCGTCGCCGTGCGAGCCGACCTGCCGCGCGACGTCGAGGTCGTCCAGCGCACCGGTGAGCAGGGCAGCTACCTGTTCGCCCTCAACCACACCGCCGCCGACGTCAAGGTGCCGCTGGACGCGCCCGGCACCGAGCTGCTGACCGGCGAGCGCGCCGCGGGCCTCCTGGCCGTGCCCGCGGGAGCCGTACGGGTCGTACGACTCGACGGCTGAACCGACCCCCCTCCGCCCGTGCGAGCCGAAGAGCCACGGGCGGAGGGGTCTCCTCCTCCACCCGGGGCTTCCAGGCCCGGCGTGGAGGTCCCCACCCACGTCGAAGGGACGACGGACGACGATGTTCCATCCCGGACGCACCATCAGGGCCGTGCTGCTGCCGCTCGTGGCGGGCCTCGCCCTCACCGCCCTGCCCGCCCAGAGCGCGCAGGCGGCCCCGGCCCTCACCAACGGCGGCTTCGAGGCCGACGGCACCGGCACCGCGACCCCGAGCGGCTGGTCGGAGTACGGCGACAGCGGCGCGAGCTACGTCGAGGCCGGCGGCCGCAGCGGTGGCTACCGGCTCAGCCACTGGTCGTCATCCGCCTACAAGGTGGAGACCTACCAGTACCTGTCAGGCCTGGCCCAGGGGTCCTACACCCTCACCGCCTGGGTCCGCTCCAGCGGCGGCCAGAAGACCGCCTACCTGGCCCTGAAGAACTGCGGCGGCACCGAGCAGCGCACCGACCTCCCCGTCTCCTCCAGCGGCTGGATCAGGATCGTCACGCCGGTCAAGGTCACCGGCAGCCAGTGCACGGTCAGCATCAACAGTGACGCGAACGCGGGCAACTGGATCAACGTTGACGATCTGACGTTCACGCCGGGCACGACCGGCCTGTCCGTCAAGGGCGCCGACATCTCCTCCCTCGCCAAGAGCGAGGCGTCCGGCGGCGTGTACAGGACCCCTTCCGGCACGACCTCGGACGCGGTCACCATCCTGAAGAACGCCGGCATGAGCTACGCGCGCCTGAAGGTCTGGGTGAACCCCGCCGACGGCTACAACGACAAGACCCGCGTGCTCGCCATGGCCAAGCGCGTCCAGGCCGCCGGCATGAAGCTGCTGGTCGACTTCCACTACTCCGACACCTGGGCCGACCCGGGTGCCCAGACCAAGCCGGCCGCCTGGGCGGGCCACACCTACGGTCAACTCAAGACGGACGTGTACCACCACACGTACGACGTCTTGAACGCCTTGAAGGCCCAGGGCACCGCCGCCGACATGGTCCAGGTGGGCAATGAGATCAATGGCGGCATGCTGTGGAGCGAGGGTTCCACCGACAACTGGACCCAGCTCGCCGGACTGCTCAACAGTGGATACAACGCGGCCAAGGCAGTCAACCCCTCCACCCTCGTGGCCCTGCACCTGGCCAAGGGCGGAGACCTGTCCGGCACCCGCTGGTGGTTCGACAGCGCCGTCGCGAACGGCGTGAAGTTCGACGCGATCGGCCTGTCGTACTACGGCTACTGGCACGGCCCGCTTGCCGACTTCCAGACCACCCTCGACGACGCCGCGTCCCGCTACGGCAAGCCGGTCTTCGTCGCCGAGACGGCCTACCCCTTCCGGCTCGACAGCGACGACGCTCTGACCAACCAGATCGACACCACCGGCGAGCTGGTGAACGGCTACCCGGCGAGCGTGGCCGGGCAGACCGCCTGGATGAACACCGTCGCGAATATCGTGGAGGCCGTCCCGAACGGCCGTGGCCTCGGCGTCTTCTACTGGGAGGCGACCTGGACCGCGGTGACCGGAAACGGCTGGGACCCCACCGACGCCTCCTCCGGCAACGGCTGGGAGAACCAGGCGCTCTTCGGCTACGACGACAAGGCGCTGGCGTCCATGTCCTGGTTCCGCCACCGCTGACCTCCCACGGACGCGGCGCACCGCACAGGGCCCGGCCACCACGACGGCGGCCGGGCCCCGCCCGTGCGTCAACTCCCGCCCCTGCCGAAGACGCCGGCCGACGCATCCCGGACAATGCGCGCCGACTGCGGTGCACGAGCGCTCACACCGGGGAACAGTGGGAAGGCGCGGTACGAGGCCCGGCTCAGCCACCCGAGGGGGACACGATGGTGAGGGCTCCCGTCAGCGAGAGGCGTCTGGAGATCCTGCAGTGGCTCGAGCACGCCCCCGCCCCCTTCCCGTCGGACGGGGACCCTTCGCCCGGCGGCGTCACGGCGGACGCGATCGCGGTCGCCCTCGGCGTGCCACCGAGCCTCCTGCAGTGCGATCTCGCCCTGCTGACCCGCGTCGGCCTGGTGCGCGCCCACCAGGCCGGACCGCACACGTACTACCGGCGGGACGAGGTACGGATGGCCGAGGTGGCCCGCATGTTCGAGAAGGGCTGGTGACCCGGCCGGCATGGACCGACCCACGACTCTGCGCCCGATCCGCCACGTCCGCCTGCCCGGTCACGGCCCCGAGGACGTGATCGCCGACCCGCGCGGCAGGATCCTCACCGGCGTGGCCGACGGCCGCATCCTGCGCCTCGACGGCCTGGCCGACCCCGGGGCGCCGCCCCGCGTCGAGACCCTCGCCGACACAGGCGGCCGGCCGCTGGGGCTGGAACTGCTCCCCGGCGGCGACCTCCTCGTCTGCGACGCGGAACGGGGACTGCTGCGCGCCGACCTCACCGCCGGCACCGTACGCGTCCTGGCCGACGAGGTGGCGGGGGAGCGGCTGCGCTTCGCCAGCAACGTGGTCGCCGGACCCGACGGCAGCCTCTTCGTCACCGTCTCCAGCCGCCGCCACCCCCTGCACCACTGGATTGCCGACATCGTCGAGGACACCCGCACCGGCCGCCTGCTCCGCCTCGCGCCCGGGAGCACCGCCTTCGAGGTGGTGCTGGAAGGTCTGCGCTTCGCCAACGGTCTCGCCCTGAGCGCCGACGGCACCTTCCTGGTGCTGGCCGAGACCAGCGCCTGTCGCCTGACCCGCTACTGGCTCACCGGACCGCGGGCCGGTGAGAGCGGACCCTTCGCCGAGAACCTGCCCGGCATGCCCGACAACCTGTGGCGCTCCGGCCCCGACGGCCCGATGTGGGTCGCGCTGGCGGGCCCCCGCGTCCCCGCTCTCGACGTCCTGCACCGTGCGGCCCCCGCGGCACGCCGCGCCGCCGCGCGGGCAGCGGTGCACGCACCCTTCCGCCCCACCGGCACCGCCGCCGTCCTCGCCGTCGACGACGACGGCCGTGTCGTCCATCACCTCGCCAGCCGCCGCTCCGCCTTCCGCATGGTCACCAGCGTCTGCACGACCGCCGGTCACCTGGTCCTCGGCAGCCTGTGGGAGCCGGGCGTCGCGGTCTGCGCCCCGCCCATCGGCGGGTGAGCCGCGCCGTGTCCCGGCGCTAGGCTGGTGTCGGCCGTGATCACCCGCGCGGCGAGCAGGAGACGTACGACATGACAGCCCCGGAAGCCGAGAGCCTCCGCATCCCCGCCGCCCCACGGCACCGGACCGCCTGGCGCGGTCAGCTGCCCGTCGTCGCGGTGGTCGCGCTCGGTGGCGGCTGCGGAGCGGCCGCCCGCTACGGCGCCGGGCTCGCCTGGCCCGCGGCCGGCGGCGGATTCCCGTGGACCACGCTGTGGATCAACATCACCGGCTGCGCGGTGATGGGCGTGTTCACGGTCCTGATCACCGAGGCCCTCGCCGCGCACAAGCTGGTGCGGCCCTTCTTCGGCACCGGAGTGCTGGGCGGCTTCACCACCTTCTCCACCTACGCCGTCGACGTGCAGCAGCTCATCGACCACGGCCACGCGCGTACCGCGCTGGTCTACCTCGCCGCGACCCCGCTCGCGGCACTCACCGCGGTGTGGCTCGCCGCCACGGCGACCCGCCGCGTCCTGACCCGGAGGCAGCGATGACCCGGCTGACCGGACGAGCCCTGCGTCTGACCGTCTTCGTCGGCGAGATGGACACCTGGCACCACAAGCCGCTGTACGCCGAGATCGTGCACCGCGCCCACGCGGCCGGTCTCGCCGGGGCCAGCGTCTTCAAGGGCATCGAGGGCTTCGGCGCCTCCTCCCTGATCCACACCTCGCGGCTGCTGTCGCTGAGCGAGGACCTGCCGGTCGCGATCGTGATCGTGGACACCGAGGACCGCGTCCGCGCCTTCCTTCCGCAGTTGGACGCACTGGTCACCGAAGGACTGGTCACCCTCGACGACTGCGAGGTCATCCGGTACGTCGGACGCGGCGCCGAATCCGGCGAATCGGACAGGAAGGGTAAGAAGTCGTTGTGAACTGGCTGCTCGTCGTCGCCGGCGGCATGGTCGGCGCGCCCTTGCGCTATCTCACCGACCGCGCGGTGCAGTCCCGGCACGACTCGGTCTTCCCCTGGGGCACCCTCGCGGTCAACGTCGTCGGCTGTGTGATCCTCGGACTGCTGACGGGAGCGGCGGCCGCGGGCGCCGTGGACTCCCACGTCCGGCTGCTGCTGGGTACGGGCCTGTGCGGGGTCCTGACGACGTACTCGACCTTCTCCTACGAGACGCTGCGTCTGACGGAGACCGGCGCCCGTCTGTACGCGGCGCTCAACGTCGCCGGGAGCGTGGCCGCCGGGCTGGGTGCGGCCTTCGCCGGGGTGGCGCTGGCTCAGGCTGTCTGGCCGTAGGCGCAGCCTCCAGCCCGCGTGTAGTAAGACTGTCCCGCCCCCCTGTACCCCCTGCCCCTCCAAGAACGGGAATCCATGAGCGTCATCAGCGTCGGCCAGGCCGTCGTCCTCGGAGCCGTCGAGGGAGTGACCGAGTTCCTCCCCGTCTCCTCCACCGGACATCTCAAGATCACCGAGGGGCTGATGGGCATCCCCGTCGACGACAACGCGGTCGTCGGGTTCTCGGCCGTCATCCAGGTCGGCGCCATCGCCGCCGTGCTCGTGTACTTCTTCAAGGACATCGTGCGGATCGTCTCCGCCTGGGGCCGCGGCCTGGTCGACAAGGAGGAGCGGTACCACCACGACTACAAGTTCGCCTGGTGGGTGATCGCCGCGACCGTCCCCATCGTGATCGTGGGCCTGGCCGCCAAGCCGCTGATCGAGGGCCCGCTCGCCTCCCTGTGGGTGGTGGCCGGGTCACTGATCGTCGGCAGTGGCGTGATGTGGGCGGCCGACCAGATGGGCCGGCACAAGCGCGGGGAGGACGACACCTCCTTCAAGGACGCGATGCTGGTCGGCTGCTCGCAGATCCTCGCGCTGCTCTTCCCCGGCTTCTCCCGCTCCGGTGCCACCATGTCCACCGCGCTCATCCTCGACCTGGACCGGGTCGCCGCCACCCGCCTGTCCTTCTTCCTCGGCATTCCGGCCCTGACCGGCGCCGGCCTGTACGAGCTGAAGGACGCGCTCGGCACCGGCGTCGGCGCGGCCCCGCTGGCCGTCGGCACGATCGTCTCCTTCGTCGTGGCCTACGCCTCCATCGCCTGGCTGCTGAAGTTCGTGGCCAAGCACTCCTTCAACGCCTTCGTGATCTACCGTCTCGTCGTCGGCGTGCTGCTGCTCGGCCTGCTCACCACGGGCGCGCTCGACGCCTGACCCCGCACCGCAAGGGGACGGAAAGCCGGCTTTCAGGCTTTCCGTCCCCTGAATTTTTCCTTCCAACCGCCTTGACACGGCCCGTCGGTCACCCGGAGTATCTCTCCCGTGAACCTGTCAGACAGCCGGACAGCCAGTCAGCCTCCCCGGCGCATCAGCGCCATGGAAGCCGTACTCGGCCATCTCCGCGGTGCCATCGAGCGCGGTGAGTACGCCATAGGCGACAAGCTCCCCAGCGAAGCGGAGCTGTGCCGCACCCTGGAGGTCTCCCGGCCCGTCCTGCGTGAGGCGCTGCGCGCCCTGCAGACGATGGGCCTGACGGTCTCCCGGACCGGCAAGGGCACCTTCGTGGTCGCGAACGCCGTCGAGGACCCCACCTTCGGCGACTACGCGGCCAGCGACCTGCTCGAGGTGCGCCGCCACATCGAGATCCCCGTCGCCGGGTACGCCGCCGTGCGCCGCACCCCGGAGAACCTGGACCACCTGGCGCATCTGCTGGACCGCATGGAGCGGGAGACGGACACCACCGCGTGGGTCGCGATGGACACCCTCTTCCACCTCGCCGTGGCCGAGGCCGCCCAGAACCCGGTCTTCCGCCGGGTCATCGAGGAGATCCGCGACGCACTGGCGCGTCAGTCGGCCTTCCTCAACGAGCTGGGCGGCCGACGCGAGCAGTCCAACCGCGAGCACCGGGCCATCGTCGAGGCGCTGGTCGACGGCTGCGAGAACGACGCGATCGAGGCCATGGCCCACCACCTCGACCGCGTCGAGACCACCCTCACCGACATCGTGCGCCCCGCGCGCGCGGCACAACCCACGGAAGGTGGACCCGAGGCGTGAGCGAACAGCACATCAAAGACGAGACGCGCCCCTCGACCCGTCACACAGACGCCGGAGACGCGGGCTACAGCAAGTCCCTGAAGTCCCGGCACGTCAACATGATCGCCATCGGCGGTGCCATCGGCACCGGCCTGTTCCTCGGCGCCGGCGGCCGCCTCGCCGACGCCGGCCCCTCCCTCTTCATCGCCTATGCGGTCTGCGGAGTCTTCGCCTTCCTGGTCGTGCGCGCCCTGGGCGAACTCGTCCTGTACCGCCCGTCCTCCGGCGCGTTCGTGTCGTACGCCCGCGAGTTCCTGGGGGAGAAGGGCGCGTACACCGCGGGCTGGATGTACTTCCTCAACTGGGCGACCACCGGCATCGCCGACATCACCGCGGTCGCCACGTACACCCACTACTGGGGCATGTTCTCCGACATCCCCCAATGGTTGATCGCGTTGATCGCCCTGGCGGTCGTCCTGACCGTCAACCTGATCTCCGTCAGGATCTTCGGTGAGCTGGAGTTCTGGTTCGCGATCATCAAGGTGGCCGCGCTGGTGATCTTCATGTGCATCGGCATCTTCCTCCTGGTGACGCGGCACCCGGTGGACGGGACGACCCCCGGACCGTCCCTGATCACCGACCACGGCGGCGTCTTCCCCAACGGCCTGCTGCCCATGCTGCTGATCATCCAGGGCGTCGTCTTCGCCTACGCCTCCGTCGAACTGGTCGGCGTCGCCGCCGGCGAGACCGAGAGCCCCGAGAAGATCATGCCGAAGGCGATCAACTCGATCATGTGGCGGGTGGGCCTGTTCTACGTGGGCTCGGTCATCCTCCTCTCCATGCTCCTGCCCTGGAACAAGTACACGGCCGGCGAGAGCCCCTTCGTCACGGTCCTGTCGAAGATCGGCATCCCCGCGGCCGGCGGCGTGATGAACCTCGTCGTCCTCACGGCGGCCATGTCGTCCCTCAACTCGGGCCTGTACTCGACGGGCCGCATCCTGCGCTCCATGGCTGTGAGCGGGTCGGCCCCCAAGTTCACCGCGCGGATGAGCCGCACCCAGGTCCCTTACGGCGGCATCCTGCTCACCAGCGGTATGTGCGTCCTCGGCGTCGCCCTCAACTACGTCGTCCCGGCGGACGCCTTCGAGATCGTCCTGAACTTCGCGGCGATCGGCATCCTCGCCACCTGGGGCATGATCATGGTCTGCCACCTGCGCTTCTGGCAGAAGACCCAGAGCAACGAACTGACCCGCCCCGGCTACCGTCTGCCGGGCTCCCCCTGGACCGAACTCGTGACGCTGGCGTTCCTCGCCTCCGTCCTGGTCCTCATGTACGCCGACGGCGGCGCCGGACGCACCACCGTGCAGTGCCTGCCGCTGATCGTCGGCGTCCTGGTCGCGGGCTGGTACGCCCTCCGCGGCCGCCTCGACCGCACCGGGGCCGGCGCGTGAACAGCGCACCCGGCCGCATCCACCCACCACCGAACCAGGCAGAGATGTACAGCAGTTCCCTTGCGGACGCACCCCAGATCCGCGAACCCCTCCACGTCCCCGTGGCCCACCTCATACGCGGCGGCGTCATAGAAGGCATCCACTACGGCTCCGTCGCCGTACTGGGCTCCGACGGCGCCCCCGTCTTCCAACTCGGCGACATCGAGGCGGCGTTCTACCCCCGCTCGGCGATCAAGCCGCTGCAGGCGGTGGCCATGGTCCGGGCGGGCCTGCCGCTCGAAGGAGACCTCCTCTCCCTGGCCGCCGCCAGCCACTCCGGCGAAGAGGTCCACCTGGAGGGCACCCGCCGCATTCTCGACCTGGCCGGCCTCACCGAGGACGACCTGCGCAACGTGCCCGACCTCCCCTTCGACCCCGTCGTCCGGGACGCCTGGATCCGCGCGGACCGCGGCCCGTCCCGCCTGGCCCAGAACTGCTCCGGCAAGCACGCGGCCATGCTGTACACCTGCAAGCTCAACGGCTGGTCCTTGGAGGACTACCTCGACCCCGGCCACCCCCTCCAGAAGGCGATCGCCGAGATCGTCGAGGACCTCACCGGCCAGCGGATCGCCCAGACCACGGTGGACGGCTGCGGCGCCCCCCTCTTCTCCGTCTCCCTGCACGGCCTGGCCCGCGCGGCGGCCCGCATCACCACCGCGGCCCCCGGCACCCCCGAGGCCCACGTGGCCGACGCGATGCGCGCCCACCCCGAGATGGCCTCCGGCTCCGGCCGCGACGTGGCCGCCCTGATGCGGGCGGTGCCGGGGCTGCTGGCGAAGGACGGCTTCGAGGGCGTCCAGGTCGCCGCCCTGCCCGACGGCCGCGCGATCGCCGTCAAGATCGCCGACGGTGCGAACCGGGCGCGCATCCCGGTCGCCGCGGCAGCACTGGCCCGCGCGGGGGTCGCCCCGTCACTCCTCACCGACTTCACGGGCGAGCCGCTGCTGGGCGGCGGCGCGCCCGTCGGCGAGGTCCGCACGGCCCGAGCACTGGACCCCCTGCCGCGGTCCTGACGAACCGGCGCCCCCGGCGGCCGACGTCGGGCCACGCGCCCGGCGCCGACTGCGCTGAACGCCGGCGGTGGCCGCGGATGGGCTGCCCCGGCGCCGCTGCGCCCACCCGTGCCGCACTGGGAGTCCCCCTGTTTGAAGAGCTTGGGGAAGGCACAACTGCCCGCAGCCATATCAGCAGTTGCCCGCACACGAGCGGCGGCCCGCACCCACGGCGGAAGACGCGACGGGCCGCAGCCGCCGGCGGCGGGGAGGGGGCGGGGTGGGGGGTGTCCGCCCGCAGCGGCCGGCACCGGGCAAGGGTGCCGTCGTCGGGGACGGGCGGCCGGACCGAGGGCGGACACCCCCCACCCCGGCCCCGACTCACAGACAACCGCAGGCGCGAACACCAGCCACCCACCCACCGCAACGGGCCGCCGCAGGCCCAAAAGGGGCGCGGGGAACGGCGCGACCAGCCACAACACAACCCGCACGCACCCACAAGGAAGAGACCCATGCGCACCGAACACGACCTCCTCGGCAACCGAGACATCCCCGCAGACGCCTATTGGGGCGTCCACACCCTCCGCGCCACCGAGAACTTCCCCATCACCGGCACCCCCATCTCCACCTACCCCCACCTCGTCAACGCCCTCGCCGCCGTCAAGGAGGCAGCCGCCCGCGCCAACGAGGAACTCGGCCTGCTGAACCCCGAGAAGGCCGCCGCGATCGTCGCCGCCTGCCAGGAGATCCGCGCCGGCAAGCTGCACGACCAGTTCGTCGTCGACGTCATCCAGGGCGGTGCCGGCACCTCGACCAACATGAACGCCAACGAGGTCGTCGCCAACCGCGCGCTCGAACTGCTCGGCCACGCCAAGGGCGAGTACACCCACCTGCACCCCAACGAGGACGTCAACCTCGGCCAGTCCACCAACGACGTCTATCCCACCGCAGTCAAGGTCGCGACGGTCTTCGCGGTCCGTGGACTGCTCAAGGCGATGTCGGTCCTCCAGGACGCCTTCGCCCGCAAGGCCGTGGAGTTCCGCGACGTACTCAAGATGGGCCGTACACAGTTGCAGGACGCGGTCCCGATGACGCTCGGTCAAGAGTTCTCGGCGTACGCCGTGATGATCGAGGAGGACCGCAGCCGTCTCGCCGAGGCCGTCGAGCTGGTCCATGAGATCAACCTCGGCGCCACGGCCATCGGCACCGGCCTCAACGCCCCCGCCGGCTACGCCGAGGCCGCCCGCCGCCACCTCGCCGACATCACCGGCCTGCCGCTCGTCACCGCCGCCAACCTCGTGGAGGCCACCCAGGACTGCGGTGCCTTCGTCCAGATGTCCGGCGTCCTGAAGCGCATCGCCGTCAAGCTCTCCAAGAGCTGCAACGACCTCCGCCTGCTCTCCTCCGGCCCGCGCGGCGGCCTGGGCGAGATCAACCTCCCCCCGGTGCAGGCGGGTTCGTCGATCATGCCCGGCAAGGTGAACCCGGTGATCCCCGAGGTCGTCAACCAGGTCGCCTTCGAGGTGATCGGCAACGACGTCGCCATCACGATGGCCGCCGAGGCCGGCCAGCTCCAGCTGAACGCGTTCGAGCCGATCATCCTGCACTCCCTCTCGGAGTCGATCACGCACCTGGAGCGCGCCTGCCTCACCCTCGCCGGCCGCTGCGTCGACGGGATCACCGCGAACACCGAACGCCTGCGCGCGACGGTGGAGAACTCCATCGGCCTGGTCACCGCCCTCAACCCGCACATCGGCTACACGGCGGCAACGGACATAGCCAAGGAGGCCCTCGCCACCGGCCGCGGAGTCGCCGAGCTGGTCCTGGAGAAGGGCCTGCTCCCCGCCGACCGCCTCGCCGCCCTGCTCCGCCCGGAGGTCGTGGCCGGCAACGCGGCACCCGTGGCCTGACCTGCCGAAGAATGCCGAAGCGCACCGGGGCCGGCCCCGAGGGAGAATAATGATCATGACGTCGTCGAAGACCTTCGCCCCGGTTCTGGAGCGCATCGCCGAGGAGATCGAGCACACCCCCGGCCGCGGCCGCCCCGCCGACTACATCCCGGCGCTGGCGGCCCGCGACCCGCGCCGCTTCGGCATGGCCGTGGCGGAGCCGGACGGCACGGTGTACGGCGTGGGGGACTGGCGTGAGCCGTTCTCCACGCAGTCCATCACCAAGGTCTTCACCCTCGCCCTGGACCTCGCCCGCGAAGGCGACGAGCTGTGGGAGCACGTGGGCCGCGAGCCGTCCGGCAACCCGTTCAACTCCCTGGTGCAGCTGGAGTACGAGAACGGCATCCCGCGCAACCCGTTCATCAACGCCGGCGCCCTCGTCGTCACCGACCGCCTGCACACCCGTACCGGCGACGCGGCGGCCGAACTGCTGGCCTTCCTGCGGGCCGAGAGCGGCAACCACGACTTGGCCTTCGACGAGGAGGTCGCCGCCTCGGAGTCCGCGCACGGCGACCGCAACGCCGCTCTCGCCCACTTCATGGCGTCCTACGGCAACATCGACAACCCGGTGCCCGAACTGCTCGACCAGTACTTCCGACAGTGCTCGATCAGCGCCTCGTGCGCCGACCTGGCTCTGGCGACCGGATTCCTCGCCCGCCACGGGGTCCGCGCCGACGGCTCACGCCTGCTCACCCGCAGCCAGGCCAAGCAGGTCAACGCGATCATGCTGACCTGCGGGACCTACGACGCGGCGGGCGACTTCGCCTACCGCGTCGGCCTGCCGGGCAAGAGCGGCGTCGGCGGTGGCATCATCGCCGTGGTCCCCGGCCGCTGCACGCTGTGCGTGTGGAGCCCTGGCCTGGACGAACGCGGCAACTCCGTCGCGGGCGTGGCGGCGCTGGACCGTTTCACCACGCTCACGGGCCTGTCGGTCTTCTGACAGCACGGCTTGCGGCTTCGGCTCCCGCTGACACTCGCCTGAACGCGCTTGTCGTAAAGCAGTTGAGGCGGATGTGACCGGTCGGTCAAGCTCGACGGCATGTTCTCGCGGAAGAATCGCCGACCGAAGTCCCCGGAAGCGCTGAAGGCCTGGGAGTCCCTGGAGGCCGGCGACATACCCGGCGCCCTGCGCGTGCTGCGGACCGTGGCCGAGACGCTGCCGCTGGGCGAACTCGCCCCCGTGGTGGGCAGGGCCGCGGCGGCGGCCGGCTTCGACGACCTCCGGCAGACCGCCGACGCGCTCGCCGCCCACCCCGAAGGGGCCCAGGAGCAGTACGACTTCGGATACGCCTGTGTCGAACGGGGCGTGTCCTACCTCGCGGTCCCCGCCCTGCGCGAGGCACTGCGCCAGGTGCCGGCCTCGGCCGCGGCGCTGCGTGAACTGGTCTCCGCCTACGAACGCGAGGGCCGCCACCGTGAGGCCGTCGAGGTGCTGAACGCCCGCGAGAGCGACCTCGCCGCCTGGCCGGACCGCTACCTGCTGGCGTACAACGCGCTCATGGCCGGCGACGTGGCCCTCGCCCGTACGCAGCACAACCGGCTCCCCGACCCCGAGGACGCCATCTGGCTCCCCGCCCGCGACCGTCAGCGCGCGATGCTGGAACGCGCCGCGAGCGCCGCGCCGGTGAGCCCGCTGGACGGCACCGACCTGCGGGGATGGCAGTACGTCATGGGCGGATGCGTGCTCGGCACGCTGTCGCCGTACGGCTTCGACGCGGGGATGAACGGCCGGTTCGCCTGGCTCCAGGACACCACCGACCTGTGTCTGCAGGGACTGCTGCGTCTGAAGGCGGTGCTCGCGGCGGCCGAGGTGCGGCCGGGCGCGGTGGCGCTGCTGCCCGACCGCGACAGTCACATCCTCGGCCTGGCCGCCGCCGAGATCCTGGAACTGCCGGCGCGGCCGTACGCACCCGGCGAGCCCGGCACCGTCGTCGTCGCCTACGACCTGAACGACCTCGCCGACACGGACCAGGGCCCGGACATCGTGGCGCAGCTCCTCGACAGGGCCCCGGGACAGGTGCTGCACGAGCACGCCAGTTGCTGGACGGACCCGCCGGTCGTCGCCGCCGACAGCGTCGGCCTGCTGCACCAGCAGGTCACCGCGCCGTGGGCGGAGCGGATGCGGGTCGACGACGACGGCGAGGTGGGCCGGTCGCCGGCCGACGACCGGCCGCCGGCCGAGATCGCGGCGGAGATCGTCGGCGCCGATCCCACGCCGGACGAGGGCGACGGCACGAGCCCGGCCGACCCGGTCGAGAAGCTGACGGATTTCGTCACGGCCGTCCACGGCACCTGGCTGCGAGCCCAGCGCTCGGGCCTGCGCTCGTCAGGACCGGTCACCAGCGGACGTTTCCACTGACGCCTGACGCCTGACGCCTGACGCCTGACGGCCACCGGCCACCCGGCACCGGCCACCCGGCACCGGCCACCCGGCACCGGCCACCCGGCACCGGCCACCCGGCACCCGGTATCGGCCACCCGCCATCAGGCAGCGGCACCCGCCCCCCGCAGGCAGGACGACCCTGCGCTCACACGCCGTCCACACCCACGCCCCCGCCCCGAGGCCGGAGTGTCGCCTTGCGGCCATCCGGCCTCGGCACGCTGGCCCGGTGCTGGCCATGGCTTTCCCCGTCGATCTACGTCGCTGCCAGGTGCTCGGCCTGACCGGAACCGCCTTCCTCGCCCTGGGCGGGGAGACGGCAGGTGCCCTGCCGACGCCGGACCTCCCGGCGCCGGCCTCGGCCCGGGCGGCGCTCGGGCTGGTCGCCGTGTACTTCGGTGTCGTTCTGCTGATCGCCGCCTGGGCGCTGCTGGGCCGGCTGGTTCGCGGCCCGCGCCCGCCGTCCCCGCGCGCCCTGCTGCTGGTACTGGCCGTCTGGGCGACCCCGCTGCTGCTCGCACCGCCGCTGTTCAGCCGTGACGTCTACAGCTACCTCGCCCAGGGCGCCATGGTCGACGCCCACCTCGACGTCTACGCACACGGCCCCGCTCTGCTCGGCGGCCCGCTCGCCGACGAGGTCGCCCCGCTGTGGCGGCACACGGGCGCGCCGTACGGCCCGGTGTTCCTCGCGGCGGCCTCCGGGCTGTTCGGGCTGACCCGGGGTCAGCTGCCCGCCGGACTGCTCGGCATGCGGCTGCTGGCGCTGTTCGGTGTCGCCCTGATGGCGGCCGCGCTGCCGCGTCTGGCCCGGGCCGGCGACGCCGACCCGGCCGCCGCGCTGTGGCTGGGCGCGCTGAACCCGCTGGTCCTGCTGCACCTGGTGGCGGGTGCCCACAACGACGCTCTCATGCTCGGCCTGCTGGGCCTCGGCCTGGTCGCGGCCCTCGGCCGGCGCCCCCTGCTCGGCGCCGTACTGATCACGCTCGCCGCCCTGGTCAAGGCCCCCGCCCTGCTGGGTCTTGTGGCCGTCGTGGTCCTCCAGGTCCGCGCGGGCCGCCGCCTGCTGCCGGCCACCCTGTCGACACTGGCCGCGGCCGCCGCCGCGACCGTCGTGGCGACCGCCGTCGCGGGCACCGGCTACGGCTGGATCGGCGCCCTCGACACCCCGGTCTCCGCACACAACTGGGCCCCCACCAGTCTGCTCGGCCGTGCCACCGGCGCGCTGCTGGGCCGGCTCGGCAGCGACCTGGCGCCGCTCGCCGTCCCGGCCTGGCACACGCTCGGCCTCGCCGTCGCCGCCATCGCCCTGGCGGCCATATGGTGGCGACGGCACCCCCGCCCGGTGTACGCCCTCGGCCTGAGCCTGGCCGTGGTGGCCGCGTTCGGCCCGGCGATCCGGCCCTGGTACGCGCTGTGGGGCCTGTTCCTCATCGCGGCCGCGGCGCCCAGCGCTTCGGTCCGCCACCGGACGGCGGCCGTCACGGCGGTCCTCGCGCTCGCCGTCCTGCCCGGCGGTGGGCCGGCCGACACCGGTCAGCTCGTTCTGGCCGTCTCCGGCGGGGCGCTGGCTCTGGTCGTGCTGTTCCAGGCCCACCAGGTGGCACACCTGCCGGCGCTGGAGCGCACCGCGTGAGCCGGCCGACGCCGGACCGCCGCCCCCGCCCGTCGTTCACCCCTGCCACCGACCGAGGCCGGCTGCTGCTGCTCCTGGCCGTGGCCGCCGGGGTGACGGTGTTCACGGCGACCGTGCCGTTGCTGCGCGACTGGTTCGACCTGCGGGTCTACTACGGCGCCGTACACACGTGGGTCCACCACGGCGGGCGGGTCTACGACTACCGGGTGCCGGACACGGCGTACGGCTTCACCTACCCGCCGTTCGCGGCGGTCGCGATGCTGCCCATGGCCCTGCTCGGCCGCCCCGCCGCCCTCGCCGGGGCGCTGCTGCTGGACGCGGTGGCGCTGGCGGTCGTGCTGCGGGTGCTGGCGGGCCGGGCGTGGCGCCGGCCCGGCTGGTTCGGCTGGGGCCTGATCCTGTGCGCTCTCGCCCTGTTCGAGCCGCTGCGGGACACCGTGAGTTTCGGTCAGGTGAATCTCCTCCTGCTGGCGCTGGTCCTCGCCGACGCCTGGCTGCTGACCTCCGCCCCGGGCCGGGAGCAGGACGCCGACGGAGAGGGCCGCCGAGGGAGCCGGGCCGCCGCACTCGCCGGTGCCGGGATCGGGCTCGCGGCGGCGATCAAGCTCACGCCCGCGCTCTTCATCGGCCTGCTCCTGCTCGCCCGCCGCCGGCGCGCCGCGGCCGTCGCGACAGCGGTCGCCCTCGCGGCGACGGCCCTGGCGGCGCTCGTCGCGCCCGGTCCGTCCCGCTTCTACTGGACCGAGGCGATGTGGGACACGACGCGCGTGGGCCGTCTCGACTACGTCTCCAACCAGTCACTGCAGGGCGTGCTCGCCCGTCTGGGGGAACCGCAGCGCGGGCTGTGGGCGCTCGCCGTGGTGGCCGTGCTCGGCGTGTGGGCGTGGCGGACACGCCGGGCGGCCGCCGCGGGGGACCTGCCGGCCGCCTTCGCGCTGACCGGGCTCGCCGCGTGCCTGGTCAGCCCGATCACCTGGGTGCACCACCTGGTGTGGCTGCTGCCGTCCTTCGCGGTCCTGCTGCGTGCCGGGCACGCGCGCGTGGCGGGCGCCCTGTACGCGGTGCTGTGCACCAGCGTGGTCTGGCTGTGGGCTCACGACGCGTCCGGCGTGGCCGCCTTCGCCGGTTCCAACGCCTACACCTGGATCACGCTCGGTCTGCTGTTGTGGCTGCCGTACGGTCACCCGCGTGCGGCGGCGCGTTTCTTGGCGCGCAGCGACAGCGCGACGGTGGCGGCGCCCGCGGCGGCGGCGGAGGCGATCGCGGCAGCGTCCGTCCAGCCGAAGCCGCCGTGCGAGGCGGGAGCGGGAGCGGAGACGGCCGCGGCGACGGGTGAGGTGTGCGGCCCGTGCGGCGGAGGCGGTGCGCCGTGCGCGGCTGCGTCCAGCGAACCGACCGGATCGACCCGGCCCGCCGCGCCGAATCCCCAGTCCAGCAGCGCCCGTGCCTCCTCGTAGACGGCGTACCCGCCGCCCGCCTGAGGGTTCATCACCGTCACGACGAGCGTGCGGGCGCCCCGCCGGGCGGCGGCGACCAGCGTGTTGCCGGCCTGGCTGGTGTAGCCGTTCTTGATGCCGATGAGCCCCGGGTAGGCCTCCACCCCGTCGGCGCCGGTGAGCAGCCGGTTGGTGTTGCGGATGCCGTACGTCCATCCGCCGCCGCCCGGGAAGCTGGCCTCGGCCGTGCGGCAGTACTGCGCGAAGTCGGGGTCGCGCAGCCCTTCCCGCCCGAACACCGCGAGGTCGTACGCCGAGGAGACCTGGCCGGGCGTGTCGTAGCCGTCGGGGGAGACGACGTGCGTGTCAAGGGCGCCGAGGGCGCGCGCCTTGGCCTGCATCCGGGCCGCCGTCGCCGACCAGCCCCCGTTGAGTGCGGCCAGCACGTGCACGGCGTCGTTGCCGGAGTTGAGGAAGACACCGCGCCACAGGTCGGCGACGGTGTACGTGTGGCCCTCCGCGACCCCCACCCTGCTGCTGCCCGGCCCGATCCCGGCGAGCTCCTCCTCGCTGACCCGGTGTTCCAGGCCGGCCGGCAGGGCGGGCAGCACCGTCAGCGCGAACAGCGTCTTCAGGGTGCTGGCCGGCGGCAGCTTGCGGTGTGCGTCGTGCGCGGCGAGCACCTCGCCGGTGTCGGCGTCGGCCACCAGCCATGACAGCGCAGAGACGGCCGGCAGACGCGGGGCGCCCGCGCGCAGCCGTACCTCGGTGCCGTATGCCTGGAGCAGGGACGGCTGTGCCGCCCGCGGGCCGCCGGGCGTGGGCTCCGCTCCGCCCGCGGCGGCCGCCGCGGCGGGGGAGAGCGCGAGGACGCCCGCCACCGTGAGCGCACAGGTCGACAGGGCGACCCGGGAAGGAAATCCGATGGGCATACGATCAGCCTAGGAATCTCCGGGAGATTCCCCCTGCTGCCCGGGCCGAACGGGTCACGCGAGCACTCGTATGCCGCACGCCTTGCTGCGTACGGGCCCGATCGCCCGCCCGGCGCCCTGGTCGTGCAGGGCTGTCAGACCGACGGCAGGGTGGGCTGGACACGGCGCAGGAACGCCGCGTTGCCGGGGGTCTCGCGCAGCCGCTGCAGCAGCGTCTCCAGCCCCGCGGGCCCGCTCTGCGCCGCCAGGGCCCGGCGCAGTCCGCGCGTGGCGCCCAACTCCGCGGCGGGCAGCAGGAGTTCCTCGCGCCGGGTGCCCGAGGCGGGCAGGTCGATCGCCGGGAAGAGGCGGCGGGAGGCCGCTTCGCGGTCCAGCCGCAGTTCCATGTTGCCGGTGCTCTTGAGCTCCTCGAAGAACAGGTCGTCGGCGCGCGAGCCGGTCTCGACGAGGGCAGTGGCGAGAATCGTGAGCGAACCGCCCTCCTCGGCCAGCCGTGCGGCGCCGAAGAACCGCTTCGGCCCCTGCAGCGCTGCCGAGTCGACACCGCCGCTGAGGGTGCGGCCGCCGGCGGAGGCCGCGTGGTTGTGGGCCCGGCACAGCCGGGTGAGCGAGTCGAGCAGGAGTACGACGTCCTCGCCGTCCTCCACCCGCCGCCTGGCCCGCTCGATCACCAGGTCGGCCAGTGCGATGTGCTGGGCGGGCGAGCGGTCGAACGTCGAGGCGTACACCTCGCCCCGCACCGAGCGGCGCATGTCGGTGACCTCCTCGGGCCGCTCGTCGAGCAGCAGCACCATGAGGCGGCACTCGGGGTGGTTGCCCGCGATGGCGGCCGCGATCTGCTGCAGCAGCACGGTCTTGCCGGTCTTGGGCGGGGCGACGATCAGCCCGCGCTGGCCCTTGCCGACGGGTGCGAACAGGTCGACGACCCGTCCGGCGGCCCCGGCCGCCGGGTGCTCGAGCCGCAGCCGCTCCCGCGGGTGCAGCGGCGTCAGCTCACGGAAGTGACGTCGGCCGCGCGCCGCTTGAGGCGTACGGCCGTTGACGTGCCGTACCTCGGTCAGGCCCTGCCGTCCGCCACGCACGCCCTCGACGAGGTCGCCCTTGCGCAGGCCGTGCCGGCGGATCAGATCGGGGGCGACGGGCGGGTCGGTGGGCGCGGGCATGCAGTGGGCGCCGCGCAGGTGCCCCTTCCCGCTGCCGTCGATGTCCAGGACGCCGCTGACGAGCAGGCCGGACGGGGTCTGCCCGGCCACCGGCGGGCGTTCGAGTGTGGTGGTCATGGGAGTTCGGTCCTTTCGTGGAGGCCGAGATGAGACAAGCGAAGAAGAGGGGAGATGCCGCAGAACGGGGGGCGCGGAGGAGCGCGGCCCGGCGGAGGAAACGTCGTGCCTCGGCGGGGAAGATCCGCAGGCATCAGGCGTACGACGGAGAAAGCACCGAAGACGCAGAAAGAGGAGAAGATGCACCGACGCCCTCGACGGGGCGTACACACGTGCTGTTCGCACTGTAGCACCGGATGTCCGCAGTGCAACGGCAAAAGGGCGCCACCACGGCCAACGCGGTGACGCCCCGGGCTATTCCGGAAGGGTGTTCTGCCAGGTCAGACCGACCGGGCCGCGGCCTCGGCGGCGATTTCGTCGAACTTGGCGCCCATCGCCTCCGCCAGTGCCTGTGCGCCCGACAGGGGGCGCACCATGACCATGAACTCGTCGATCAGCCCGTTGTCGTCGAGGTGGATGAAGTCGCAGCCGGTCAGCTCGCGTTCGCCCACGCGGGCGGTGAACACCAGCGCGTGGTCGCGCTCGTCGGCGCCGGTCAGCTCACGGACGTACCGGAAATCCTCGAAGACCCGAACGACGCCGCGCAGGATCGCCGCCGTGATGGCCTTGCCGGCGTACGGCTTGAAGACCACCGGGGACGTGAAGACGACGTCGTCGGACAGCAGTGCCTCGACGGCGTCGAGATCGCCCGCCTCGACCGCCTCGCGGAACGCACGCATCGGGATCACCTCATACTCAATTATTTGAATAGGTGCGGAGGAGAATAGTCACCTGCTGTTAGCGTGTCCATATGTCGCTGAAGTTCGCGGTGCTGGCAGCCCTGCTGGAGGGCGAGGCCTCGGGGTACGAGCTGTCCAAGGTGTTCGACGTCTCGCTCGCCAACTTCTGGCCCGCCACACCGCAGCAGCTCTACCGCGAGCTGGACCGTCTCGCCGCCGACGGGCTGATCGAGGCACGGCTGGTCCAGCAGGAGCGCCGCCCGAACAAGCGGATGTTCTCCCTCACCGACCAGGGCCGCGCACAGCTGCGCGCCTTCGCGGTCGCGCCGCCGCGCAGGCCCACCGCCATCCGCGACGAACTGCTGATCAAGATCCAGGCCATGGACGGCACCGACCCCGCCGCGACCCGCGCGCTGATCGAGGAACGCAGGTCCTGGGCGCGCGGCAAGCTCGACCGCTACCGACGGGTGCGCGAACGCCTGCTGGACGGCCGTGACGAGGAGGAGTACCTGCGCGAGGCCGACCGGGTCGGCCCGTATCTGACCCTCATGGCGGGCATCTCCTTCGAGGAGGAGAACCTGCGCTGGTGCGATCGCGCACTCGCCGTCCTGGAACGGCGCGTTCCCCTAGGCTGACCCCGTGTTCAGCCCCGAAGGCCCCACCCTGCGCGAACTCGCCGTCCAGGCGCTGTCCTCCGTCGAGCACGGATACGACCTGCTCGCTCCCAAGTTCGACCACACACCGTTCCGCACCCCCCGCTCCGTCCTCGACGCCGTCGCCGAGCAGCTCGCCCCGCTCGGTCCCTACGACGACGGCCTCGACCTGTGCTGCGGCACCGGAGCCGGCCTCGATGTGCTCGCCCCGCTGTGCCGGCGCAGCGTCACCGGCGTCGACTTCAGTGCCGGGATGCTGGATGTCGCGCGGCGGCGCGCCCGGCCGGCCGGGCCGCGCGTGTCCTGGGTGCGCGCCGACGCCCGCGCGCTGCCCTTCGCCGGGGCCTTCGACCTGGTGGTGAGCTTCGGCGCGTTCGGCCACTTCCTGCCCCGCGAACTGCCCGGCCTCTTCGCCCAGGTGTACGCCGCGCTGCGCCCGGGCGGACGCTTCGCGTTCCCCGTCGTCGCTCCGCCCCGGGCCACCGAGCCGGCCTACTGGATGCTGCTCGGCTTCGACGCGGCGATGAGGGTGCGCAACGCTCTGTGGCGTCCGCCGTTCGTGATGTACTACCGCGCCGTCGGACTCGCGGACATGCGCCGGGAGTTGGAGCGCGCCGGGTTCGGGGTGGAACTGTACGCCCTGCCCGCGTTCGGGCGCCGCCGCGACGGCAGCCCCCGGGTGCGGGCGGTCGTCGCCCGGCGTCCCGCCTGACTCGACCTCTCAGCTTTCGACGCCTCCTCGCGCGCACTGTTGGCAGCGATAACAAGCTGTGCCATAGTTCGGGCCGCTACAGCCATTCAGTGCATGTTAGCGATCTCAAGGAGGAGGAGTCGTGCCCACTCCCCCCGCAAGACGAGCCGCAACCGTCGTCGCCGCCGTCCTGGCCCTGTGCGGCGGCGGACTGGCGGCGGGCCCCCCGGCCGCCGCCGCCAACTACACCGTGACCGTCGGCGCGACGGGGTCCTGGACCAACCCGGACGACACCCCGGCCGCGCCGTACCTCGACAAGGACGGCACCTTCTACTACCAGCAGGCGCACGCCCTCTACGGCGCGGACGACCCCCGCGAGTGGAGCTTCTACACCGGCAAGGACTTCGACAGCGCCACCCGTTCGAGCGCCCTGAGCGACGCCGTGAACCCGGCCGACCCGAACGACCGGAACAACGACACCACTTCACGCTGCAACAACAGCCCCACCGGCAAGGAAGCCACCTACGCGCCCACCGGCTCCCCCTACGCGCAGAAGAACTACTGCGACCTGGCCGGCGTGTGGGTCGATCCGGACACCGGCGACTGGTACGGCCTGGTGCACAACGAGTTCACCCCACAGCCCTTCGCCGACGGGCTGCACTACGACGCCATCGACTACGCCGTCTCCCACGACCGGGGCCGCACCTGGACCATCAAGGACCACGTGATCACCTCGCCGTACAGCACGCGGCGTGGCGACACGGCCGCCTTCCCGCAGCAGACGTACCACTACGGCGACGGCGACCCGCGCCTGTACGTGGACACCGCCTCCGGCTACTTCTACGTCTTCTACGGCTCCCGCATCGTCGACAAGGGCGGCAGCTGGCGCACCTTCCACGCGCACGTCGCCCGGGCGCCGATCGCCGGGAAGATGGCGCCGGACAGCTGGCGCAAGTGGTACGACGGCACCTGGTCCGAACCCGGCACCGGCGGCCGGGAGAGCAACATGGTCCCGGTCGACTCCGCCCACCCCACCGGCTACACACCGGCCGGCCAGGAGTACGACCCGGCCACCCCCGGCACCGCGGGCCAGCAGGTCGCCGCGGGCAAGATGCCGCCCACATCCCCGCTGTTCGTCATGGACATCACCTACAACGCCTACCTGGGCCTCTACATCGGCGAACCGCAGGCCGCCGACCAGAGCGGCAAGGCGCCGCAGCAGTTCTACGCCACCGACGACCTCGCCTCGCAGAAGTGGCGGCTGATCGGCGACACCGGCAGCCACACCAACGCCTCCTGGTACCGCTGGTTCCTCGACCCCGCGAACCGCACCAGCAACCGGATCGTCGGCAAGTCCTTCCGCTCCTACTGCTCCTTCGGCTGCTCGAACGACTCCTCCGGCGAGTACGTCGACATCACCATCGGTGCCTTGGCCCCGGCCGCACCCGTGCGCAGCGGCACCCCCTACCGGATCGCGAACGGTGACGGACGCGTCCTCGCCCAGGCCGCGGGCGTCAGCACGACGTCCCTGGCCGTCCCGAGCGGCTCCCGCCGGGAAGCGTGGACCTTCACGGCGAACGGCGACGGTTCGTACCGGATCGTCAACGCGGCCACGGGCCGGCTGCTGGGCGTCGACTCCGCCGCCACGGCCCAGCGCGCCTGGGGGACGCGTCCGACGGTCACCGCCGCCGGCCCGGGCGGGCCGACCGTCGGGCAGCAGTGGTTCGTCGTCCCGGGCCGCACCGCCGACGGCACGCCCACGGGGGCCTACCGGCTCGTCAATCGCTACAGCGGCCTGGTCATCGGTCTGTCCGCGGCGCGCGGCAGGCTCGCCGAGACCACACCGCTGCGCGGCTGGACGGACACCGGCGGCAGCCCGGTCGGCGCCTCCCGCACCGCCGCCGAGCAGACCCTGACCCTCACCCCGGTCCGCTGACCGCGGTGTGTGAGCGGCCGGGATCCGCCTCCACGGGTCCCGGCCGCGCTGCGTTGTCAGCCGGCGGCCGGCAGCGTGAACTCGTAGACCAAGGCCTCCTGCTGGGCGTCCACCACCAGGTCGGTGATCTCCAGCGGGCGGGCGTACTGGTCGTGCACATGGCGCGTCACGCGCATCGACGGGCCGTCGTCGGGGCGGACGATGGCGTCACGGTGGTGCAGGGTCAGCCCGGCGCGGCGCATCCAGTCGTAGACCCGGCGCAGCTCCGCCGAGGCGGTGCCGTCGGCGCGGTCGCGGTACCGGGCGAGTTCCTCGACCTCGTTCAGCGCCACCGCCGAGAAGGACGTCACGGCCGTACGCCGGCCGCGCCCGTCGGCCGCGGTGGAGTGGTAGCGGTGCACCAGGGTCGGCCGGTGCGGGGCGAGACCGAGCGCCTCGGCGTGCTGCGGCGGGGGCGGCTGCCAGGCGACCGTGGCCCGCTGCAGGCCGCCCCGGTCCGTGCCGCGGGCGCCGACCGGGAAGGTCAGCGCCGGGGTGAGTCGCGGGGCCGGGCCGGGCAGGGTGGCGTGACTGCCGCGCCGGTCGGTGGCGACCAGGCCGCGGTCGCGCAGCACCTCCAGCGCCTGGCGCACGGTCTCCCGGCTGACACCGTAGTACGCGGCCAAGTACCGTTCGCTGGGCAGCCGTTCGCCCGGCGGGACGGTCCCGCCGGTCAGTTCGGACACCAGAAGTGCCGCGACGCGCTGGTACAGAGGCTCGTCCGCGTCGGCGGTGTGCGGGTGGTCGAGCGGGGTGGTGCGGGCCATGCCGCGCCCTCCTGTGGGTGACGTACGTGTCGTTCGCGCTCAGTCACCACAGGATTACCATTGGTCTACACCAGCAGGGAAGCGGGGGCCGCCGGTTCGGCCGAAACGAGACCACCCGCACCCGTTGGTCACAGCGTGTCGTACAGGGCGCCCACCAGCGCCCTCTTACGGGGATCGTCGGCGATGTGCGGGCCCATGCGGTTCATCACGTAGCCCAGCGAGACGCCCGCGTCCGGGTCCGCGAGGCCGCACGAGCCGCCGAAGCCGTCGTGTCCGAAAGCCTTCGGATCCGGACCGTAGGAGCCGTTCGGACCGCTGAGCCACAGCCCGAGCCCGACCTCCGTCTCGTGCGCGAAACCCGCACCGAGCACCAGGTCGCGGCAGGCGCCCTGGCCCTCGCGCACCCGCTCGGCCGCCTCGGCCGACAGTAGCCGGCGGCCGCCGAACGCGCCCCGCCCGGCGAAGACGCCGTACAGCGAGGCGACCGCCCGCGCGGTGCCGTGTCCGTTCGCGGCCGGGATCTCGGCGGCCCGCCAGCGCGCCGAGTTGGCCTGTGCCGCGCCCACCGCCGGGTTGGTCAGTGCGGCCAGCGCCGCCGGGTCCAACTGGGCGAAGACCGCGGCCCGTTCGCCGCTCGCCGGGGCCGGTGCATGCACCAGTTCGGCCGCCCTGTGCGCCTCGGCTTCCGGCAGGCCGATGGTGAAGTCGATCCCCAGCGGGCCGGTCACCTCCTGCCGCAGGAACGCCCCCGGCAGCAGTCCCGTCACCCGGCGCACGACCTCGCCGACCAGGAAGCCGTACGTCAGCGCGTGGTACCCGGACACCGTCCCCGGCTCCCACCAGGGCTCGGTCGCGGCGAGCCGGCGGGTCGTCAGCTCCCAGTCGCACAGCTCCTCGAAGGAGTGCGGCTCGCGCAGCCCCGCGAGCCCCGCCCGGTGCGACAGCAGGTGCCGCACCAGCACCTTCTCCTTGCCGGCCGCCGCGAACTCGGGCCAGTACGCGGCCACCGGCGCGTCCAGGTCCAACAGCCCCCGATCGGCGAGGATGTGGGCGGCGAGCGCCACCGGGCCCTTCGTCGTCGACCACACGTTCACCACGGTGTCGCGCTCCCAGGCCCGGGTGCGCGCCGCGTCCGCCCAGCCGCCCCACAGGTCCACCACCGTTCGGCCGTCGACGGTGACGGCCACCGCGGCGCCGAGTTCCCCGCGCTGCCGGAAGTTCTCCTCGAAGGCCTCCCGCACCGCCGTGAACCGGGGGTCGCAGTGGCCGTGCACCTGTGGCTCGTCGTGGGACATGGGCCCTCCTCAGTCAGGTACGCCGGGAGCCCGGGCCGCACTGTGCGGCGCCGGGCCCCCCGAACGTACCGACTGGTCGGACCGGAAGGAAGGGGGTCAGGCGTAGGAGCGCATCCAGCGCATGCGGGCCGCGTCCTGATAGGGACCGCCGCCCTCATGGTCGTTGAACTCGTAGACCTCGATGGCCTTGTCGTCGTGGGCCCAGGCGTTGAAGGCGGCGAACACCGTGGACGGCGGGCAGGTCTCGTCCTCCAGCGCCGCCGAGAACAGGGCGGGCGCCCGGCCGCGCGCGGCGAAGTGCACGCCGTCGAAGTACGACAGGGTGCGCAGCGTGTCCTCGGTGCGGCCGCGGTGCGTCTTGAGGTAGAGGCCGATCTCCCGGTAGGGGTGGCGGTCGGTGAGGGTCGTCGCGCGCGGGAAGTCGCACAGGAACGGCACGTCCGGGGCGACGGCCACCAGGTCGGTCACCAGACCGCCCACCGCGATCGCGATGCCGCCGCCCTGGCTGGCGCCGAGCGCCACGGTGCGCGAGGCGTCGGTGCGCGGGTGCGAGCGGGCCGCCTCGACGGCCCGTACGGCGTCGGTGAACACACGCCGGTAGTAGTAGTTCTCCGGAGCGTCGATGCCGCGGGTCATGAACCCCGGGTAGGCCGGGGCACCGCCCACCGGGTCCGCGGTGCCGCCCCCGCCGCCCCAGGCGCTGCCTTGCCCGCGGGTGTCCATCACGAAGTGCGCCCGGCCGCTGGAGGCCCACAGCAGGTGCTCGTGCGGCAGCCCGCGCCCGCCGCCGTAGCCGACGAACTCCACGATCAGGGGGAGCGGCTCGCCGGCCCCGGCGGGGAGCATCAGCCAGCCCTTGACCGGGTGGCCGCCGTACCCGGCGAAGGTCACGTCGTACACCTCGACGGTGGACAGGCCCGTCTCGACCGGCTCGAAGCGGGCGTCGAGGTCGTGCTCGCGGGCCTGCTGCAGGGTCTTCGACCAGAAGGCGTCGAAGTCCTCGGGTTCGATGGACGCGCTGCGGTGGTCGCGCAGATCGTCGAGGGGCAGGTCGAACAGGGCCATACGGGACCGCCTCAGGGTGTGTGGGCCATGCGGAACGATCACACCGTACGGGGCGGTGACAGCGCTTGCTAGGGGTGCTCTCGCCGCGGACGGCCGCTAAGGGCCAGGTGCTGCGGACGGGCGTCACGCCGGCCGGCGCCGGGTCCACAGGGGTTCCGTGAGGGCCCAGTCCCGGTCCCACTCGTCGAGCCGGTGGCGCAAGGCCACCCGGCGCACCACGCCGTGCGCGAGGAGCACCACGGCGACCGTGCCGCCCGTGGCGGCGACCCCCATGGACAGGGTGTGCTGCCAGACGGCGGACTCCGTCGGCGGTGCGGCCAGGTTGTGGCCGTGGGCGTCGAACCAGACGTCGACGCTGTCGCCGGTGTGCGTGCCCGCGGGCACCCGGGCCATCGCCGTGTGCGTGGCGCCGCCCGGATCGCTCCAGCGCACAGCCACCGGGGTGGTGTGCCGGCTGCCGCCCTCCACGCTCGGCGGTGTGTCCGGCGTCCTGCCCACGACCTTGGCGTGCACCTCGTGCCGGTCCGCGCGCTGCCGCGTCGCGATCGCCCGTGCCTCGCCGTGCGCCCACCAGCCGGTCAGTATCCCGGCCAGAGGCGCGCCGACGAGCAGGAGCGCCGCGACGACCAGCGCCGTCCACGCCTCCACCACGTCGCACCGGCGCCGCAGCGGATTGCGCCGCCAGCGCCAATTGCGCACCCGGGTTCGCATGTCGATCTCCTCGCCGTCACGCGTGCGAGTGCCCACATGGATCTCCTACCCCGTCCAGCAGACATCCTTCACCGGTTCCGCGCAAACGGGAAGTCCCGGACGCCCCGGACATCCGGCCTCCGGTCAGCCGAAGCGTTCGATCCGGATCCGGTCCACCGGCTGGCCGGCCGCCACCAGCAGCCGCGAGGCGTGCTCGGCGAAGGCGTTCGAACCGCACACATACGCCTCCCAGCCGCCCGGCGGCGCCGTGTCCACCAGCGGCGCCACCTGTCCGGCGTGCAGCCGTCCCACGGGCATCCCCGCGGGGGCGCGCCGGGTGAACACCGGGGTGGTCTCGGGGCCGTACTCACGCGCGTAGATCAGGTCCTCGGGGCTGCGCGCCGACACCAGCAGCCGCACCGGCGGGGTCAGTCCGCGCGCCCGCCGGTACCTCACCATCGACATCAGCGGTACGACCCCGGAGCCCGCGCCGATCAGCAGCGCCGGCCGGTCGCCGGGCCAGGCGAAGAAGCCGCTGACCGGGCCGCGCACCTCGACCGTGTCACCGGGCCGGGCCACGGTGTGGAACCAGCCGGACACCTCGCCGCCCTCGACGTGGTCCAGGGTCAGCTCGACGTGCCCGCTGTCGTCCGGCGCGGACGCGATCGAGTAGTGCCGCTGGGCGACATAGCCGTCGGGTGCGGTGAGCCGCAGCAGCAGGTGCTGGCCGGGCAGATGGCCGGGCCAGCCGGGTACCGCCAGCCGGAACGTGGCGGCGCGCGCGGTCTCGCGGCGGATCGCGGCGATCGTGGCGGTCTGCCACACGGAGGCCGCCTGCTCGCTCACGGCGATCCGGCCGGGCACCGCGAAGCGGGTCGGGGGAGTGAAGGTCTCAGTCACCGGAGTACCGCTGCTCCTGCCAGGGGTTGCCGCGCGGGTGGTAGCCGTTGCGTTCCCAGAAGCCCGGCTCGTCGTGGTCGAGCAGACGCAGACCCGCGATCCACTTGGCGCTCTTCCAGAAGTACAGATGCGGCACCAGCAACCGCGCCGGTCCGCCGTGCTCGGCGGGCAGCGGGCGGCCGTCGTGGGTGAACGCGATCCAGGCCCGGCCGCCGGTCAGGTCCGCCAGCGGCAGGTTCGTGGTGTACCCGGTGTGCGCGTAGGCGACGGCGTGCGTGGCGGAGGCGTGCGGTCGTACCGCGTCGAGGAAGACGTCCAGGGACACACCCGAGAACCGCGTCCCGAACCGCGACCAGCCGGTGACGCAGTGGATGGCGCCCTCGTAGGTGGAGGCGGGCAGTTCCTGGGCCTGCGCCCAGTCCCAGCCGCGGGGCCGCTCGACCAGCCCGTCGATCCGGAAGGTCCACTGCTCCGGAGCGATGTCCGGGGTGACCTCGGCGGACAGTACGGGCCAGTCGTCGCCCGCGTCGTACTGACCCGGCGGCAGGCCCGGGTCCTGGACGCGGGGGCGTCCGGTGAAGCCTCGGGTGACGTTCATGATTCAACCGTAAGGGGTCGCGCCGCGTGCCTCGTCCCCGCCGATCGTTGCGGCCGTATGAACATCCCGCAGGTCGGGGAATACGCCCCCCGATCCCTCGCTTGCCGCCGGTGAACAGCGAAGGAGAGTGAGGAAGCCCATGCCCAAGGCGTACGTCTTCACCCGGTACGGCGGCCCCGAGACCGAGGCGCTCGTCGACGTGGACCGCCCCCGGCCGGGGCCCGGCCAGGTGCTGATCGCGGTGCGGGCGGCCGGGGTGAACCCGGTGGACTTCAAGCTGCGCACCGGCTACCGGCGCCCCGGCGAGAGCGGCGAGCGGGAGTTCCCCGCGTACTTCGGCAGCGAGGTGGCCGGTGTCGTGGAGGAGACCGGGCCGGGCGTCGACGGCTTCGCGGCCGGCGACGAGGTCTTCGGGCGTCCGGTCGTCGGCGGCTGGTCGCAGTACGCGCTGCTGTCGGTGGACCTGATCGCCCGCAAGCCGGCCGGGGTGACCTTCGCCGACGCGGCCACGCTGCCCGTGGCCGCGTCGACCGCCTACGCCGGGGTACGGCAGCTCGGCCTGGCGCCCGGTGCGACCGTGCTGGTCACCGGGGCGGGCGGCGGGGTCGGCGTGGCCGCGGTGCAGATCGCACGGGCCCTCGGGCTGCGGACCGTGGGTGTGGCGAGCGACGGCAAGAAGGACCTCGTCGAGTCGCTCGGCGCCGTCCATGTGCCCTCCGGCCCGGGCTGGACCGAGCGGGCGCGGATCGCGGCGCCCGACGGCATCGACGGGATCTACGACCTGGTCGGCGGCGACGTGCTCGCCGAGGCGGCGACCCTGCGCGCCGCAAGCGCCGGGCTCGTCACGGCCGCGGCACCCCCGGAGGACGCCGCACGGCTGGGCAGCTCCCGCGTGGCCCGGGTGCGCGACAACGCCGTCCTCGAGGCGGTGGCCGAGCTGGTGGCGGACGGCGATCTGGACCCGCTCGTCACCCGGACGTTCCCGCTGGAGCGGGCCGGTGAGGCGCTGCGCGTCGTCGAGGCGGGCCACGCCCGCGGCAAGACGGTGATCGAGGTGGCCGCATGAGCGCCGCGCACGTCCTCGACAACCCCGCCCTCGCTTCGCTCACCGGCCCGCACGCCCCCTTCGCCGAGCGGCGCGGCCGCGTGCTGCGCTACCCGCTCGGCGTGTCGCCCTGGCTGGCCCTGCCCGACGAGCCGGACGCCCAGGACTGGGCCGACCTCGCGGCGCTCGCGGGTCCCGGCGCCGAGGTCCCGCTGCCGGGCTTTCGGGGACAGGTCCCGGACGGCTGGGAGATCACCTTCCACATCGAGGGCGTCCAGCTGGTGGACCACGGCCTGGCCGCCGCACCCGACCCGGAGGCGGTCCGGCTCACCCCCGCCGACGTGCCCGAGATGCTCGACCTGGTCGCGCGCACCCGCCCCGGCCCCTTCCTGCCCCGGACCATCGAGCTCGGTACCTATCTGGGCATCCGGCGTGGCGGCACGCTCGTCGCCATGGCGGGGGAGCGGCTGCACCCGCCGGGCTGGACCGAGATCAGCGCGGTCTGCACCGATCCGGCCTTCCGCGGCCAGGGCCTGGCCACCCGGTTGATCCGCGCCGTCGCGCACGGCATCCGGGCGCGCGGGGAGACGCCGTTCCTGCACACCGGCGCGCACAACGCGGGCGCCATCCGGCTGTACGAGTCCCTGGGCTTCCGGCTGCGCCGCCGTACGGCGTTCCTCGAGGTGCGGGTGCCGGAGACGCTGGGGGAGGGGCGGGCCGTGCCGGTGGCGTGACCGAGAGGCCCGTCAGGCTCCCTTCTCCTGCGCCGGCGTCCAGGCGTTGTAGCGCACGAGATAGTCGGCGAAGCGGGCCAGGTCCTCCTCGGGCCAGTCCGCGAGACGCTCGCGGAAGGCGGCCCGGCGGCTGACGGTGACCTGGGCGAGGATGCTGCGGCCGGCCTCGGTCAGGTGCAGGACCTGGACGCGGTGGTCCTCCGGGTCCTGCCGCCGCTCGATGAGGCCGGCCCGCTCCAGCGCCGCGACCTGGCGGCTGACCGTGGACTTGTCCAGGGCGTAATGCGCCGCCAGGTCGGTGGCGCGGCAGCCGCCCCGCTCCTCCAGGTGCCCGAGCAGCGTGTAGGAGACCAGCGACAGCTCCGGATGCATGCGCCCGGCCGACGCACGGGCACGGCGCGCGAAGATCGTCATCTCGCGCTGGATGGCCTCGACGGCCTCGGCTGCGTTCACTTGCCCTCCTTCGGGGTTCTGGTTGTATAGTACAACTGTAGAAAGAGTTGTATAAGCCAACCATAGGAGGAGTGAGCGATGAGGTCGCCCGCCGTGCGCCATGTGCTCACGCACCTGATCACCCCGTTGCTGATGTGCCTGGGCATGGGGCTCGCGTACATGGGGGCGTTCGTCACCCCGGAGCCGAACCACCTCCCGGTCGCCGTCGTCGGCTCCGGACCCGAGGCCAAGGTGCTCGCCCAGTCGGTCAAGGACGCCGCCGGCGACAAGCTCGACGTCCGCACGGTCGCCACCCGCGACGCCGCCGTCGACCTGCTGAAGCACCGCGACATCACCGGCGCCTACGTGCCGGGCGCGGGCGGCCCCGAACTGGTCGTCGCCACCGCCTCGTCCGACATGGGCGCCACCGCCGTGGAGAAGGTCTTCACCCCGGTCGCCGAGAAGCAGGGCGCCCCGCTGAAGGTCACCGACGTGGCCCGGCCCGTCTCCGACGACCCCACGGGACAGGGCCTGTTCTTCCTGCTCATCGCCGTCTCCATCGGCTCCTACGCCTCCGTCGCCGCGATCGGCGCCGCCGGCGGCGCGCTGGCGATGCGGGTACGCGCCCTGCTGGCGCTCGGCGTCTCGGCCGTCGTCGGCGGCATCGGCACGCTGCTCGCCGGACCGGTCTTCCACCTCGCCCACCACGACCTCGCCGGGATCTTCGGCATGGCGTGGCTGTACTCCGCGGGCATCCTGTTCATCGGCGTCGGTCTGCACACCTTCCTCAAGCGGTGGACCACGCTCGCGATGATGGTGCTGTTCGTGATGCTCAACTTCACCAGCTCCGGCGGCCTGTTCCGGCCCGAGCTGCAGAACGGCTTCTTCGGTTCCCTGCACGCCTTCTGGAACGGCGCAGGCTTCGTGGAGGGCACCCGCAGCCTGCTGTACTTCGGCGATGAGGGCCTCGGCCGCACGCTGTGGACGCTGGCGGCCTGGCTGCTGGCCGGCCTCGCGGTGGCCGGCCTGGCCGCCCTGTACGAGCGCTCCAGGACGCCCGTCCCCGCCCCCGCCCCGCAGGCGGAGGAACTGGCGGCGGAGGAAGAGGCCGAGGAGACCGTCGGAGTGTGATCACCAGGCGGCGGCGCTGGGGTAGGGTGGCGGTCCGGCTGCGGACCGCCCCAGCCGTGCGTC
The DNA here is from genome assembly GCF_040656475.1 of Streptomyces sp. NPDC049915. NCBI lineage: Bacteria > Bacillati > Actinomycetota > Actinomycetes > Kitasatosporales > Streptomycetaceae > Streptomyces > Streptomyces sp. NPDC049915. Next base: position 119,935 of record NZ_JBFAMH010000012.1, read on the forward strand.
ACCGAGGGAGGTGGGACCCATCACCGCAAGGACAGGTCGGGTGCTCTCCCCTCGCCGCGCGCGGACCGCCGGCGGCAGGTGACCCAAGGGAGCGCCCTTCGGCTACCGAAAGGCCCTCGGCTTCCATGCCCACACCTTCCCCGTCCGTTCCCTTCTCTTCCGTCGTCGCCCGACTGCGCGCCGCCGGCTGTGTCTTCGCCGAGGACGAGGCGCGGCTGATCCTGGACACCGCGCGCGGCGACGACGAGGCCGCCGCCATGGTGGAGCGCCGCGTCGCCGGGCTCCCGCTCGAACTGGTCCTCGGCTGGGCCGAGTTCCACGGCCTGCGCGTCACCGTCGAGCCGGGCGTGTTCGTCCCGCGCCGGCGCACCGAGTTCCTCGTCGACCAGGCCCTCGCCCAACTCCCGCACGCCTCGGTCGTGGTGGACCTGTGCTGCGGCTCCGGCGCGGTCGGCGCGGCCCTGGCCGCCGCGCTGCCCGGCGTCGAACTGCACGCCGCCGACATCGACCCGGCCGCCGTGCGCTGCGCCGGAGGCAACGTCGCCGCGTACGGCGGCCAGGTCCACCGCGGCGACCTGTTCGCGGCGCTGCCGGACCGACTGCGCGGCCGTGTCGACATCCTCGCCGCCAACGTGCCGTACGTCCCCACCGCCGAGGTCGGCCTGCTGCCGGCGGAGGCACGTGACCACGAGCCGCTGACCGCGCTGGACGGCGGCACGGACGGCCTGGACGTGCTGCGGCGGGTGGCCGCGCAGGCGCCGCACTGGCTGGCCCCCGGCGGCTGCCTGCTGGTGGAGACGAGCGAGCACCAGGCACCCGCGGCCGTCGAGGCGTTCACCCGGGCCGGGCTCGTCCCGCGACGGGCGGTGGCGGAGGAGGGCTACGCCCACGTGGTCATCGGGACGCGGGCGCAGGCCTGAGAGCGCGTCAGGGCGGGGGCCGCGCACGGAACGTGGCGGCCCTGCGATCCAGCGCGAGCGGCTTCTTCCGGGGCGCCGGCGTCAGGTCGTGGCCCCGCCCCCGGACGCGCCCGGCGACGGCTCGCCGTCCCACCGGTGGTCGCGGAAGCCGTCGCGGCGGTGGCCCTGGCCCCGGCCGAAGAAGTCGCCGCCGAGGGAGAGGACGGCCGTGCGCTTGCCGTCGTCGCCCCGGGTGCCGACCAGGACGACCGAGTCGCCCTTCTTCGGCGTACCGATGCGGACGGTGGCGTCCGGGCCCACGGTCCACGTCCACGACGCACCGTCGGCGCTCTTGACGGTGACCTGGTCGCCGGAGACCGACTCGACGGTGCCGCGCTGCCAGATCCGTTCCACCCACTTGCCGGTGTCGGTGTCCTTCACGGTGGCCTCGCCGTGCACGGCCTCATCGAAGCCGAACCAGGGGCCGCCGCGTTCGTGACTCCCGTCCGGCCCGCCCGGAGACGGTGACGACGACGTGGAGGCCCCGCGCGGCGTCGGAGAGCTGTCCGAGGTGGCCGCGTAGGCGACCGTTCCACCCAGGGCGAGCACCGCGACGGCCGTGGCCGCGATCACCGTACGGCCCCGGGCCGGCCGGCGCCGCCACCGCTCCGTCACTGACGCGCGCTTCCCCGAGTGCTCCTGGTCCGGCTCGTGCATGTGGATCACTCTCCTCGGCCGCCTTCATGGCACCCCTGCCTGTGATTGTCCGAGGGGGCCGGTAAGGACGGGGTAACGGTTTCCTGTGAATCATTCGTCCTGCCGGACCCGGGCGATGAGCAGGGCGACGTCGTCGTGGTTGTCGGGTTGGTGCAGCGTGCGCAGCAGCAGGTCGCAGACCTCCTCCAGCGGGCGTTCCGGGTCGTCCAGGAGGGTGAGCAGCATGTCGAGGCGCTCGTCGAGGGAGTGCCGGCGCGTCTCCACCAGGCCGTCGGTGTAGAAGACCAGCTGGTCGCCGGGGCACACCTCGACGGTCGTGGTGGAGAAGGCGACCCCGCCCACGCCGAGCGGTGCGCCGGTCGGCAGGTCGAGCAGCTCAGGCGGCCGCCCGGCGCGTACCCGGACCGGCGGCAGGTGCCCGGCGTTGGCGATCCGGCACTGGCCGAACCGCGGGTCGTGCACGGCGTACACACAGGTCGCGATGGCCTCGTCGAGGCCGGAGGTGATCTTGTCGAGGTGTTCCAGGAGCAGCGCGGGATCGAGGTCCAGCGAGGCGAGGGTGTTGGTGGCGGTGCGCAGCCGGCCCATCGTCGCGGCGGCGCTGATGCCGCTGCCCATCACATCGCCCACGACCAGCGCCGTCTTGCCGTCCTCCAGCGGGATCACGTCGAACCAGTCGCCGCCGACCTCGCTCGTGGCGCCCGCCGGCTGGTAGCGCGAGGCCACCTCGAGACCGCCGGTGAGCCGTGGATGGCTCGGCAGCAGGCTGCGCTGCAGGGTCAGGGCGGTGTTGCGGGCGTTCTGGTACCAGCGGGCGTTGTCGATCTGCACGGCGGCCCGGGCCGCCAGCTCCCGGGCCAGCAGCAGGTCGTCCCGGCTGAAGGGCAGCGGGTTGTTGGTGCGCTTGAGGTCGAGGGCGCCGAGCACCTCGCCGCGCGCGATCAGCGGGACGGCCAGATAGGAGTGCACGCCGGCCGCCTCCAGCAGTTCAGCGGCCTCGGCGGAGCGGGCGATGCGCGGCAGGTTCTCCGGCCGCACATGCGCCATCATCACCGGCCGGCCGGTGCGCACGCACTCGGTGACCAGCCGGTCCGGGCCGTACCGGGCGATCTGTCCCGGCGGGTCGGCCGCCCGCAGCGCCTCCGGGGCGTCACGCGCCTGTACGGCGAGCGCGCGGATCACCGCCGCCTCGGCCGGGCCCAGGCTGCTGCGCCGGCCCTCCACGACCGCCTCCAACAGGTCGACGGCGGCGATGTCGGCGAGTTCCGGCACGGCCACGTCGGCCAGTTCGTGCGCGGTGCGGTCCAGCTCCAGCGTCGTACCGATCCGGGCGGAGGCGTCGGCGATCACGGCCAGCCTGCGGCGGGCGGCCTCCGCCTCCACGCTCGCCTGGTACTGGTCGGTGATGTCCACGACGGAGGCGGCCACACCGAGCACGTTGCCGACGGTGTCCTCCAGCCGGTACAGGGAGATCGTCCAGGCGTGCTCCTCGTCGAGGTCGGCCGGCGTGCGGCCCACGATGGCCTGGTCGACCACCGGTTGCCCCGTCGCCAGCACCCGGCGCGCCGCCGACTCCATCGCGTCCGCGTCCAGGTCCGGCAGCACCTCGCGCAGCCGGCGGCCCAGGTGCTCGTCGGCGGGCAGGCCGTTGATGCGCTCCAGGGCCGGGTTGACCGACACGAACCGCAGGTCGATGTCCAGCACGGCCAGGCCGATCGGCGACTGGGTGACCATCCGCGTCGACAGCGCCACGTCCCGCTCCAGGCGGCGCACGGTCGACCGGTCGGCGCACAGCCCGAGCGCGTACACGTCGCCCCGGTCGTCCAGCAGGCGCATGTTGCGGAACTCCACCAGCCGCGCGGTGCCGTCCTTACGCCGGACGGGGAAGGCGCCGGCCCAGCTCTGCCCGGTCTGCATGACGTCCGCGAACAGCTTCACGACGAGGTCGACGTGCTGCTCGTGCACCATGATGTGCGCCGCGTACCGGCCGAGCGCCTCCTGCGCGGAGTACCCGAACAGCTCCTCGGCCTGCGGGCTCCACAGCACCACCCGCCCCTGCGCGTCCAGCACCACGGAGGCGACGTTCAGCACGTCGAGGAGCCCGCTGGGCTGCACCGGTCCGCCCGGCGGCTGGTCGCCGTCGGTCACGGGAGATCTGGCTGACGTCATCCAGGTACCGCCTCCGCCCGTCCGTGCGGCACGCGTTCCCCCGTGCCGACTCCCCATGTTGTACCGCGCACAATCCTTTCTCCTACGCCTTGCGCCCTCACTTCCACCATCCCCCAACACGGCCGGAAACGTCCGGCCGACGCAGCGGGGCGCGGCGCGTTCCCGCGCGGGCGCGGCGCCGCCGGGCCGACGGAACGCGTTCACGTTGTTGGTCTGTACATGACCAACGTGCCCCGCCAGACTGTGCGCGACCACCCCCTGACCGAGGAGTCGGCCCATGCCCCCACGCACCGTCCGGCAACGCTGTCGCACCGTCCTGACCGCCCTGGTGGCCCTCACCTTCGTGCTGTGCGGCGCCCCGCACGCCACGGCCGCGGACACCTGGAACGAGGTCGGCTCCGACCGCGCCGACCCGCTCACGGAGAGCCAGGGCCTGGCCTCGATCGAGGTCCCGGCCGGCAGTCCCCATCGCTACACCGGCATCGGCACGGTCCCGCTGAGCGTCTCCAGCCGGGGCTGGAACCATGTGGGCGACCCCGACGCCACCTACGACGGCCACTACGTCGAGCCGTACCAGCGGGACTCGGGCGACGCGAAGATGTTCCGGGTGCAGGCGCCGGGCGGCGGCTGGTCGGAGTACGTCCACACGCTGAGCCCGGGGGAGGCCCTGAACAACTCCTGGGTGGCGATCAGCCCGGACGGCCAGTGGATGCTCACCGGGGAGTGGGGCACGATGACCCGGCTGCTGGTCCTCCCCACGCCCGGCGTCAACCCGGCCACCTCGCCCTCGGCGAACCTGCCGCAGGCCGCGACCGTCCGCCTCGACCACGCCGTCCGTGACGTCCAGGGCTGCGACTTCGTCACCTCCACCCGGCTGCTGTGCGCCTCCGACGACCCCGAGGGAACGCTGTTCGGCGTGACCAAGCCGCTGCTGCAGATCGACCTGTCCGCCGCGCCGAACGGCACCGCCGACGTGAACGGCCAGGTCAGCGCCCTGCGCCAGCTGCCCCTGCGCAGCGCCTGCTCCGGTGGCTTCGAGGCCGAGGGCGTCGACTACGACCGGCGCACCGGCACCCTGCGCGTCATCGTCGTCTCGCCCGGCTTCTGCGTGCTGACCGACAGCAAGACCTACCGCCTGGTGCGCGGCTGAGTCCGCGGGCCCGTTCCGGCCGCCGGTGGCCCTTTGGTGGCCCGCACCGGCGGCCGGTGCTTTTCTTGGGTGTGGGGGAGCGGCACCGCGGGGACCCGTCCTGCCGCAGCGCGGTCATGGAAGGAGCAACGCATGCACCAGCACATGGACAACGAGCAACCGCACCCGCACTCGGTCACGGTGGAGATCAGTGACTGCCCCAAGGAGGACGCCCGGATCGTCTTCGATGCGCTGTGCGGGTACTTCGAGTCCGACCGGTGCAGTGAGGACGTACCGGAGCAGTTCTCGCAGGTCCGTCCCATGGTGTGGCTCGGCACGTTCGACGTCCACGACGCCCACGAGGGGGCCGGCGGGGTCCGCCCCGGACGGCTGAACGGCGCCGTCACCGCCGACGTCCAGGGCGGCTACTGGGCGATCGACCGCTTCCGCAAGACGCTGGACGACCTGTTCACCGTCAACGACCTGAGTCACGCCTCGGGCGACCAGGAGCGGGAGCTGCACGTCCGGCTGGAGAACAGGTGATACCGGCCACCTCGTTGTGCAACTAGTTGCATAAAGGCTCGCGGGTCCTCTAGAACAGTGCGCAAGACACCGCGCACGGAGGGCCCGATGAGCCGTTACCCGCACCTGCTGAGCCCGCTCGACCTGGGATTCACCACACTGCCCAACCGCGTCCTGATGGGCTCGATGCACGTAGGCCTGGAGGAGGCCGAGCGGGGCTTCGAACGCATGGCGGCCTTCTACGCCGAGCGTGCCCGCGGCGGCGTGGGCCTGATCGTCACCGGCGGCATCGCCCCCAACGACGAGGGGCGGCCGTACGAGGGCGGCGCCAAGCTGACCACCGACGCCGAGGCCGACCAGCACCGCCAGGTCACTGAGGCCGTGCACCGCGAGGGCGGCAGGATCGCCCTGCAGATCCTGCACTTCGGCCGCTACGCCTACCACCGCGACCTGGTCGCCCCGAGCCCGGTCCAGGCCCCCATCAGCCCGTTCCCGCCGCGCGAGCTGACCGACGCCGACATCGAGCGCACCATCGACGACTACGCCCGCACGGCTCGTCTGGCGCAGCAGGCCGGCTACGACGGCGTCGAGATCATGGGCTCCGAGGGCTACCTCATCAACGAGTTCATCGCCGCGCAGACCAACCAGCGCACCGACCGCTGGGGCGGCTCCTACGAGAACCGCATGCGCTTCCCGGTCGAGATCGTGCGCCGGGTGCGCGAGGCCGTCGGCGAGGACTTCATCGTCATCTACCGGCTCTCCATGCTCGACCTCGTCCCCGGCGGCTCCACCCTCGACGAGGTGATCACCCTCGCCAAGGCCGTCGAGGCGGCCGGCGCCACGATCATCAACACCGGCATCGGCTGGCACGAGGCCCGCATCCCCACCATCGCCACCTCCGTGCCCCGCGGCGCCTACACCTTCGTCACCAAGAAGCTCATGGGCGAGGTGTCGATCCCGCTCGTCACCACCAACCGCATCAACACCCCCGAACTGGCCGAGCAGCTGCTCGCCGACGGCGTCGCCGACATGGTCTCCATGGCCCGCCCGATGCTCGCCGACCCGGAGTTCGTCAAGAAGGCCGCCGAGGACCGCGCCGATGCCATCAACACCTGCATCGGCTGCAACCAGGCCTGCCTCGACCACACCTTCGGCGGGCTGATCACCTCCTGCCTGGTCAACCCGCGCGCCTGCCACGAGACCGAGCTGGTGCTGTCCCCGACCCGGCTGGCCAAGCGCGTCGCGGTCGTCGGCGCCGGCCCCGCGGGCCTGGCCTGCGCCGTCTCCGCCGCCGAACGCGGCCACACCGTCACCCTCTTCGACGCCGCCGAGGAGATCGGCGGCCAGCTCAACGTGGCCCGCAAGGTCCCCGGCAAGCAGGAGTTCGACGAGACCCTGCGCTACTTCCGCCACCAGCTCGACGCCCGCGGCGTGGACGTACGCCTCGCCACCTGGGTGGACGCGGAGGACCTCGCGGACTACGACGAGGTCGTCGTCGCCACCGGTGTCACCCCGCGCACCCCGGACATCCCCGGCGTGGACCACCCCCGCGTCGTCGGCTACCTCGACGTGCTGCACGGCGGCGCCCCCGTCGGCGACCGCGTCGCGATCCTCGGTGCGGGCGGCATCGGCTTCGACGTCGCCGAGTACCTCACCGACAGCGGCGACCGGGCCAGCGAGGACCCGGCGACGTACTTCCGGCATTGGGGCGTCGACCTGGACTACCGGGCCCCCGGAGGCCTCGCCGCACCGCAGCGGCCCGCCCCGCCGCGCAGTGTGCACCTGCTCCAGCGCAAGACCAGCAAGGTCGGCGCCGGCCTCGGCAAGACCACCGGCTGGATCCACCGCACCGAGCTCAAGCACCGCGGCGTCACCATGGTCCCGGGCGTGGCGTACGACCGGATCGACGACGCCGGGCTGCACCTGACCGTCGACGGCGAGAGCACGGTCCTCGAGGTCGACACCATCGTCCTGTGCACCGGCCAGGACCCGCGCCGGGACCTGTACGACGCGCTGGTGGCGGCGGGCCGCAAGGCGCACCTGATCGGGGGCGCCGACGTGGCCGCCGAACTGGACGCCAAGCGGGCCATCAAGCAGGGCACGGAGGTCGCCGCCGCCCTGTAGGCGCGCGGCGCGTCCCTAGGATGGCCCCATGTCCCTGCCGCACGCGATCCTCACCGCCCTGCTGGAGAAGCCGTCCTCCGGGCTGGAGCTGACCCGCCGCTTCGACAGGTCGATCGGCTACTTCTGGTCCGCGACGCACCAGCAGATCTACCGCGAGCTGGGACGCCTGGAGTCCGAGGGGTACATCCGCGCGCTGCCGAGCGAACAGCCGGCCCGCGGGCAGAAGAAGGCCTACGAGGTCCTGCCCGCGGGCCGCGCCGAGCTTCAGCGCTGGACGGCCGCGGCACAGGACCCGAGGCCGCTGCGCGACGTCATGCTGCTGCGGCTGCGCGCCGCCGCCGTGGTCGGCACCGCCGGCCTGGAGGACGACCTGCGGCGCCATCTCCAGCTGCACGAGCGTCAGTTGGCGGAGTATCTGGAGATCGAGCAGCGCGACTTCCCGCCCGGCAAGGACGGGCCTGAGGACCGGCTGCGCCACCTCGTGCTGCGGGCCGGGATCGATCTGGAGACCTTCTGGACGCGATGGCTCGCGCACGCGCTGGCGGAGTTCGACGCCCTGGACAAGGCCGGTGAGCCGATCACGGACGACACGTCGGTCACGGACGGTACGTCGACGACCGACGGCGGCGCGTCGGTCACAGACGATGCGGCCTCGAGCGACGGCGCAGGAACCACGCCGCCCCGATGACACCGCCGCCCACCAGGGCCGCGCCCACGCCCATCGTGACCGGGCCGTAGTCCCGGACCGCGCCGCCGAGGCCGCCCATCACCCCGCGGGACGGCGAGGACGACGGCGTGGGGCGGAGGGTGGGCGCGACGGGCGTGGAGACGATCACCGACTGGGTGCCGGCGGTGGTGTTGTTCGCGCACATCACGATGACCGTGTAGGTGCCTGGAGAAACGTTGGACCAGGCGGCGGACTGGCTGACGCCGGTCCCCGAGAGCGCCACCTGGCGGCCCTGGGCGAAGTTCGCCTGGCTGCTGTTGAGCAGCGCCGCCGTGCCCCAGCTGCCGTTGATCTGGGTGCAGGCGCTGGTCAGCACGGACACGGTGGACCCGGTCGTGCTGACGGAGATCCCCGTGCCCCGGGCGGTGGCCGGTCCCGCGGCGGTCAGGGCGAGCGGCAGGGCGGCGGCGGCCGCCACGGTCAGGCCGTGGCGTCTGAAGAAGTGAGAATTGCGCATAGGGGTGTCCTCCGGCGGCGGCACGGTTGGCGGTACATCCCTTGCGCCGCCGAGGATCGGGAACGCCCGTGCTGCCTCAACGGGCAGCCAACGTTCCGCGGCGCGCACGCGCATGCGGACGGCACCCGGTCAGGTGACGGATTCCCACCGACGGCCCAGGTCCGCCCGCCGGTCACCGGCCGGCGCCGGTCGTAACCACCCGCTCCGCCGACCAGCCGCCCCAGGTGCCGTCGGGCAGCCGGGCCCGCAGCCGCAGCCGGTGGCGCACCCCGGGCTCGGCGCCGGCGTAGAAGCTGTAGTCCGCCCTCTCCCGCGGCGCGTCGGCGCCCCACACCAGGGAGGTCGCCGTCCGCCCGTCGAGCTGCAGCTGGTACTCGCCGACCGTCCCGTCCGTCCGCGGCGGAACCCAGGACAGGTCCAGGTAGTACGCGCCGCCCGCCTGATGGCTCGCCACGCGGAAGGCGGCGGGCGCGGTGTCCCGGCCGTCGTCCGTGCCGGGGGCCGTGGTGAGCCGGAGCGGGCCGGCGGCGGGGGAGAGGTTGTCGGCCGCGTCCCGCGCCCGCACGGTGAAGGCGTACCGGGTACCCGGCCGCAGCCCGGTCACGACCGTCGCCGTCTGCGCCCCGCCCACGCTGTGGATCTTCACACCGCCCTGGTAGACGTCGTACGACACCACCATCCGGTCGTCGCGGGCGGCCGTCCAGGACAGCTGGACCGCCGTGCTCCCGGCGCTCCGGCCGGTCAGCCGGCCCGGCCGGGCCGGCGCCGAGCGGTCCGCCGCCGCGGCGGCCGGGGTCGTCGCCGCGACCTCCCGGCTGGGCGGCCCGAGCCGGCCGGCGCGGTCGCGGGCGCGTACCGAGAAGACGTACGTCGTGGCCGGCCGCAGACGGACGACGTCCACCATGTGCTCCCCGGCCGGCACGTCCGCCACCTTGGCGCGGTCGCGGTACACCTCGTAGACGCGGACGCCGTCGGCCGCGACGACGGCGTTCCACATGACATGCACGCTGGTCGCGCTGCCCGCGGTCGCCGTGACGGCGGCCGGCGCCCCCGGCAGCGCCCCGCTCTCGCCGTCGTCCGTGCCCGCCCACCCGCAGGAGGTGACCAGCAGCAGGATCACCGTGTATAGCACCACACGTCGCACGACGTGCCTCCCGTGTCGGCCGCAGAGCAGGACAGCAAAGGTCCGGACCAATACGCTCACCATGGCATCGGTGACGCGTACTCATCAAGGGTGCGGTGCACCCCCGGCGTATGCGGTAGCCGCACGGCCAGGCGCCGGCGTCCTCGCGGCCGTTGCATATGCTGGGCCTCCGCGCGGCCGAACTCTCCTCGAAGGCTCGGGAGTTCATGCCGCGGGCGCGGATCGCTGTCGTCGCTTTCCCGCGCCGGACGGGGGCGGCCGGGAGGCCGGAGCCGACGCAGGCCCGGTCTCCCGGCGCCTGGCGGACCGTCAGAGGCCGTGCACCGTACGGCCGCGTCCGGTGGCCGCCGTCCGGCACCCGCCCCAGATTGGCTGAGTGACCGTCACCGTCTCCCACGAGAGGGTCCCTCCATGGTGCGTGTCCCGTCGATGACGCTGGCCGCGGCCGGGCTCGTCCTGCTGGCCCCGGCGCTGCCGTCCGCCGCTGCACCGCGGCCGCCGGCGCTGCCGTCCGCCGCCGCACCGCTGCCGTCCGCCCCCGCACCGCTGCCGTCCGCCGCCGCACCGCGGCCGCCCGCCGCGGGTCCCCACGCCCCCGTGTCCATGCGGCCGCCGGGCGCCGTACGCGCCGCCGAGCTGCTCGCCCGGGCCCGCTCGTGCGCGCCTGTCTCCCGCGGCCGCTACCGCACCGACGACGACACGCCTCCCACCGTCCCCGTGTGCGGCACCCGCGACGCCGTGATCTGGACCGCGGACCTGGACATCGACTGCGACGGGCGGCCCACCCCGCGCTGCAACGGCGACACCGACCCCCTCTTCGCCGAAGCCACCGCCTTCGCCCAGGCCGACGGGCGCTACCCGAGCGCCGAGACGCTGCCCTACATCGTCGTACCCGCGCCGAGCGCCCGCTGGGACCACCGCAGGGACGGGGTGCGCGGCGGCTCGGTCGCCGCCGTCGTCCACCGGGGCCGCGTCCAGTACGCCGTCGTCGGTGACATCGGCCCGAGCGACATCATCGGCGAGGCCTCCTACGCCACCGCGCGGGCGCTGGGCATCCGCGCCGACCCGCACGGCGGCGGCGCACCCTCCGGGGTCACCTACATCGTGTTCAAGGACTCCGAGGTCAAACCCATCGAGGACCGCGCAGCCGTGACGGCCGTGGGGGAGCGGCTGGCGCGGCAGTTCGTCCGGGGTGGACGCGGGGCCGGCTGAGGGGCGTGCCGAGGCTCCCGGGAGCCCGCTTGGCGGCCGCGGGCCGAGAGCGGACCCCGGCGACTCGGAGCCCGCGTATGCCCGCGTCGGGGGCGGGCAGGCCCTGCTCAGCCGTCCCACCGAGGAGACCGCCGAGCCGTGACCGCCCCCGGGGCTCACACCTTCCGGTAGTCGTACGCCTCCTTCGCCGCCGCCTCCACCGCGTCCAGGTCGGCGCCCGTCGCCGCCGTGACGACCGCGGCGACCGCGCCCTCGACGAACGGCGCGTCCACCAGGCGGGAACCCTCGGGGAGTTCGTCGCCCTCCGCGAGGAGCGCCTTCACGGTCAGCACGGCGCTGCCGAGGTCGGTGAGGAGGGCGACCCCGGCGCCGCGGTCCACGGAGGCGGCCGCGGCGGCGATCAGCTCGGCGCTGGTCCCCAGCCCACCGCCCTCGGTGCCGCCGGCCGGGGCGACCGGCACCGCCGCGCCACCCCCCGACAGCGACTTCGCCAGCTTGGTCACCGACTCCGCCACGTCGGCGCTGTGGGACACGAGGACGATCCCGACCAGCTTGTCGTCACTCACCGTGCGCCTCCGCGAGGGCCGCGATCAGCAGGGCCGCCGAGGTCGCCCCCGGATCCTGGTGTCCGATGCTGCGTTCGCCGAGATAGCTGGCCCGGCCCTTGCGGGCCTGCAACGGCGTGGTGGCCTCCGCGCCCTGCTCGGCGGCGGCCCGTGCCGCGGCGAAGCCGTCACCGAGCGCGTCGAGCGCCGGGACCAGGGCGTCGATCATGGTCTTGTCGCCGGGCGCCGCACCGCCCAGCGCCATGACGGCGTCCACCCCGGCGCGCAGCGCCTGCGCGAACTGCTCCTCGCTGACCTCGGTGGCGTCACCGAGCGTCTTGCCGGTACGGCGCAGCAGGGTGCCGTACAGCGGGCCCGACGCGCCGCCGACCTTCGAGATCAGCTGCTTCGCCGCCAGCATGAGCACCGCACCGGGTGTGTCGGGCGACTCCTCCTGCAGCGCGGCGGTCACGGCGGTGAGGCCGCGCTGCATGTTGGTGCCGTGGTCGGCGTCCCCGATGGCCGAGTCGAGTGCGGTGAGATGTTCGGCCTCGCGGTTCACGGACGCGGCGGCCGCCGTCAGCCAGCGGCGGAAGAAGTCGGCGTCGAGCACGTGATCTCCTTGCGTGGTAGGGGTGTGGCCAGGGGTCTCGCTCACCTGCTGATCACCGTGTCACATGCCCCAGCGCAGTCCCGGCGTGCTCACCGGCGCGTCCCACAGCCGCAGCAGTTCCTCGTCGACCTGGCACAGGCTCACCGAGGCGCCCGCCATGTCGAGCGAGGTCACGTAGTTGCCGACCAGGGTGCGGGCCACGGCGACGCCCCGCGCGGCGAGCACCCGCTGCACCTCGGCGTTGAAGCCGTACAGCTCCAGCAGCGGCGTCGCGCCCATGCCGTTGACCAGGACGAGGAGGGGGTTGCGCGGGCTCATGTCCTCGAGGATGGCGTTGACCGCGAAGTCCGCGATCTCCCCGGAGGTCATCATCGCCCGCCGCTCCCGCCCCGGCTCGCCGTGGATGCCGATGCCCAACTCGAGTTCGCCCGGCGGAAGGTCGAAGGTGGGGCTGCCCTTGGCGGGGGTCGTCACGGCGCTCAGGGCCACGCCGAAACTGCGGGAGTTCTCGTTGACCTGCCGTGCGATCGCCTCCACGCGCTCCAGCGGCTGCTCCTCGTCGGCGGCGGCGCCGGCGATCTTCTCCACGAACAGCGTCGCGCCGGTGCCGCGGCGCCCGGCCGTGTAGAGGCTGTCGGTGACCGCCACGTCGTCGTTGACCAGCACCTTCGCGACCTGGATGCCCTCGTCCTCGGCCATTTCGGCCGCCATGTCGAAGTTGAGGACGTCGCCGGTGTAGTTCTTGACGATGAACAGCACCCCGGCGCCGCTGTCCACGGCCGCTGCGGCGCGCAGCATCTGGTCGGGAACCGGCGAGGTGAACACCTCACCCGGACAGGCCGCCGACAGCATGCCGGGGCCGACGAATCCGCCGTGCAGCGGCTCGTGCCCCGAGCCGCCACCGGAGATCAGGGCGACCTTGCCCGGCACGGGGGCATCCCGCCGTACGATCACCCGGTTCTCGACATCGACGGTCAGCTCCGGATGGGCGGCCGCGATCCCCCGCAGCGCATCGGCGACGACGGTCTCGGGGACGTTGATCAGCATCCTCATGGGTGCCTCCTTGAGGGACTAGCGGGTGGGCCCCTGACCTACATTTTTCCGGGTCAGGTGGGCGATGGCCAGTTATTGATCTCGGCGGTCCACGGCGGCCCCGGTCGGGTCTCGGCGGCACGGTTGCTGACTCCCTGCTGCCTTTGGTGACAGGCCGTCAACGCCTCCCTTCGGCGGTGCGCATCGTGCTGCATGTCCTGATGTCCGCAGTATCGACCTTGTGCGCGTGAAGGTCACGTGCAACGCCTGACCTCTTGTGCTCTCGGACCGTGACCGTCTCTGCGTCCGGGCGGTCCGATGCAGAAAATCTACAATGCCGAGGTTCCCGGTCGAGCGCTCTGAAATGATCGCAGCGTGAGACCGAACTCGCCGGGGGAGCCCGCTGTCGTGCTTCCCCGGGCAGTCAGCATTCCCGCTCCCGGCGGTGGCCGGCTCTGGTGCGAACGCAGCGGCACCGGCAGCCCGGTGGTGCTGCTGCACGGTGCCGGAATGGACTCCCGCCTGTGGGACGCGATCGTTCCCGGGCTGGCCCGCCACCACGACGTGATCCGTTACGACGCCCGCGGGCTGGGACGCTCCACACCACCGGACAAGCCGTTCAGCGATGTCGAGGATCTGCGGGCCGTCCTTGACCACTTCGGTCTCCGTCGAGCCGCGTTGGCCGGCTTGAGCATGGGCGGGGAGACCGCGCTGGACTTCACTCTCACCCATCCGGAGCGCGTCACCGCACTGGCCCTGATCGGTGCCTCGGTCAGCGGCCATGCCTGGCCGCGAAGCCCGGAGCTGTCCGCCTATGCCGCGGCCCGGCGCGAGCGCAGGACGGCCGCCCTGGCCGCACTGGAACTGACGATCTGGGCAGCCATGGGCCGCACGGCCCCTGGAGGAGAGCTCATCGAGGCGATGGTCACCTCGAACGCCGAGCGACGAGTGGTGAGCGAACAGCACTGCGTCGTGTCCGCGGGCCGCGACGCCGAACCGCACCTCGGAGAGATCGCCGCGCCGACGCTGGTCGTCCACGGCGACCGCGACCATCCGGAGATCCCGGTGATCGCCGCACGGCTTGTCAGCGACATCCCGGGCGCCCGCGGCGAGACCATCCCGGACGCCGACCACTACCTGCCGCTCCGTACACCCGGACGCCTGGCGGAGCTGCTCCTGACGCACCTTCCCTGAACGCTCACAGGAGGTGTTCGTCGTCGTCGGTGGTCTTGCGGTTCCGGTTGGCCATATCCTCCCAGTAGGCATCCAACTCCCTGACGGGGATGCTCACCCATGGCGCCGTGTGCCGGCTGACGGCCGGCAGGTGCCAGCGGAAGCGGCTGTGCAGGAGCGCCTGTTGCTGCCGGCAGAACAGTTCCGCCATCTCCGTCTGCGCCCGTCCGGCCTGCGGGGGATAGGGGCACAGACGGAACTCGCAGGGCGACAGGCAGGTGGTGCGGGATTCGTCCCTGTCAGCCCTGCCGACACTGCATTCGGGGTGGAGCCGAGTACGGTCGTGGGTGAGGCAGTGCGGGAGGTCGTCCCGGTCCGAGAGCTTCAGGCGTTCCTCGATGTCGTCCGGGCTCCCGGTGCCCTGGGTGAGGTTGAGCATGACCAGTACGTCGGCGAGAAGGCGTTGCGCCCGTGGGTGCAGGACGCTCCAGCCGACGGACGGGGCGATCCACAGATTGTGCTTGCGGTAGCGCTCCGGATCAGCAGGGGTGGAACCGACGTTGTTCGTGGCCTCGTGCTCGTCGATCCAGATGAACCGCTCGGGGTGTCCGGTCTCCAGGGCCAGGGTCACCAGGTCGCCGGCTTCGGCGACGAACGGGTGGAGGACCTTTTCCGCATGGCGTTCGTGGGGGGCGCCGTTGTGGGCGGCCGGGGTCTCGTGTGCGCTGCCCGCCATGGTGAGCCACCGGGTGACCGACCTCATGGGTTCCATGGGGCTGCTGGATGCCGCGTCGCCGTCCGCCGTGAGGCCGGTCGCACGTGGTGCGGGATGGTTGCGATGCCCCTTCACCGCGCCGGAGTTGGTGGTACGTCCGACGGTGTCGGGAAGCTCCCACAGGCACAGCGCATGGAGCAGACTCAGCTGGGCGTACCAGTAGCGGCTGCAAGTGAGCATCTGTTCCGCCTGCTTCACCAGGTAGGCCCGGGTCTCTTCGTAGGCGTCCGGATGCCGTCTCCTGCGGTTCGCCGCGTTCTTGAAGCCCTGGGCCAGAGCGTTCTCCAAAGAGAGCGGCATGGGCGGGCCCTGCCGGCCGGTCGTGGTGGTCAGGTTGCGCAGCCAGAGACTCAGCCGTTCCTTGGCCTCGTCGCGGTACTTCTCGGAGACGGACCCGACGATCATGGGAACGAGCCAGGCCCGGAGGGAAAAGTGGCGCCACCATGTGGTGCGGCTCTGCTCGTACTCCTGCACGATGCAGTCATGTTTCCGCCGGCTCTTCTCCGCCGCCTCGGGGTCGGCGGCAGGATGCGCGTTCTCTTCCTCGAGCCAAGCGGTGTAGCTGCGGTCGAGCCGCTGCTTGGCTTCACGGATCTTTCTCAGGTACTGGGATATGGGATCGGTTCCGAGGGGGAATTCCGTGCGCAGGTCCTGGAAGGCCGCATCGCCGCCGGCCGCTATCTGATGTGCGATCGCGATCCGGACGGGATACGAGGGCTCCTGCGTGCCGATCTGGAAGAGGTGCTTGTAGGGAAGAGGTGGTTGCAATGGCTCCTGGCCCGCGAGCGGATGACTTCCCTTTCTGCGGCGGTCCCGTTCACGCAGAGCAGCTCCGAAGCGCCGCACCAGCCTCAGCTTCGCATCCTCGATGGTCCGCTGATCGCCTCTGATGTCGAGGTCCGCCCATTGAGCGTCGAGGTCCTTGGCCAGCTCGTCCTGTATCGGAACCGGATCGACACAGTCTATTTCCAGGGCTGCAGCGTACAGATCGAAGTACTTTGCGTCATGCCGGTCCGCCGCGGCCCTGCTGAGCAGCTCGGCCAGGCTCGGCGGCGTTCCACGACCGCTCCGGGCGCGACGAGTTCTCTGCGGCACGGTGGACGTCCGCGTGACGGGATCCGCCTGGTGACGTGAGAGCAGCACCAGAGCGATGAGCAGTTCCCGGGACGGACCCGGGCTGTGCAATGCGGGTTCGACGACCGCGTCGATCTCGTCGTCTTCCAGCTCCCTCAGGAGGCGATAACCCAGATACGCCTGCAGGATGCTGTGCGGGAACCGAACCCTGTTCTGGCAGCCGTACACCAGTCCGAGGAGCTGTCCGTTGGCGGTGTATCTCGCCAACTCGGTACGGCACTCGGCCGGGTAGTCCAGCGTGTTGAGCCAGGGCGTCGACTTGCTGATCTTTCGAGCCAGTACACCCCATATCGCGTCGCGTTGTGCCGGGGAAACGACAAGACGGGCTCCGTACTGGTGGGCACTGCCCGGTGATTCCTCGTGATCGCCCCGAGACTGCTTGCGAAGGTCGTCCACGTGAGCGCTGACGAAGTCGTCGAACGTCACCTCGATGCTGTCCTGCAGCAGACCGAGGCAGGCCAGTGCCGACACGACCCACATGGTCTCCCGGCGTTCCGTGCGGTCCATCACCAGCCTGTCGAATATGCGGCCGTCTTCGATGGCCTGACGGTAGGTGTTCAAAAGCCCGAGCCTGAGAGTGGAGCAGTCGTTGCTGCGGGTGTCCAGGCGACCGCCTTCCTCACGGAGAGTCAGGTGCTCCACCAAGCCGCGCTGCTGCAGCAGACGGGCGATCCGGAGGTAGATCGGCGAATCCGTGACCTGGGCGGTCTCCACCACCCAGTCGAGGCGGCGCTCGTCCAGCTCACCGGGTTCCCGGATCAGATATTCCAGGGCCGCTTCCTCGCTCAACGGCTCCAGGTTGGCGATCGCCGCCCGGGTACCCTCCAGCGGCGCGTGCGGGCGCGAGGCGATGACCAAGGGCAGCTTCTGGCGATCCGCCCGGTCTATCGCCCGCCGGATGATGTTGTCGCGGTCCTCCTGGTACTTGTCGTCGAGGAGGGCCTCTTCCAGGCCGTCGGCGATGACGACGGCCTTGTCGTCGAGTCGGAGCTGCCGCCACGTCTTGTCGATGTTGCTGCCGGCGAGCACTCCTTGGTCCGCTTCTTCCGCGAAGCGGCGCCGTGCCATTTCCTCGAAGTCGAGTTCACCGTCGCCCTTCGTGTCGCGCAGACTTATCGGCACGGGAACGGCGGACTGCTGTGCCAGCATCCGGGTGAGCTCGACCAGAACGGCCGTCTTGCCGACGCCCACGCCGCCGACCAGCAGATAGGGCTTTCGGGTCTTCCGGTTGCGGAGTGTCTGGGCCATCACCTGGGACAGCTGGCGGCGCCCGACGATCCGGTTGACGAGGGTTCCGGCCGTGGGGACCAGATCATGCGGGCGCGTGCGTGCCTTTTCGACGAGCGGCTTCTTGGTCGTGTGATACCAATACAGAAGGAAGAACGACAGGAGCAGGGAGCCTGCCAGAACAGGTCCCAAGATGTGGTTCACGGCGTCGAACCACAGGGAGTCGAGCACTTTATGGAGCGCTGAATTCTTGTTCTCGTGCAAGGCGTAGAAATCGTAAAGGGTCAGTCCCACCCAAGCGAAAAGCAGCACGGTCCCGACGAAGGCGTACGCGCGCAACAGAGGGCCGAGGGAAAACCTCGACGGGCGCCAGTTGCGATTGGGGACGATACTCCTGTGCGCCTCCCTTTCAGTCCTGAACCTACGCCATCTTCTGCCCACTGCCCCTGAGAACCGGGACCACCACCGCCTCGGATACAACGTGTACCAGGGGGCGCTGTGCGGCCGCTCCTTGCCTTCCGGGTGGCGGATGACCTTGGTGGGCATGAGGTTCCCTCCGCGCTGCGCACTAATTGGCGGGACGTCGTACGGTCACCTGCACGTTCCGTGATCAACGCTGCTGCAGCGCGATATCGCCGCCCCCGCGACGAGAGCATCTGCCTCGCGATATCCGCTCGCACGTATGCCCTCATTTCCATCAAAGCACTGGCAGGGGAGACCGCAACACGGCCGCCGGTCGCGCGGCGGCGGCCTCCCGCCTGGCCTGGGCACATAGGCGGAGATCTCGCCCAGGCACAGGGCTTGAGGCACCTTCCTGGTGAATTACCGTCGGGGCTGGGCCTCCTGACGAATATTCACGTCGCAACAACGCGAGATCTGCCGCACCCCCGCGGCGGTCAGGATGCGGCGACGGGCAGGCCGTACCGACTCGGCCGAGTCGACCCGCTGCTCGTTCGGCGATCTTGACGATCCCCGCGTATCGTTGTTCGAGCGGGGTTGGTCCGCGCGCCAGGCGTCACCGGCGGCGATACCGACTCGCAGTTTGACTCGATTTCCCTTTGAACAATCCGCGCTCTCCAGCGCCGGCCGTCCGGCTTGCTCGCGCCGGAATCCCACATATCCATGGCGACAGCCCATGGACGCACTCGGCCCCCACCCTTTCCTTCCGCGTGATCAGGGCGCCGACCGCGAGCGGATCCGATGGTTCCATTCGAAAGCCAACGGAGTTCACCCATGCCCGAGCCCACCACGCCGGACAGGCGCGCTCGCACCGACAGGGCGGCGCACGCTTGCCGAGCGCGGGCGAGCTTCCGGACCTCCCTCGCCCCGGGAGCGGTCGATGTGCCGTCGTTCGTGGCGATCACGCATGCCTTCATGTTCCGGAACATCGCGAGCGACGGCTCCGTCCACAGCGACCCTCAGTCACCGGGCGAGGTTTCCCGTGACTCGTAGCCCGGTCGCATGATCGCTGCCCGAATCCAGGCCGCCACGCCGGTCCCGGCCGCGCCTGGCAGAGGAGGAGTGACTGCCTCATGTACGCAAAGTTCCCCGAGGGAGCGGCGCAGCGCACCGACCCCATGGCTGCGGCCGAGGTCGTCTACGACGCCGTCGTCGTCGGCGGCGGTATTTCCGGCGCCCTGATCGCCTCCCGGCTCAGCGACGCGGGCAAGAGAGTGCTGATACTCGAAGCCGGCCCGGCCGAAGACCTCACCCTGAGGGGCTACGAGCGCTACCTCGACCGGTTCTACTCGGCCATAGGCAAGGACAACCAGGCCCCCTACCCGGCCATCGCCAACGCCCCGATGCCCCGCGGCACCGACGCGCGGCGCATCACGCCGGGTGCGCCCGACGCCTCGTCCTACATCGTCCAGAGCGGGCCCTTCGCCACCGACACCACCTACACGCGGGTCCTCGGCGGCACCACCATGCACTGGGAGGGCAAGACCCTGCGGATGCTGCCCGAGGACTTCCGGATGCGGACGCTCTACGGCGAGGGGGCGGACTGGCCGCTCACCTACGAGGACCTCGCCCCGTACTACAGCGAGGCCGAACGAGAGATCGGCGTCTCCGCCGACGTGGAGGACCAGGCCTACCTCGGGATCACCTTCGACGAGGGCTACGTCTTCCCCATGAAGGGGCTGCCCCTGTCCTACCTGGACCAGATGGTCGCCAAGGACGTCGACGGGATGCCGGTCGAACTCGACGGGGAGCAGCTACGGCTGCGGGTCCGGCCGTTCCCCCAGGGCCGCAACGGGATACCGAACCCGGCCTACGACGGCGGTAAGGGCTATGTGCCCCAAGGTGCCGTGAGCGCGTACCAGGTCGAGGTCGGCGAGCGGTGCCAGGGCAACAACAACTGCGTGCCCATCTGCCCGGTGCAGGCCAAGTACAACGCCGGCAAGACCCTCGCCGTCGCCCTCCAGAGCGGCCGGGTCGACCTGGTGGCCCAGGCGGTGGCCCACAAGGTGCACATCGACGAGCAAACGGGCCGGGTGACCGAGATCGAGTACCGCCGCTACGACCGGCCCGACAGCCCCGGCTTCACCACGATGAGAGCCCGCGGCCGGCTGTTCGTCCTGGCGACCAACGCGGTGGAGAACCCCCGGCTGATGCTGGCCTCCGGCCTGCGCAGTTCGAGCGACCTGATGGGGCGGAACTTCATGGACCATGCCTACCTGCTGGCGTGGGGCCTGCTGCCGCAGGTGGCCGGCACCTTCCGTGGCACGAACTGCACGGGCGGCATCACCGACTTGCGCGGGGGCCGCTTCCGCAGCCGTCAGGCGGCGTTCACCGTCGACATCCACAACGACGGCTGGGGCTGGGCCCGGGGCGCGCCGATGACCGATCTGATCGACCTGGTGGACGCCGCCGGCCGCTACGGCGAGTCCCTCCGCCAGGGCCTGGTGGACCGGGTGTCCCGCCAGCTTCAGCTGGCGTTCATGGTCGAGGTCCCCGCCAACCCGAGCAACCGGGTCACCGTGAGCCCGGACTTCACCGACCAGCTGGGGAACATGCGGCCCGTCCTCACTTACGACGTCCCCGAGTACACGATGCGGGGAGTGGCGTACGCCCGGCAGCTGTCGAGACGGATCTTCGCCCGCCTGGGAGCCGAGGACCATACCGCGTACAACCCGAACTTCTGGGGCTACGCCGTCCATGACGGCGAGGGGTACGAGATCCGCGGGGGCAACCATCTCGCCGGCACCCATGTGATGGGCCACGACCCGTCGGCCTCGGTGGTCGACGCGGATCAGCGGTGCTGGGACCACGAGAACCTCTACATGGTCGGCGGGGGAAGCATGCCCACCGTGGGCACGTCGAACGTGACGCTCACCGTCGCCGCCCTGTGCCTGCGCAGCGCCCGGGCCATGCTGGCCCAGCTCGACTCCGACGCCGCACCGATCAACGTTTCCTTCAACCGGCGCCACGCGGCGCCGACCTCAGCGGAGGTGGCCCGGTGACCGCGTCGACCATCGAGAACCGAGACGACCTGATCCGCTACCTGAACGCGGCGATGGCGCTCGAGCACGCGACCATCCCCCCGTACCTGACCGCCTACTACTCCATACGCTCCACCACCAACTCCGACGCCGCCCACATCATCCGGGTGGCCGCGGTGGAGGAGATGCTGCACCTGACCCTCGTCGCCAACGTCCTGAACGCCATCGGCGGGGAGCCCGACCTGACCCGCCCCGGCTTCGTGCCGTCCTATCCGGCGTACCTGCCGGACGGGGAGACCGACTTCACCGTCGACCTGCGGCCCTTTTCCCCCGAGGCGGTGGAGACGTTCTGCAAGATCGAGCGTCCGGGCAAGGCACCCAGTGCCGACGCACGGCTGCTGCAGACATCGGACGACGCGACTCCGCTCCTGGTCTCCAGCCCTACGGCCGAGGGGATGCGTTTCTACAGCATCGGCGAGTTCTACGAGGAGATCATCGAGGGGCTCGAAAAGGTGGCGGCCGGCGACCCCACGCTGTTCCGTGGGGATCCGGCCCGGCAGATGGGGGCCGAGTACTTCTACTCCGGCGGCGGGGAGGTGATCGTCGTCACCGACCTGGACTCGGCCCAGCGGGCGCTGCGTTTCATCGCCGCCCAGGGCGAGGGTCTCGACTCGGGCATGTACGACGCCGACGGCGAACTGGCCCACTACTACCGGTTCCGGCAGCTCCAGCTCGGGCGCTACTACCAGGTGGGCGACCACCCCGGCGCACCTTCGGGGCCCGAGCTGAGCATCTGCTGGGACGCCGTGTACAAGGTGAAGGTCAGTGCCCGGCTGGCCGATTACCCGGCGGGATCGGAACTCGCACAGGTCGCCCGGGACTTCAACGCCGACTACGGAGCCTTCCTCGCCCTGCTCACCAAGGCGTTCAACGGGCAGCCGTACCTCTTGCAGGAGGCCGTCTGCGAGATGTTCCGCCTGCGCGACGGATTCAACCGGCTGATCTGCAACCCCCTGCCGGGCGGTGACGGCCTGCACGCCGCCCCCACCTTCGAGATCCCGGACGCGGTCGGGTCGGATCCCCAGGCCTCACCGGGCGCCGGTGAGACAGCCCAGGCGGTGACACCATGACCGCCCCGTCGTTCGAGAGGTTCCTCTTGCTGTCGGTCGACCTCACCGCCTTCGCGGAGACCGATCTGCTCGGCACCGGCATGGCCCACAAATATCTGGCGAAAGTGCGGGACGCCTGCGGCGACGAGGTCGTCACCGCCCTCCTGGACGCCCACCGGGCAGCCCGGGCCGAGGCAGCCGCCGAGGCCGGAAGCCATACCCAAGGCCCGCTGGACCGCGACCTGTTCGACCGGGCCCTGCGCCACCGGATCTTCAGCGACGACCGGCTCGGACCGGTGGCCCGCAACGTGATCAAGCTCTGGTACGCCGGGATGTGGTACGCCCTGCCGCCCGAGTGGATGGACCGCTACGGGGTCGATACGGCGTCAGGAACCTCCACCGTTACCGCCGCCTCCTACCAGGAGGGGCTGCTGTGGCGGGCCATCGCGGCCAATCCTCCAGGTGCCAAGGCGCCCGGATACGGCTCCTGGGCTCGGCCACCCCGCATCGCGCAACGCTACCTGAAAGGGGCGACAAGATGACGGCCTTGGCCGAACGCCTCAGCCCGGACAAGGTGAAGCTCGGCGTCTGCTGCACCTTGTGGTGGAACGACGACTTCCCCACCATCGACGCCGGTATCTCCTTCGGCGAGGCCGTGAGCGAGATGGCTCTGGCCGGCTTCCAGGGCTGCAGTATCGGGCACAAGTACCCCGCGGACGCGGCCGAGCTCAAGGCCGCCCTCGATCTGCGCGGCCTGCGGATCTCCGAGCCCTGGACGAGCACGTACTTCACAATCGGCAATATGCGGCAGAAGACGATGGCCGCTTTCAAGGAGACGCTGGCCCACGTCAGGGCGCTGGGCGGGACCGAGCTGGTCGTGGCCGAGTTCGGGGCCTCGTCGCACCTGCTCCCCGTGGACGTGTTCGCCAACCGCCCGGTCTTCACCGACGCCCAGTGGGACGCCTTGACGTCGGGCCTGAACGAGCTCGGAGAGATCGCCGGCTCGGCGGGGATGAAGCTCAGCTATCACCACCACATGGGCACGGGCGTCATGACCCGGGCCGACGTCGACCGGCTGATGGAGTCGACCGACCCGGACCTGGTCCATCTGCTGCTCGACACCGGCCACATGGCCTTCGCCGGCGACGATCCGCTGGAACTGGCCCGGGCCCACGCCGCCCGCATCGGCCACGTCCACTTGAAGAGCATCCGGCCCGAGGTCGTGAAGCGGGTGCGTGAGGAAGGCCTGTCGTTCCAGGACGGCATCGAACTCGGCGTCTTCACCGTGCCCGGAGACGGCGCGATCGACTTCCGGCCCATCCTCGAAGCACTGGCCGACGCCCATTACCAGGGGTGGCTGGTCGTGGAGGCGGAGCAGGACCCGAACAAGGCCGTCCCGCTCGAATACGCCAAAAAGGCCCGCGCCTACCTCGCCGACGTCTTGGGCTGGTGACGATGAACGCGACGCTCGGACGAGACGTATTCTTCAGCTTCTTCATGTTCACGGCCGATCTGCGGCCACAGGACGCACGGTACACCCGGACCCTGATCGATCACCTGAACGCCCTGACCGAGATGGGCTACGACGGCTTCGACGTGCATATCGCCGCCCAGCCCACGACCGTCGACCACAAACTCGAGGTCGACCGCTACATCGGCCTCAAGAAGGCGTTCGACCAGGCAGGGCTGGGGGAGGTGAAGTTCACCACCAACGTCGGGACCACGCGGACCTTCGACCCCACGTCGCCCTACGAGGAGCAGCGCGCGCAGGCCCTGTCCTACCTCAAGTCGCGCGTCGACATCACGCAGGTCCTGGGCGGCGACTCGATCATGTCCGGGCCGTTCATCTACCCCTACGGGGTCTTTCCGGTCACGGACACCGATGAGCCGATCTGGAGCGACGCCCTGCAGGACTGGATGAAGCCGCGCTACGACGCGGCGCGTTCCGTCTTCGAGGAGTTGCTGGAGTACTCCGCGGCGCGAGAGGTGAGGCTCGCCGTCGAGCCCGTCAAGAGCTGGGAGACGCCGCCACCCAACATGGTCTCGGAGGTACTGGACTTCCTCGAAGGCCTCGAACACCCGCAGGGCGGCGTAACGATCGACACCGCCCAGGTCGTGATGGAGAGTCAGGGCCCTTCGGTCCTGAAGGAGAACGTCGCGCGAGCGACACGGCAGGACCGGCTCTACTACGTCCACATATCCGCACCCGACCGGGGCGCGGTGAAGGACAGCTGGATCCCGTGGCACATCATCTCCAAAGAGATCGAGCCGGTGTATCGCGGCCCGTACCTGGTCGAAGTGTTCAACGCGATCCCGCCGTTCGACAGCTCCATGCGCATGGCGCGCCGGCGCTTCTGGCGCCCCGGCGAGGACGACCCGGTGCCCGGCAGGGACAGCGCCTACGACGTCGCGAGGGCTGCGCTGGAGGAACTGCGCGAGCAGACCACATAACCCCGAGAGAGGCCTCGACATGCCGGCTCAGCCGTCGGATCCCATCATCATGGTCGTGAAGCAGACGGGCGATGTCCGTGTGCACACCTTCGTCGCGTCCTTCGCGTACGGCAACATAGCGAACGCCACGCACATCATCGAAAGCAGGAACCAGCTGGTTCTCGTCGACGGGCAGTTTCTCGCCCCCTATGCGAGAGCGTTCAGGGACTACGCGGACAGCCTGGGCAAGCCGATCGAAAGGCTGTACCTCTCTCATCGGCACCCCGACCACTGGTTCGGTCTCGGGACCGCGTTCACCGACATCCCGGTCTACGCGCTGTCCGAAACCATGACCTTCGTCCGCGAGCACGGGGAAGACTCCATAAGCGACCACGGAAAACTCGGTGACCTCGCCCCGGACCGCATAGTCGTTCCCAAGCAGGTCGCCAGTCCCGGTGAAGAGACGATCGACGGGGTCAGATATGTCTTCGACCGGGTGACCGATACCGAGATCGATTACACCCTCACCATCAGGCTTCCCGAGACAGGTGTGTACTTCGCCCAGGACCTGATCTACAGCGGCACTCATCTGTACCTGACGACACACATGGACCACTGGACTCGGGTCCTGCAAGAAATGCTGGTGTCGGACTACGAGTTGTTCATGCCGGGCCACGGCTTGCCCGCCGACAAGAACGAAGTCGCTCGCAACATCGAGTACCTTGCCGCCGCCCGGCAGGCAATCGGCAACGGGCTGACAGGCGACGCCTTCAAGAACTTCATGCTGCAGCGGTATCCGGAACGCAAGTGCCCGGGGATCTTCGACATCTACCTGCCCCGGCTGTTCGGCGGCGCGAGCGACTACTGACCACGGAGGTGCGTCGACCATGAACGAGACCTGCACTGTAGGACAGTATCTGGTGGACCGGCTCCGCCAACTCGGGTTGGAGCACCTGTTCGCCATCGCGGGCGACTACTCGATACAGTGGTTGAACCGGTACGTCACACCGAACGGCATCCAGATCGTCGAGGAAGTCAATGAGGTGAACGCCGGTTACGCGGCGGACGGATACGCGAGGCTGAAGGGAATCGGCGCCCTCTGCGTCACCTATTCCGCAGGCGCACTGTGTGCCGTGAACGCTGTCGCCGGCGCCTATGTCGAGAAGGTGCCGCTCGTGCTGATCAACGGCACGCCGAGCGTCAAGAAGACCATCACCTTCGAGCAGACCGGCTTCAGCGCGCACCACTTCATCAGCGGACGCGAGACGGACCTTCAGTCCTTCGAGCACCTGACCGTCGCCGCCATACGGATCGACAATCCGGACCTCGCGCCCACGCTGATCGATTATGCGCTCACCCGGTGCATCAGTGAACGGCGCCCGATCTACATCGAGTTGCTCCAGGACATGGTCGACCTGGAGTGCGAGCCGCCGAGGGGTGTTCTCCAGCGAGCCCGCAGCCTGTCGGATCCGACCAGCCTGGAACAGTCGGTCGCACGGATCTGCGCACGGCTCGAAAGCGCCGAGAAACCGCTCATCTGGCTCGGTGTGGAGATCGACCGGCTCGGGCTCCAGGACAAGGCCATGAGCCTGATCCAGCAACTGAACGTCCCGTTCGTCACGGAACTCCTCAGCAAGGCCGTCCTTTCCGAGGACGACGAGCTGTTCGTCGGGGTGCTCGACGGCCAGGCATCCTCGACGGCCGTGACGGACCTGGCCGACTCGGCCGACTTCATACTGGCCCTCGGCGTGTGGCTGACCGACATCAACTCGCTGGGCTGGGACCCGGACTACGACAAGACCGCATTCGCGTCGTTCGACGCGGTCAAGTTCGGAACGTACTTCGGCGGGCAGGTCGCGTTGGAGCACCTGGTGGACGGCATCCTGGCGGAGAAGATCGCGCCCAAGGAGCGGAAACTGCCGGAAATGCCGGCGCACAGCGTGCCGACCGTGGGCGAGGCCGATGCCATCACGTACCAGGGGTTCTACAACTACATCCAGCAGTACATCGACAGGGACACCGTCGTCAGCGCCGATGCGAGCATGAACTACTTCGGGAGCCTGCTCCTCGATGTCCCGAGCCCGGGCGGGTTCATCGTTCAGTCGTCCTACTCGGCGATAGGTTACAGCGGGGCGGCTGCGACGGGTATCTGCCTGGCGAAGGATCCCGGCCAGAAGGTATTGGTCTTCTCGGGCGACGGCGGCTTCCAGATGACCGCCCAATGCCTCGCCACACAGACCCGGTTCGGGCTCGATCCGGTCATCTTCGTCATCGACAACGGCGTCTACGCCGTGGAGCAGTGGCTCGCCGATGCCGGGGTTTTCCACTCCGACGAGCCGTTCTACAAGCCGTGCGAGCTGCACCGGTGGAATTACAGCATGCTGGCGGAGGTCTTCGGTTGCCGGGGGTGGGAAGTCGGCACGTACCAAGAGCTGAGGGACGCCGTGACGGGTGCACTGGAGAACTCGGGCGGCCCGTCCCTCATCCAGGTACGTGTGCCTGACAAAACGATCCCGGACAATGCGAACTGGAAGACCGATTAACAGGCACGAACAAGGAAAGAACAATTCCGGTCAGTTGAGTGTTGTCCCGGGCGTCCGGGCGAATCTCACACACCGAAAGCACCGAAAGGGGCGCCCCGATGGACGGCTACCCACTGATCGAGAACCACGGTCTCGTCGGCGATCTGCAGACCGCGGCGCTGGTGACCACCGAGGGCGCGGTCGACTGGTTCTGCTCCCCGCGGTTCGACTCGCCGAGTGTCTTCGGGGCGCTCCTGGACAAGGAGAAGGGCGGGCACTGCACGGTCCGGCCGGCGCACCGGACCGATGCGACCAAGCAGTTGTACCTGCCCGACACGGCGGTCCTGGTGACCCGGTTCATGACCGAGGCGGGCGCCGGTGAGGT
This sequence comes from Streptomyces sp. NPDC049915, assembly GCF_040656475.1. Classification (NCBI taxonomy): domain Bacteria; kingdom Bacillati; phylum Actinomycetota; class Actinomycetes; order Kitasatosporales; family Streptomycetaceae; genus Streptomyces; species Streptomyces sp. NPDC049915. The sequence continues at coordinate 147,420 of NZ_JBFAMH010000012.1, forward strand.
GGTCGACTTCATGCCCGTGACCGGGACGACGGTCACCTCCCGCCACCGGCTGGTGCGTCTGGTCCGCTGTGTGCGCGGCAGCATGACGTTCCAGGTGGAGATCGCCCCGCGGTTCGACTACGGGCGCAGCAAGCACGAGTTGCACATCACCGAGCACGGAGCGGTCTTCGCCGCGGAGGACGGCACGGAACTCACCGTGCACCCCATCCGTGAACCGGAGGACGAGCGGCTCATCGACGTTCTCACGGACCAGGGTGCCGACCTGCACCTGTCGCTGACGCTGCAGGCCGGTCAGCAGCGCGGGCTGGTTCTGGAGATGGGCGCCGGGGGGCCACCCGCCGAGGTCCGCCTGGACGCATACGAACAGCTCTTCGACGAGACCGCTGCGTTCTGGCGTTCCTGGCTGGCGCAGTCGCGCTACACCGGACGCTGGCGCGAGATGGTGGAGCGTTCCGCGATCACGCTGAAGCTGATGACCTTCGCCCCCAGCGGCGCCGTGGTGGCCGCCCCGACGACGGCTCTGCCGGAGCAACTGGGCGGCGAGCGCAACTGGGACTACCGCTTCACCTGGATCCGCGACGCCTCCTTCTCCGTGTACGCCCTGCTGGGTTTGGGCTTCACGGAGGAGGCCCGGGCCTTCATCGCCTGGCTGACCGACCGGGTCAAGGAGCGGGCCGGCAGCGGCGGGACAACCGGCCCGCTCAACATCATGTACAGGGTCGACGGCTCGTCCGACCTGGACGAGCAGATCCTCGGCCACTGGGAGGGCTATGCGGGCTCCAGGCCGGTACGGATCGGCAACGGCGCCGCGACGCAGCTGCAGCTGGACATCTACGGCGAGGCGCTGGACAGCATGTACTTCGCGCACCAGCACGGATTCCAGGTCGGGTACGAGGGATGGACCTCGATGCGGGAGAACCTGGACTGGCTGGCCGACCACTGGGACCAGAATGAGGAGGGGATCTGGGAGACCCGCAGCGGGCCCCAGGCCTTCACCTACGGCCGGGTCATGTCGTGGGTGGCGTTCGACCGGGCTCTGCGCCTGGCCGAGTCGAAGGGCTGGCCGTCGGCGGCCGGGCGATGGCAGACCGAGCGGGACGCCGTCTACGAACAGGTCATGGCCAAGGGGTGGAGCGAAGAGCGGCAGGCCTTCGTGCAGCACTACGGCAGTGACGTACTGGACTCCTCGCTGCTGCGCATGGCGACGGTCGGGTTCGTCAGCCCCGAGGATCCGAGATGGGCATCGACCCTGGACGCCATCGAGCGGGAACTGGTCAGCGACAGCCTCGTCTACCGCTACAACCCTGAGGCCTCGCCCGACGGCCTGCGCGGCGCTGAGGGCACCTTCTCGCTGTGCACGTTCATGTACGTCGACGCCCTCGCCCGTGCGGGACGGACGGACAAGGCACGGCTGGTGTTCGAGAAGATGATGGGATACGCCAACCATCTGGGCCTGTACTCGGAGGAGATCGACCCGACGGGCCGTCAACTGGGCAATTTCCCACAGGCGTTCACGCATCTCGCCCTCATCGACGCGACCCTCACCCTCGACAAGGCGCTCGACGGACGATAGCCCGGGTGGTTCCACCCGTCCGACGGCGGTGACCGCCCGGTCCTCCCACCCCGCGACCCCTGAGGCGCCGGCGCCCCGCGTCCGGCTCGGCCGCCCGACCTCAGCCGGTGCCCGATCCTCCGCGGTGTCCGCGGTCCCGGGGTGCGGGGTGCTGCCTCGGTTGTTCCGCCGGAGCGGTCGGGCCGGTCAGGAACGACGCGGGCAGCAGACGGGCGGCCGCGCACAGGCACAGCCCCAGCCAGCCGGCGGCGAACAGCCAGCCGCCGAGGACGTCCGTGAACCAGTGCACGCCGAGGTAGACCCGGGTCAGCCCGACGAGCAGCGCCCAGCCGCACACGGCGACCCGCAGCGCGGTGCCCCCGCGCGGGGCGCGCAGGGTGAGCGCCACCGTGAGCACCCCGGCGGTCAGGGCGGCCGTCGTGGTGTGCCCGGAGGGGAACGCCCAGCCGGTCGCGTGTGCCGCCCAGTCCGCCACGGGTGGGCGGGAGCGATGAACCAGCTCCATCACCCCGTGGCGCGCCAGCTGACCCGCGCCGAGGCAGGCCAGGCCGATGGCGGCGGCGAGCAGCCGGGTGCGCGGCGTGCGTCCCGCCACCACGCCGGCCAGCGCGGTGAGGAAGTACGGAACGACTCCGGTGCCGGTGGCGGTCACACCCCGGGCGAGCGCCACGGCCTCCTCCGGGCGGTGACCGACGGACCATATGTGGAACCTGCCGTCGAGCCAGAGCGGCGCACCGGCCCGGCCGGCGACGACCAGCGCCAGGACGGTGAACGCCGCCCACGCGCCGAGGCCCGCGCTCCCGGCGAGATCGGCGACGTCCCGGCGCCGCCCGCTGCGCTCTCCGGCCTTCGGGCGGCCGTCCTCGCCGATCATGAGGCCGACAGGAGCAGACGCAGCGGGGCAGCCGCCGTCAGCCGTCGGGCCAGCGCCTCCGACCGGCGTCGCAGCAGCAGGATCGACGCGAGCGCGACGAGCCCGCCGACGACCAGCCCGGCCAGCACGTCGTGCGGATAATGCACGCCGACCCACACGCGCGACGCGGCCATCGCGAGCGCCGCCAGGCAGGCGAGCGCTCCCAGTCGCCGTGAGACGAGCCACAGCGCCACGGCGGCCGCGGCGGCGATCGCCGCGTGGTTGCTGGGGAAGGACCAGTCCCCGTGCGCCGGGCACGCCTCCAGGGTGCGCACCTGAAGGGTCTGGCAGGGCCGGTCCTCGTGCACGAACGTCTTGAGCACGTCGTTCACCCCGTACGCCAGAACCACGACCACCGGCACGGCCAGCGCCGTCACCGCCGTCGCGGCCCCCGCGCGCCGGGCCCGCCACCAGACGAGCACCATGAGCACGGCGAACACCGCCAGACCGTACGCCGACCACACCCTGATCGTGGTGTCCAGCCAGCCCGGTGAGCGCTGCGCGAGGTCCACCACCTCCCGGTACGCGGAGCCGTCGATCGAGGCTCCACCGAACGCGAGGTTCATCCACGGACCTCCTCGGCCTTGGCGCGCCTGCGGCCGCGGTACAGCTCGAGGGCGAGCGGGATCAGCGACACCGCCACGATCAGTGCGACCAGCGGCAGCAGATAACGGTCCACGTCCGGGACGGAGGAGCCCAGCGCGTACCCCGCCAGGGTCAGGCCGACGCTCCACACCAGGCCACCCACCATCTGCCAGAGGGTGAACACCCGGGCGGGCACCCCGAGCGCACCCGCGAGCGGATTGAGCACCGTGCGCACCACCGGGACGAATCTCGCCAGCACGATCGCCTTCGCGTGCCCGTAGCGAGTGAGCAACTCCTCGGCTCTGCGCGCGCCCTCGTGCAGCCGCGCCGAGCGGCTGCGGGCGAGCAGGGTGCCACCCGCGCGGCGCCCGATCAGATAGCCGCACTGGGCACCGGCCAGTGCGCCCAGCGCCGCGGCGGCCAGCAGTGGCCCGAGGGACAGCCGGATGCCGTGCTGCTCCGTGCCGGTGCACAGCAGGCCCGCCGTGAACAGCAGGGAGTCGCCCGGCAGGAAGAAGCCGATCAGCAGTCCCGTCTCGGCGAACATCACGACGCCGACGCCGAGGACACCGAAAGCGGCCAGCAGTGACCGGGCGTCGAGTGGATTCACCGCGAGCTGCGACGATAGAGCCACGGCTGTGGTCATCGCATGAGTCCTTTCTGAGCGGGCCACCGGATGCACGGCACCCGATCGTCTACAATCACGTAGACGGTCTACGACACTGTAGACGATCGCGGGGTGAGGATCGTTCCATGAGCGCCGAAAAGGACGAACGCCGGCCGGCGGGAGAGCTGGAGGCCGCCGTGATGGCCGCACTGTGGGCGGCGGGCACACCGCTGACCCCGGCCGAGGTGCAGGCCGAACTCGCCTCAGGCCTGGCCCGGACGACCGTGACGACGATCCTTTCCCGGCTGCACGAGAAGGGGACCTTGGTACGGGAGCGGCAGGGCCGTGGCTACGCCTACCGCCCTGTGCAGGACCCGCACGGCCTGACCGCCCTGCGCATGCACAGCGAACTCGACCGCGGCAGCGACCGGGAGACGGTCCTGGCCCGCTTCGTCGCCCAACTCAGCCCGGACGACGAGCAGCTCCTGCGTCGGCTGCTGGAGGACAGTCCATGAGGATCGCCCTGCTGCTGATCCCCCTGTTCCTGCCCTGGGCGGCGCCCGCCCCGGCCCGCAGGATCCTCGACCGCTGCGCGCCCGTGGCCGCGCTGTGGACCCTGACCGTCTCGGCGCTGCTGCTCGCGGCCGGCACCGTCGCGGCGCTCGGCACCCTCGCGCTGACCGGCCTGCTCGCCATCCCGGCCTTCGCCGCCCTGGGCGAGCTGGTGCACCCGCTGCACACGCCCTCGGCGCGCCTCGTCCTGCCCCTGGCCGCGCTCGCCACCGGCCTGCTCACCCTCGCCGCGCTCGCCCTGGTCCGCACGGTGCTGCGGCAGGCCGCCGGTCTGCGCACCGCGCGGTGCGAAGCCGGACGCCGGCCCCCGGCGGGCGACCTGTGCGTCGTCGACTCCCCGCGCCCCGACGCGTACGCCCTGCCCGGCCGCCCGCACCGCATCGTCGTCACCACCGCGATGCTGCGCAGTCTCGACGCGCGCGAACGCGAGGCGCTCTTTGCGCACGAGCGCGCCCACAACGCCGGTGGCCACCACTACTTCCTTGCGGCGGCCGAGCTGGCCGCGCACTGCCACCCCGCGCTGCGTCCGGTCCGCGAGGCCATCCGGCTGGCCGCCGAGCGGGCCGCCGACGAGGCCGCAGCCACCGCCGTCGGCGACCGCCGCCTCATCGCGCGCGCCATCGCCCGCGCCGCCCTCGCCACGCACACGGCGGACCCCTCCCGGCCCGCGATGACCCCCGCGGCCACCTCCGGGCCCGTACCCCGCCGTGTGGCCGCCCTCCTGTCGCCCGCCGCGCGGGCGCCGCGCGGTGCCTCCTGCGTGGCCGCCCTGCTGGCCGCCTGCGCGCTGCTGTCCTGCACCACGGCGGCGACCGGCGCGATCAGCGTCCACCAGGACATCGAGATCGCCCAGGGCGACGCGGCCGGCCACTGAATCCCGCCTCGCCGGCGAGCCGGGCAGCGCGCGCCCCGGCCGCTGTAGGCTCCGATTCATGCGGATCTCCGTTTCCTCGGACATGGACGAACCCGTGGCCCGCGCCCTGGTCGCCGAGCTGGGCCGGCGCGGCCACGAGGTGGTGGCGTACGGGGCGCTGCGGCCCGGCGACGACCCGCAGTGGGCGGCGTGCTCCGAGGCGGCCGCCCGGGAGGTCGCCGAGGGACGGGCCGAGCAGGCCGTCGTCTGCTGCTGGACCGGCACCGGCGCCTCGATCGCCGCCAACAAGGTGTCCGGCGTGCGGGCAGCCCTGTGCACCGACGCCTACACCGCGGACGGCGCCCGCCGCTGGAACGACGCCAACGTGCTCGCCCTCAGCCTGCGCCTGACGTCCGAGCCGCTGCTGAAGGAGATCCTCGACGCCTGGTTCGCGGCCGAGGCCGCCGATGACCCCGAGGACCGCGAGAACGTGGCACGCGTCGGCCGCCTGGACGCCGCGCGGGACGTGTGACGGACGGCAGCGGCACCGCGCGGGACGTGTGACGGACGACCGCAGGGGCGCCGTGACGCGTATGACCTCAGGCGGTCGTGGCCAGGGCCGTCAGGCCCAGGGCGACCAGGGCGATCACCTTCAGCAGTTCGAGGGCGATGTAGGTGAAGTGGGCGCGCGAGCGGGGCGCCTCCTCACCGGCGAGGATCCGGTCGCTGCGCCGGTTGAGCACCGGGCGGACCGCCGTGAGCTGCACCACCAGCAGCGCCACCGCGACGGCGGTGAGCGTGACGATCGCCGCGCTCGGCGACCCCACGGCGACGGCCACCACGACGGCGACGGCCAGGACGGCCTCGGCGAGGTTCAGCGCGCGGAAGACCAGCCGGCCGATGCCGAGGCCCAGCGCCACCGTCACGCCCGGCGCGCGGAACTTCAGCGGAGCCTCCAGGAACGAGATGGCCAGCACCATGCCCAGCCAGGTGAAGACAGCGGCGCCCGCCACCGCGGCAGGTACTGCGTTCATATGAGGTCTCCGAAGGGTCGCAGCGCACAGGCGCACGCACCTCTCGGCACCCCGGTGGTGCGTACACGCATCTCGGCCTACGAGTGTGACCGATGCGCCCGACGCCCCGTACAGCGGGTCTCGTCAGGCGGGGTCTCGCGAGACGGGACCAGGGCGAAGGTCGCAGCCGGACGCCGGACCAGGGACCGGTGACGGGAGCGGGGGTGATCCTTAGGGTGAGGGCATGCCTGAGACCGCCCGGTTCGACCTCGACAGCTACCTCCAGCACATCGGATGGCAAGGGGAGCGCCGCCCCGACGCCGTGACCCTGCGGGGCGTACACCTCGCCCACCTGCGGTCCATCCCGTTCGAGAACCTGGACGCCCTCAGCGGCACCGCGCCCTCACTCGGCATCGCCGACCTCACCGCCAAGCTGCTGCACAGCCGGCGCGGCGGCTACTGCTACGAGCACAACACCCTGTTCGCCCACGCCCTGGACGCGCTCGGTTTCCGGGTGACCCGGCTGGCCGCCCGGGTCGTGGTGGGCGCCGACCGGCTGCACTCCCGCCCCCGCACGCACATGGCGCTGCTGGCCGAGACCCCGGACGATCCGCAGCCGTACCTCGCCGACGTCGGGTTCGGCGCGCTCGGGGCGCTGCTGGAGGCCGTGCCGCTCACGGCCGGCACCGAGTTCCGCGACGCGGGACGCTGGCACCGACTGGTCCAGGCATCGCATCGCGGGCCGCTGCCGATGTGGGTGCTCGAAGCACACCGGCCGGGAAAGGCCGACGTCACCGAGCAGGCCGCGGGTCGGCAGCACACCGAGATCCCGGAGCGCACCGAGGCCCCGGACGGCGCCGAGAACGGCTGGGAGGCGCAGTACGCCTTCACCGTCGAGCCCTTCGAACATCCCGACTTCGAGGTCATCAACTGGCACATCGCCACCAACCCGCGCTCGCCGTTCAGCCGCAGGCTCCACGCGCAGCGGCTCACCGCCGACGGAGGCCATCTGTCCCTCGACGACCGGCTGCTGACCACCACCAGCGCGGACGGCACGGTCACCGAGCGCGAGCTGACGGACGAGCGCGAGGTCCGCCGCGTCCTGGACGAGGACTTCGGCATCGCGGTCCCCGGCGGCCTGACCCTGCTCACCCGATCATGATCACGCCGCCCCGGCGGGCCGTTGTCAGTGCCCGGAGCTAGTCTGCGGACAACTGACCATTCGCCCGATTCGGGGAGGTTCTCATGACCTCGCGTCTCAACCCCTACCTCAGCTTCGACGGCGACGCCCGCCAAGCGCTGGAGTTCTACAAGGACGTCTTCGGCGGCACCCTCACGGTGAACACCTTCGGTGAGTTCGGGCACCCGGACGCCGCACAGGCGGACAAGATCATGCACGGCATGCTGGAGACGCCCGCCGGCTTCACGCTGATGGGCGCGGACACCCCGCCCGAGATGCAGCGCACGGCGGGCAACAACTACTCCGTGAGCATCAGCGGCGACGACGACAGCGAGCTGCGTGGCTACTGGGAGAAGCTGTCCGCCGACGCGTCGGTGTCGGTGCCCCTGGAGAAGCAGATGTGGGGCGATGTGTTCGGCATGTGCACCGACCGGTTCGGCGTGCCCTGGATGATGAACATCACCCAGCCGCAGGGCTGAGCCGCCGAGCGCACGCCCGTCAGTCCACGACCAACTGCCCGGCCAGATGGTCGTGGGCCACATGGGCGTGCAGCCGGACCCCCGGTGACGAGGGTGTCGTCGTCGGCGTAGAAGCGCGGATGGTGGTTCGGCACCGGACCCCGGCCGCCCGGGGTCGGCACGGGGCGCCCGTCCTCGTCGAGTTCGGCGTCCGGGACGGCCAGCATGACGTACAGGCCGCCGAAGCGGTTGACCAGCTCGGAGACGTCGTCGTAGGCCAGGGTGGCGGAGGTCTGCATCATCCGGCCGCACCTTCTCGAGGTCGCCGGCGACGGCGCAGCGGATCGTGCCCCCCACGCCGGAGGCCGGCGCCCCGGGACAGGGTACCGGCCTCGTCCCTGCCGTCAGGGCGGGGATCAGACCGCCGGAGCCGGATACGTCGGGTACTCGACGCCGGAGACGTGCTGCACGACCCGGATGACCTGGCAGGAGTAGCCGAACTCGTTGTCGTACCACAGGTAGAGGATCGCGTTGTCGCCCTCGACCTTGGTGGCGCCGGCGTCCACGATCGACGCGTGCCGCGAGCCGATGAAGTCGCTGGAGACCGCGTCGGGCGCGCTGATGAAGTCGATCTGGCGGCGCAGCGGCGAGGTCAGCGACACGTCCCGCAGGTAGTCGAGGACCTCCTCGCGGGTGGTCTCGCGGGCCAGCTGGAGGTTGAGGATCGCGATCGAGACGTCCGGCACGGGCACCCGGATCGAGCTGCCGGTGATCCGCGCCTTGAGGTCCGGCAGCGCCTTGGCGACGGCCGAGGCGGCACCGGTCTCGGTGATGACCATGTTCAGCGGCGCGGAACGGCCACGGCGCTCGGACTTGTGGTAGTTGTCCAGCAGGTTCTGGTCGTTGGTGAACGAGTGCACGGTCTCCACGTGGCCGCGCTGCACGCCGTACTCGTCGTCCATCGCCTTCAGCGGCGGCACGATGGCGTTGGTGGTGCAGGAGGCGCAGGACAGGATCTGCTCGTCGGGCTTGATCGTGTCGTGGTTCACGCCGTGCACGATGTTCGGCACGTCGCCCTTGCCGGGGGCGGTCAGCACGACCTTGTCGATGCCCGGACGCAGGTGCTGCGAGAGGCCCTCGCGATCCCGCCACTTGCCGGTGTTGTCGATGAGGATCGCGTTCTTGATGCCGTACGCCGTGTAGTCGAGCTCGCTCGGGTCGTTGGCGTAGATGACCTTGATCTCGTTGCCGTTGGCGAGGATCGTGCTGTTCTCCTCGTCCACGGTGATGGTGCCCTGGAACTGGCCGTGGATGGAGTCGCGGCGCAGCAGCGAGGCGCGCTTGACGATGTCCTGGGCGCCCCCGCCGCGCACCACGATCGCGCGCAGCCGCAGGCCGTTGCCGGAGCCGGCCTTCTCGATCAGCAGGCGGGCGACGAGGCGGCCGATGCGGCCGAAGCCGTAGAGGACGACGTCGCGACCCTCGCGGCGCTCGATCTTGTTCGCACCGGTGGCACCGGCCACGGCGTCGGCGGTGAACTGCTCGATGCTCAGGCCCCGGTCGTCGCTCTTGTACGTCGCGGCGAGCATGCCGATGTCGATCTGGGACGGGCCGAGGTCGAGGGTGGTGAGTGCCTGCAGGAAGGGCATCGTCTCGGTGACCGAGAGCTCCTCACCGGCGATCTGACGGGCGAATCGGTGGGTCTTGAGGATGCTGACCACCGACTTGTTCACCAAGGAACGGCTGTGCAGCAGGACCGTCACGTCCCGCTCGCGGTGCAGCTTCCCGATGATCGGGATCATCGACTCCGCGATCTCCTCGCGGTGGTTCCAGTTGGTGAACGAGTCGTCGTTGACAGTCACGGGTCCAACTTTCGAGCTAGGTGGCGCTCATATGCTAACCGCACCGTCCGATGGCTCCGCCAGGTGGTCCCCTGCACCGTCACGTGACCGCGCTCACCGTGCCACCACTCCCGCCCGCAGCAGCAGGACGGTGACGTCGTCGCTGTAGCGGCCCTTGGGCCACGCACGGTCCACGAGGCCGTCGAGCAGCCCCTGCAGATCACCGTGGTCCGCGTCGGCGAGGTGTGCCACGAGGTCCGCCGTGACCTGCGAGGCGTCCGCGCCGGGGACCTCCACGAGACCGTCGGTGTACAGGGCCAGGACCGCGCCCGGCGGCAGCGGCAGCGAGGTGGTCGGATAGCGGGCCCGGGTGTCCACGCCGAGCAGGGGACCGGGCTCCACCTCGACCGGACCAGCCCGCCCCGGCCCGGCGCACAGCAGTGGGGCGACATGACCGGCGCTGGCCAGGGTGATCAGATGCCGGTCCAGGTCGAGATGGACGTAGAGGCAGGAGACGAGCAGCTCGGAGTCCAGGTCCCTGAGCAGCCGGTTGGTGCTGGCCAGTACCTGGTCCGGGGCCGCCCCGGAGGTCGCGTGCGTGTGGATGGCGGTGCGGACCTGGCCCATCAGGGCGGCCGCGGCGACACTGTGGCCCTCGACATCCCCGATCACCGCTGCCGCCGTACGCGAGTCCAGCCGCAGCACGTCGTAGAAGTCGCCGCCGATCTCCACGCCGTGCCCGGCCGGCAGATACCGGGCGGCCACCGCCAGGCCCGGCAGGGTCGGCAGGGTGCGCGGCAGCAGGGAACGCTGGAGCTCCTGCACGAGGAGCTGCTTGGCGTCGTAGAGGCGGGCGCGCTCCAGGGCTTGGGCGATCAGACCCGCCAGCGAGGTCAGCACGGCCCGCTCGTCGGCGGTGAAGGAGTGCGGCTTGTCGTACGACAGGATGCAGCAGCCGACCGGCCGTCCGGCGACGGTCAGCGGCAGGAAGGCCCACGCCTGCTTCCCGCTGATGCGCGGCGCGCGCGGATAGCCGGCCGCCAGCTCGGCGGGGGAGGAGAGGAACGCGGGCGCGCCGCTGGCGAGGACCTGGCCGGCCGGGGTGAGTTCGGTGTCCACCGGCAGGGCGTCGAGCCGCTCGACGACGTCCGGCGGGTAGCCCTGGTGACCCGTGATCCGCAGCCGGCCCGCGTCGGCCGCCGACAGCACCAGCCCCTGGGCGCCGAAGGCGGGCAGGATCTGCCCGGCGATCAGTGCGACCAGATCCCGCACGCCCACCGTCTCGCCGAGCGCGGCCGCCAGATGGACCAGCTGGTAGAGGCGGCCCGTGGGGGCGATGCCCGGACGGCGGGCCGGTGCCGCGGGTGCCCCGTCCGGCAGCGGCCCGCTCTGCGGGGTGACGCGCACGCTGATGCCGCTGGCGTCCGGGTACAGCTCGAAGGCCAGCGCCTCGCCGGGCGGGCGGACCGCGGTGAAGTACACCGGGGCGCGGCTGACGACGGCGGTGCGGTAGTGGTCCTCGTAGACCGGAGCGTCCAGCCAGGGCAGCGACTCCCAGGGCCGGGTGCCCAGCAGCCGGTCGGCACCGCGGCCGATCAGCCGGGCTGCCGTGCGGGAGAGGAAGGTGATCCGGCCCTCCAGGTCGAGTGACAGGGCTCCCCACGGCAGCCGCTCCACGTAGTCCGCTGCGGCCAGGCCCGTCTGCAGCGGGTGGTGTGCCGCGTCGACGGGGACGCTGCGCGGCCGCTCGGGCAGCGACGGCGCGGTGGGCGCGTCGTCGAGCAGCTGCGCCAGGCGGCGGGCGCCGGAGATGATCCGGGCGCGTTCACGGGTGGTGGTGCGGCGGGGGTGGTCCGCCGGCCACATCAGCACGATGCCGCCCCAGCAGCGGTCCGCGCCGCGCACGGGCAGCGCGGCGAGCGCGAAGGGGTACGGCAGCACGGCGGCGGCCCGCGGGTAGCGGCGGACCATGTCGTCCTGGCTGCCGACCCACACCAGCCGGTCGCCGTGGATCGCGTCCACGACCGGGACGGGAGCGTCAAGCGGCAGGCGCTGCCAGGGGGTGGTGAACTCCTCGGGCAGCCCGCACAGGGCCACCAGGCGCAACATCGGCGGCCGGTTCTCCGGGCGGGTCGCCGCGCGGTTCTCCGCACGACCCTCTGCACCGCCGCCCTCCGCACCGCCCTGCGCACCGCTCTCCACGCGGCCTTCCGCCGCCTCGGGCATGGCGTCCGTCTGCTCGCGCCGGGCGATCAGATAGAGCCCGCCGATGGAGGCGCCGGTGCGGCGCACCGTGTCGGCCAGGGCCGCGTCCAAGGCGTGCTCCGGCGTGCCGGTGCCCGCGGGCAGGCTGCCGCCCGCCGGGGGACGCGGCCGCTCGCTGCGGCGTACGGAGTGCTTGCCGCCCATAGTCGGACGGTACGCCGGATGAGCCCGCCCGGCCCAGCGCTCGCCGGCGCCGCCGGTCACGCCGTCTCCGGCGAGGGCACCCCCGCCGTCTCCGGCGCCGACGGTCACATCGTCGCCTGCACGGCCTCCTGGAAGGTCTTCATGCAGTGGAAGCAGTGCCTGTCGGTGTCGTCGGGGTCCTGGAGTCTCTCCTCCCGTTTCTTCATTCCGCACAGCGTGGAGGTCTTGTCGGTCGTCAGGACGTGCCACACCGGTTCACCCCGGGTGTCTGCGCCGCACCACATCTCGTGCATCTCAGCTACCTCGGTTCGGAATGGGGAGGGACGTCTCCATCCGAGCACGACGGCACAGGGCTGGCTCCCTGTGGCGGCCAGTCGGGTGAGCCGGTCTCGGGGCGCAGCTGAAAATCGGACGACAGTCAGGGCCCAGGCGCCCTAATGTCCGCAGGCATGGCACCTTCACTTGAACGTCCCCCCTTGCAGGCCGACGAGCGCACCGCGCTCATCGGCTGGCTGGATCTCCAACGGCAGATCCTCAGATGGAAGTGCACTGGCCTGAGCGAGGCGGACGCGCACCGCTCCGTCATCCCGACCTCGCCGGCGATGACGATGGCCGGGCTCATCAGCCATATGCGGTGGGTCGAGCACACCTGGCTGGAGGTGCTGTTCCTCGGCGGCGACAAGACGCAGAACCCGTCCCTGGACGACACGGACGAGGACGCCGACTGGCGCACCGACGGCGTCCCGCTGAAGCAACTGCTCGCGCAGTACGAGGCTCAGTGCGCCCGAAGCAACGAGATCGTGGCCACGGCCTCCCTGGACGACGTCGGCCGCCACCCCGACTTCCGCTCCGGCAACGCCAACCTCCGCTGGATGCTCATCCACCTCGTCGAGGAGACCGGACGGCACGCGGGACACGCGGACATCGTGCGGGAGCTGCTCGACGGGGCGAAGGGGTACTACTAGATCTCTCCGGCCGGCGGGACGGGCGCGACCGGCTTGACCCTCACGCGGCGTGAGGCCGGAGGGTGGCGGGCATGAGCGACTACTTCAACGCCTTCGAGATGAGCCCAGTGCCCGCTCCCGGCCCGGATGCGGTGCCGCCGGAGCCGTTCCGCGGCATCTACGGCATGCCGGCGTTCGTGACGATCCCGACGAGCGATCTGGCGGCCTCCGTGGACTTCTGGACCCGCGGGCTCAGTTTCTTCGAGCTGTTCGGTATCCCCGGCACGCTGGTGCATTTGCGCCGGTGGGCGTTCCAGGACGTGCTTCTGGTCACGGCGGAGAGCGTGCCGGAGCGGACGCCGACGATCAGCGTCAGCTTCGCGTGCGTGCTCGGTCAGGTCGATGAGCTGGCCGAGGACTGCCGGGCGCTGCGGCCGGAGTCGGTCGAAGGGCCGAGAGATACGCCCTGGAACACCCGCGACGTGGCGGTGATCACCCCCGAGAACGCGCGGATCGTGTTCACCGCGGCAAAGCCCTTCGACCCGGAGAGCCGGCAGGCGCGGAACCTCGCGGCCGTCGGGATCGCCCCGCCCGGCGGGGCGGGAGGCAATGGCGACAATGAGGAACATGCTTGACGCCGCCCGAATCGACGCCGCTGACGGCCTCACCGTCGGCCAGGCGTCGAAGCGCCTGGGCGTGACCGTCCGCGCGCTGCACCATTGGGACGAGATCGGCCTCGCTCGCCCGTCGCTGCGCAGCCTCGCCGGCTACCGCCTCTACACCGCCGCCGACCTGGAGCGCCTGCAGCGCATCGTCGTCTACCGGGAGCTCGGCCTCGGCCTGGACCGGATCCGGGCCGTCCTGGACGATCCGGCCACGTCCGCTGCCGCCGCGCTGCGCGCGCAGCGCGGCCAGGTCGCCGAGCGCATCGACCGCCTTCAGCGGCTTGGTGCCGGTCTCGACCGGATGATCGAGGCCCACGAGCGCGGGCTGCTGCTGACCGTCGATCAGCAGGCTGTGATCTTCGGCCCCGAGTGGGACCCCGAGTGGGCGGGCCAGGCCCGTAAGGAATACGGGGATACGGCGCAATGGAAGCAGTTCGCCGAACGGTCGGTGTCCCGCGGGCCGGAGGAGTGGCAGGCCGTCGCCGACGAGGTCGCCGGCTTCGAGTGCGCGCTCGCAGAGGCGATGGCCGCGGGCGTCGCGCCCGGCAGCCCGGAGGCGGATGCGCTCGTGGAGCGGCATCGCAAGGTCTTCGCCGTGTACTTCCCCCTGAGCAGGCAAATGCAGGTCTGCCTTGCCCGCAAATTCGAGGGCGACCCCGGCTTCGCGGCGTATTACGACGGCATCCGGGCCGGCCTCGCCGGGTGGTTCCGGCGCATCGTCGACGCGAGTGCGCGCGCCCACGGCATCGACCCGGATACCGCGACCTGGGAGTAGCGGGTGGCGCGGGATTCGGCAAGGTCCGCCGGACAGAAACGACAGGGCCCAGGTGCATTGACCTGAAGAGAACCACAGGACCTAGCGGCGCTGGGCCGGGACGCCGGGGTGGGCCGTGCAGCGCGGTGGTGGTGTGTCGTGCTGGACCGGGCCCCGCTGATGGGCGCGCAGGGCCAGGCTGACCAGGGTCATCAGCAGGTCGATGTCCGTGTCGACCTCCAGGCGCACCGTCACCCACTGCGCCCCCGGGACCAGCCGCACCGCGGTCGCGCTGCCGAGGTCCTGTTCGAAGCGCCGTATGGCCCAGGTGGTCAGATGCAGGTCCACATCACGGGCGGTGTGGAAGTGGGCGATCTCGGCCTGGGCGGAACGCAGAGCGCGTCCGTTGCCGCAGCTCGGGGCGGTCTCGTCGAGATCCGCCCAGTTCGCCAGCCGGTCCATGGCTCGCAGGGCCAACGTCATGCGCTCATCATGGTGTGCTTACGGCCCGGCCACCAAGGGGTGAGCAATACGTAACCGAACCGCATCCTGAGGAGTGCAACCGTACGGCCGACTGGAATGTCCTTGTTGATGACACTTCCGTCCCCTCACCCAGAAGAAAGCGGGGGGCGTCATGCTTCATCATCCTCGCCGTGCCGCAGCTGTCGTGGCCGCACTGATCGGTCTCTCCGTGGCCGGTGCCACGGCCTCCGCCGCTCCGCAGGCCGGGTCGGTGCCCAGCACGGCGCTGGTCACCAACGCCCGCTGGGCCGGTCACTGCACCTACGACCGCCTCGTGATCGACGTCCGGGGCGCCGTACCCAAGGTCGCCGTGACGCCGGTCAAGCAACTGCGCTACGACGCGTCGGGCAAGCGGGTACCGCTTGCGGGGCGCCACTTCCTCTCCATCAGGTTGTCGCCCGCAGCCGCGCACAACGCGGCCGGGCAGTCCGTGTACCGGGGGCCGCGTCTGACCACGATCCGTCTGTCCCAGCTCCGGGGGCTGGCCCTGACCGGTGACTTCGAAGGAGTGGTCTCCTTCGGCGCCGCCTTCCACAGTGACCCCCACTACCGCACCTACACGCTCCACTCCCCGGGGCGCGTCGTCCTGGACGTCCGGCACGGCAACGTCTGCCGCTGATCAGTCCTGCCGGCACTCCTGAAGCCTGCGCCTGGCGTGGGCCAGGAACGCCTCCAGGGCCAGTTCGAAGGCGCGGTCGGCCCGGTGCGGGCCGGCCGCGTCCAGGGCCTCGGCCAGCCGCGGGGCGACCGAGGCGTCGCCGAGTTCCCACATCGCCTCTGGCGCGGCGAGGTCCAGCGCGGAGCCCAGGACCACGTTCTCCAGCGCGACCAGCACGGGCATCACCTCCGGCGCCGGGAAGCCCGCGTCGAGCAGCAAGGTGACGGCCCGCTCGTACTGCTCCAGCACCCGCGGTGCCCGCACCGGATTCGTCATCAGCAGCGGGATCGCCCTCGGGTGCGCCGCGAACGCGGCCCGGTAGGAGCGGGCCCAGGCCGCCAGCGCCGCGTCCCACGGGCGGACCTCGAGCGTGGCGATCTCGATGACCTGGGCCACCCGCTCGCGCAGCAGCTCCACGATGCCGTCGCGGCCGTCCACATGGTGATAGACCGAGCCGGTCTGCACCCCGAGCCGCCGCGCGATCTGCGGGACGCTGAACTCGCCTTGCTCGTCCACGAGTTCCAGCGCCGTGGTGGTGATGCGCTCCCGGTCCAGCAGGGGTGTGCGCGGCCGTCCCATGTCTTGATCTTCCCCCTCAGGGTCTTCCCAGTCGTCTGAAGGGGAGGCTACATTGCGGAAACCGAAAGCCTTTCGGTTTACGGCGCCGGAGATCCCGTATGCCCGTGTCCCGTCCCCTGCCCGCAGCTCAGAAGGGCTTCGCCGTGCCCGACACCCACGCCTCACCCCCGTCCGCCGCAGCGCTCAGAAGCGGCTCCCTCGGCACCGCCGACATCGCGTTCTTCGTCGTCTCCGCCGCCGCCCCGCTCACCGTCATGGCCGGCGTCGCCCCGCTGGCGATCCTGCTCGGCGGGATCGGCGCACCCGTCGGCTATCTGCTGGCCGGTGTCACCCTCGCCGTCTTCGCGATCGGCTTCACCACCATGAGCCGCCATGTCCACGGCGGCGGAGCCTTCTACGCGTACATCACCCGCGGCCTCGGCCGCAGCGTCGGCGTCGGGGCCGCCCTGCTCGCCCTGATCGGCTACAACGGCATGGAGATCGGCGTCTACGGCCTCCTCGGGACCGCCACCCGCGACACCGTCCACGCGCTGTCCGGCTCGCATGTGCCCTGGCTCCCCGTCTCCCTGGTCGGCCTGCTGGTCATCGGATACGGCGGATTCCGCTCTATCGACTTCGGCGCCAAGCTGCTCGGTGTGCTGCTGGTCGCCGAGACCGGCATCCTCGTCCTGCTCGCGGGCGGCGTCCTGCTCAAGGGCGGCGCGCACGGCCTGTCCCTCGCGTCCTTCACACCCGGCAACGTCCTCGTGCCCGGCACGGCCGCCGTCCTCGCGTTCGCGTTCGCCGCGTTCACCGGCTTCGAGTCGACCGTCATCTACCGCCGCGAGGCCCGCGACCCCGACCGCACGGTGCCGCGCGCCACCTACATCGCCGTCGCGTTCCTCGGTCTCTTCTACGCGTTCGTGGTGTGGATCGCCGTCCAGGCCTTCGGCGACAGCCACGTGGTTCAGGCGGCCGGGAAGGACCCCGCCGGGCTGTTCTTCTCCGCGATCACCACCTATGTGGGCGGCTGGGCGGCCGACGTCATGCACGTCCTGATCGTCACCAGCGTCCTCGCGTCCCTGCTCTCCTTCCACAACGCCATCAACCGCTACGGCCTCGCCCTGGCCGAGGAGGGCGTCCTGCCCAAGGCGCTGGCCCGCGTCCACTCCCGCCACGGCTCCCCGTACGTCGCCGGGATCGGGCAGACCGTGCTCGGCGCCGCCGTCGTGCTCGCCTTCGCCGCGGCCGGCGCCGACCCGTACGACCAGCTGCTGCTGTGGGTCAACACCCCCGGCATGCTGGGCCTGCTGGCGCTGCAACTGCTGGCCGCGCTCGCCATCCCCTGCTACTTCCGGCGCATCCGGCACGGCGAGGGCGCCCTGCGCACCGTCGTCGCGCCCGTGGTCGCCGCGGTGCTGCTGGCCACCGCCATCGCCCTGGTGGTCACCCACCTCGACCTGTTCACCGGCGCCTCCGCGACCGTGAACACCGTCCTCGTCGCCGTCGTCCCGGCCGTGTTCCTCATCGGGCTCGCCCTCGCCGGCTGGCTGCGCCGTCACCGGCCCGAGGTGTACGCCCACTTCGCCGCCGAACCCGGCAGTGAGACCGCGGCTTGCCCGGCCGAACCGGCCGTCCTCGCCCGCGACTGACCCGCCACCCCGCCGAGCCCCACCGACCCGGCCACCCCGCCGAGCTCCAAGGAGACCCATGCCCACCGCCGACCTCGTCCTCACCGGTGCCCGAGTCCGCACCCTCGACCCGGACCGGCCCGAGGCCCGCGCGGTCGCCGTCCGCGACGGACTGATCGCGTACGTCGGCGACGAGACCGGCGTACGCGACTGGTGCGGGGCCGGAACCGAGGTGGTGGACCTGGCCGGCGCAAGCCTCGTGCCCGGCCTGGTCGACGGGCACAGCCACCCGGTGTGGGGCCTGGAGATGACCTCCGGCACCGACCTCTCCCACGTCCGCGACCTCGAAGGGCTGCGCGCCGCGCTCGCCACGGCGCCCCGCACCGACGGCTGGGTCCTCGGCTGGGGCCTGGACCACAACGTCTTCGGCGGCCGACCCGTCGACCGCGCCCTCGTCGAGGACGTCCTGGACGGCGCGCCCGCCTTCCTGCGCCTGTACGACGGCCACTCCGCCCTCGTCACCGGCGCCGCCCTGAAGGCCGCCGGCATCACCGGCCCGCGCACCTTCGCCCAGCGCGCCACCATCGCCACCGACGCCGACGGCCGGCTCACCGGACACCTCGTCGAGCACGCCGCGATGGACCTCGTCCACGAGGTCGCGCCCCGGCTGCCGTACGCCGAACGACGGGCGCGGCTGGTCGAGTTGCTGACCGGCATGGCCGCCACCGGGCTCACCGGCGCCCACGTCATGGACGGCGGTGACCCCGACCTGGTCGGCGCCGTCGCCGAGGAGACCGTCCTGCCGGTGCGGCTGCGCTTCGCCCCCTGGTGCATGCCCGGCGCCGACCGGGCCGCGCTGGAGGAACTGGTCGCCCTGCAGCGGCGGGGCGGCCGGCACTGGCGGGTGGGCGGGGTCAAGTTCTTCATGGACGGCACCGTCGAGGGCGGCACCGCCTGGCTGGAGCACCCCGACTGCCACGGCCAGGGCACCGAAGCGTTCTGGCCCGACCCCGAGGCCTACAGCGACGCGGTGCGCTTCCTGCACCGCGCCGGAGTGCGCACCGCCACGCACGCCATCGGCGACGCGGCCGTGCGGCACGTCCTGGACACCGTGGAGGCACTGGGGGAGGCCGCCCGCTTCGCGCACCGGATCGAGCACATCGAGTCCGTACCCGACGACACCGTCCCGCGCTTCGCGAAGCTCGGCGTGATCGCCTCCATGCAGCCCCCGCACACCGCCTACACCCGGCCCGACCGCACCGACGAGTGGTCCACGCGCCTCGGTACGACCCGCGCCGGGCGGGCCTGGCGGCTGCGTGACCTGCGCGACGGCGGCGCGGTCCTCGCCCTCGGCTCGGACTGGCCCATCGCCCACTACGACGCCCGCGCCGTCCTCGCCACGGCCCGCGAGCCCCGCGGCGCCGCCTCCGACCGGGCCGGGCTGACGGCCCTCCAGGCACTGGAGGGCTGCACCACCCACGCCGCCCTCGCGGCCGGGGAACAGACCGTCGCCGGCCGTATCGCGGTCGGGCAGCGCGCCGATCTGACCGCGCTCGGCGTCGACCCCGTCACCGCCCCCGCCGACGAGGTCGCCGGCGCCCCGGTGCCGCTGACCGTGACCGGCGGCCACATCGCGCACCGAACGGTGGGCTGAGCACGCAGAGTTGGCCGACGCGCGCCTACTGCCGCCGCGCCGCCCCACCCACACTGCCGTTACGGACGGCAGGGGAGGCGGCGTGGCGGCTGGGCGTGGACGGGGCGGATCCGCTCGCGGGCGCGGGGTGACGGCGTACGGCACGGGCCTGGCCGCCGCCCTGCTGGTGGCCGGTGCGGCGGCCGGCTGGGCGTACGCCCTGGCCGTGGTGCTCGCCGGAGGTCTCACGGCGGCCGGCTGCCGGCTGTGGCGCACCGACCGAGGCCTGCGCCGGCACGACCGCCGGTGGCGGCACGAACAGGCCGTCGAAGCCGGCCGGCGCAGCCTCGCCACCGTCGACGCCATGACCGGCGGCGAGTTCGAGGAACTGGTCGCCGCACTGTGCCGGCGTGACGGATGCACGCGTGTGCGGCGCGTCGGCGGCGCCTACGACGGCGGGGCCGACGTCATGGGACGCCTGCCGGACGGCCGCACCATGGTCGTCCAGTGCAAGCGGTACGCGCCCAGCCGCACCGTGGCCAGCCGCGAACTGCGCGATCTGCTCGGCGCCAAGGTGCATTTCGGCGCCAGGGTCGCCGTGTTCGTCACCACCACCCGGTTCAGCCGCCCCGCCGAGGAGTTCGCCCGGCACAACGGCATCCTCGCCGTCCACCGCGACCTGCTCGGCCTGTGGCACAACGGCACCGCCCTGCCGGCCCTCGGCGCGATGAGCGGCCACGGCCAGGGCGACGCTCGCCACCGGGCGCGCTGGAAGCAGGCGTACGGCAAGTGACGGACCACGGGCCGAACCACCCGGGTCCCAGACCCTCCACAAGGGCCGCGCGCCGCGTCAGCGCGGTGCGGGCCCCAGGCCAGGCACACTCTGCGAACGTCGGAGCGCGGTCGTGCGCGGGCCCGGACGCTGGTCCGGGCGGGGAATGCCCGGCGGTGGCACGCGGGTGAGGTGGGCCGTGCCCGAGGTGCGGCGCGGAGTCAGGCGGGCGACCTCGTCCGGCGGCAGGCCCAGCAGCCGGCCCACGTCTCCCGGACCGACGCCCAGCGTCTCGACCAGGATGCGCACGGCTGTCGTGACCGCCTCCCGTTCGGCGGCCACCGCGGCCTCCCGGCGCCTGCGCGCCCCCGCCACGGAGTCCAGCTCGGGCGCCAGCTCCGGGACCACCAGGTGCACGGCGACCTGTTCCGGTCCGGTGCCCAGCGCCCGGGCGAGCAGCTCGCGCGCCAGGTCCTCCGCCTCGTCGAGCGTGCGGCACTGGGTGTGCGCGTCCAGGCCCGGAATGTCGACGGCCCACCAGCGGCCCATACGGTGCAGACGCACCTCGTGACGGCTCGGCATGGACGCTGAGCCTGTCAGCCGAGACACACCACGAGCAGGCAGAGCTGCTGCTGTGACGGCGTCGTGTTCGACGGCGAGGTCGCCGACGGCGCCGGAGCGGGCGCGGTGTCGTTCCCGGAGCCCGCGGGCGTCGACGGCTGCTGCGCCGACGTGGACGTACCGCCGGGGTCGGTGACCGGGGCGCCGGACGGCTGCGGGGCCGAGGTGTGGCCCAGCGGCGCGGTGCGGATCACCGGCCGCACCGGGACCGCGGTCTGCGGCCGGGGGTGGGTCGTCGGTACGGCGGCGGGTGTCGCGACGCTGTCCGTGTGCTGCCGGACCGGGGGCGCGGGCTGTGTCACGTGGCTCGGCGCCGAGTGGCCGGCCGGGCGGCGCGGCTCGGGAGCCACCGGAGGCGCGTAGGTCTGCGCCGGCTCCTCGGCGACGTTCATGGTGTGGTCGTCCGGGGTCGTCGCGGCCTGCGCACGGCCCCCGGAGCCGCGGTCCATCGCGGCCACCGTCAGCCCACCGCCGACCAGCGCGACAGCGGTCGCGACCGCCGCCCGGCGCCGGTTCTTCTGCCAGCGGGCCCGCTGCCGACGCCGCGCGGCCCGCCCCGACGGCGCGGGACCACCCTCGTACGCGATGTCCTGCGCTCCCGCCTCGTCGGCGACGGAACCGGCGGCCGACGGCTCCCAGACCCCGGCGGCGCCCGACGGCTGGTCGATCGGCGCGGTGTTCACCGGCTCCCGGGCCGGGGCCGCTCCCCACGGCTCCCGGGCCGGAGCGATGCTCACCGGCTCTCCGGAAGGCGCCGAGGCGGTGGGACCGGCGTCGAGGCCCGGGTCTATGTCCGGCGCGTAGGCGCCACACCCCGGGCACACCAGGGCGCCGTTGAGGTGGCGGCGGCACGAGGAGCAGTAATCCATCGGTGTCTTCCTGACGGTGGTACGGACGGCCAGTCACGCTAACGAGACTGTTGAAAGGCTGTGTGCAGTCCGTGTGAGACTCCTGCGCGGATTCTCCGGCGACCCTGCGCGGCCCGGACACAGGGGACGTCAGCCGCCGGTCGACTCCCGCACCACGAGCGTGAACGGACCGACGAACTCCTGCGCCCCGTCCGGGGAGCCGCCCCGCTCCATCCGCCGCACCAGCAGCGCCACCGCCCGCTCGGCCATCACCTCGTGGTCCGGGTCGACGGTGGACAAGGAGGGCACGAGATACGCGCTCTCCGCCACGTTGTCGAACCCGATCACCCTGACCTGCTCCGGCACCCGCAGTCCCGCGTCGGCCAGACCGCGCAGCGCGCCCATGGCGACCGTGTCCGCGACGCAGAACAGCCCGTCGAAGTCGACCCCTGCCTCCACCAGCGCCTGCACCGCCCGCGCGCCCCCGGCCATGGTGAGCTGCGTACCGTCGCGCACCAGCGCCGGATCGACGGGCAGCCCGGCCTCGTCGAGGGCCTGCCGGTAACCGGCGTAGCGCAGGCTGGAGACGTCGGCCTCCTCGGTCACCGGCCCGCACAGCACGGCGACGCGCCGGCAGCCCCGCTGAAGAAGATGCGCGGTCGCGGCCCGCGCCGCCGCCGCGTTGGGCATGGCCACGTGGTCCACGGGACCGCCGAAGATGCGCTCGCCGAGGATGACCACCGGGTGGTCGGTGCGCAGCCGTTCGGCGTCGGCCGGGCCCATGCCGGCGGTGGCGAGGATCAGCCCGTCGTACAGCCGGTTGCGGGACAGCGCCAGCGCCTCCAGCTCGCCCTCCCGGGAGGCGCCGGTCTGCTCGATGCTCACGCGCAGGCCGTGCCGGGCGGCCGCGCCGATCAGGGAACCGGCCAGGATGCCGTAGTAGGGCTGGTTGATTCCCTGCACGGCCAGGCCGATCGTGCCGGTGCGGCCCTTGCGCAGATTGCGGGCGGCGACGTTGACGCGGTAGTCGAGCCGGTCCATCGCCGCCGGCACCTTCTCCCGCGTCGCGGGGCGCACGTGGGGACGCCCGTTGATCACGTTGGGGGCGGCACGGCAAAGGGACGGCCCCCTCGGAGACTCTCCGAGGGGGCCGTCGCTGCTGGGTTCACTTACCGCCGTGGCAGCCGAGTTGCGCGTCGATCTGCTCGGCGGTCCGGGTGCCGTCGCTGGTCCAGTACTCGCCGGTTCTCAGCGTGGCCTTCCTGATCGCGGGCAGGTCGAGGTAATCGCCGCGGCCGTCACCCGAGGGATCCGTGTAGCCGAGATCCAGGTGCTCGGGGATCGCGGCCGGCGTGCCGGCGTGATGCGCGAACCCCTCTCCCGACCACAGCGTGACGACTCCCCACTTCGCCGAGGGCGTCACCGGATCGGAGGCCCACCACACCGTCCGCGGCGTCTCGCGCTTGTCGTCGAAGTCGAAGACATCGATCCGCCGCACGGTGTCCGTGGCACAGAGGGGGATCCTGACGACGATCGTCTCCCCTTCGGGCCGGGCACCGAACACGGGTGGGTTCGGGTCCGACGGGAAGAGCCCGCACGCGGACCCGAGCAGGGCGAGCGCCCCGGTCAGGGCCGCGCGGGAGGCTGCCCGGCGGATCAGCACTTGTATCCACCCCACCTCAGGTTGGCCTGGCGCTCGTACCGGTTGTGGCAGGGGTTCCGCCCCGCGCGCATGTACCGGAACATGAACCCGAGCCCGTAGCGCCGCCACTGCCGGACGTGCCGCTTCTCGTGGCGGATCCGGTTGCGCGTGATGTACTTCCGGTTGTTCGAGGTGAAGTACGTGTTGCCGAGGGTCGTTCCGCCGCGCGCGTGCAGCAGGTAACCGCCCCGGCACACCCGCAGGCCGTACCGGTAGGAGCAGCGGTAGCCGAGGTAGTGGCTGCCGACCTTGGACAGGCCCCAGCCCAGCGCGTTGGCGGACCAGCGGTTGAACTTGCGCTTCAGCTTCTTGAACCAGCCCCACCTGCCGTCGAGGTCGTAGCGGTTGAGCGGGTCGCCGTTGCAGTACTCGTACGCGTTGGCGTTGCCGCCCTGCTCCGGGTCCACGCTGAG
The DNA here is from genome assembly GCF_040656475.1 of Streptomyces sp. NPDC049915. NCBI lineage: Bacteria > Bacillati > Actinomycetota > Actinomycetes > Kitasatosporales > Streptomycetaceae > Streptomyces > Streptomyces sp. NPDC049915. The sequence goes on from NZ_JBFAMH010000012.1 coordinate 171,146, forward strand.
GAAGCGTCCGGTGGTCGGGTCGTAGAGGCGCACTCCCATGAGGGTGGCGCCGGTGACCGTCTCGCTGGAGCGCTGCTTGCCGCCGAGCCAGCCGTAGCGGGCCGCGGTGGCGTCGCCCTCGGGGTTGCCGTACTCGTCGTAGGCGAACGCCGTGGGCGCCTGGATGGTGTCCAGCGGAAGCTGGACCGTCACATCGCCGTGGATGTCGGTCAGTTCCAGCACCGTGTCACCGGTGGCGCTGGTGACGGCACCGAGGTCGCCGCCGATGCCCTGGACGTTGCGCGAGACGGCTCCGGCGCTCTCCTGGATCCAGTCGGGGCTGTCGCCGTCGGCGCCGTAGTGGTCGGTCTTGGCCCCGGTCTGGGTCCATGTGCCGTCGGTGCCCTGGGTCTCGGTGGTCCAGGTGGCGAGGCGGCCGGCCGCGTCCAGGTTCCAGGTCTGCCGGCTGGTGCCGGAGGTCTGCCGCCGGACGAGGTCGTCGGCGTAGTAGTCGATCACTGCGCCGGTGGCCTGGGTGGTGGTGCGACCGAAGGCGTCGTAGACCGTGCCGGCGGTCACCAGTCGGTCCGCGCTGTCGTAGGCGTACGACGTCGTGGCCGCGCCGGTGGAGGTGCAGGCCGCGCCGACGTCGGCGCGGGCGACGGCGAGTGCGGTGCGGTTGGTGTTGTCGTCGAAGGTGTAGTCGCGGCGGGTGCAGGCTCCGTCCGGGTCGGTGTCGTCGGCGCGGGTGAGGCGTCCGGTCGCGTCGTAGACGTAGCCGCGGCTGCGGCTGCGGCCCGCGGTGTTCGCGTCGGCCACGACCTGGCCGTGGATCGTCTCGTCGACGGTGTCGGAGGCGACGGTGGTGCCGTCGCTGTCCTTGGTGTAGGTGCGCGAGGTGGTCGCGCCGGTCTCGTCCTGGCCGATGGTCAGGGTGTATCCGCCGGGCAGGGACTGGGTGGCCAGGTCGCCGTCAGCGTCGTAGGCCGCGGCGAAGGTGCCGGCGACCGAGTCGGTGCGGGAGGTCTCCAGGCCACGCGGGTCCTTGGCGGTGTCGTAGGTGTAGGTGGTGGTGGACGGGGCGGAGTCGGTGGTCTTCACCGGTCGCCCGAGGGCGTCGTAGCCGGTGGTGGCGGTGTTGCCGGAGCCGTCGGCGTAGGAGATTTCCCGGCCGAGGGCGTCGTGGGTGTGGGTGATGGTCTGGCCGTTCGAGGTGACCGTGGCGACGTCACCGCTGGCGGGGTCGTAGGTGGTGGTGGAGTCCGGCACCGCCGTGCCCACGCCGCCGGTCACGGACGTGGTGGTGAGACGGCCGGCCGCGTCGTAGGTGTTGCTCGACGTCCGGGTGACGGAGTTCGCCGTCTCGGTGATCTTGGCGGTGTTGCCCCAGCGGTCGTACTCGACGGTCCTCGTGGGCAGCTGGGCGGGGTTGGATCCGCCATTGGCGATGGTGCCGGCGGGGCCGGTGGAGCACACCAGGTCGGCCCATTCGGGGCGGCCGTTGCAGGCGCCGGAGCCGGTGGCCGACCAGTAGGTGGTGACGGTGGCGCCCGCGTCCGTGCCGGACGACTTCGGCAGGGTCGTCTTGATGACCCGGCCCTGGGAGTCGTACGACGTCGTCGTCCTCAGCGCCAGACCCGACGGATCCGTGACGGTGGCCGTCTGCAGGCCCTTCACCCAGTCGTACTCGTTCTTGGTCGTGCGCACGTCCGCGTCCGAGGCGTAGCCGTCGACATGGGCGCCCACACTGGTGGTGGTGGCCTGGTTGGCGATGGTGGCCGTGCCGTCGGTGGGACGGCCCTCGTCGTAGGCGCTCACCGTGTGCTGGCGCGCGGCGACCTGGGTGCCGGCGGGCAGGTCGGTGCCCCCGGTGGGGGCCTTGAGCGTGCCGGCGAGGGTCACCAGATGCAGCGGCGCGAACTCCTCCGTCTGGCGCAGGCCGTCGGCGGAGTACACCGAGCGGGTGGAGAGGAGCTCGGCGCGGTCGGCAGGGGTGAGCTGGTCGATGCTCAGCGCCACCTGCTCGGCCTGGCCGGCGCCGCTGGTGGCCAGGGCCAGCTCCCGGTTGGCGGCGGTCAGTTCACGGATCGTGTTGCCGAAGCGGTCGTATTCGGTGGTGGTGAGGTGACCGCCCGGCTCGGCGGAGTCGACCTCACGGCCGGAGGCGTCGGTGTAGGTGACCGTGGCCCGCCTGTAGTCGGTCGCTGCCAGGTTGGAGCCGGTGTTGGACAGCGGGACGGAGTCGGCCGGGAACACCGCGGTGGCGTCCGAGGGGACATCGCTCTGACCCCAGGCGGCGACGTCCGACGTACCCATCGCATACGGCGCCCTGGTGCCGGTCAGCGGGACGTCGTAGACGACGCTGGTGACGGCGTTGGTGCCGTCCGTGGTGTTCTTGGTGCCCTGCGTCAGGTTCGGGCGGGATGCCTTGAGCAGCATGCCGTCACCGGCGGTGGCGGCGTTGCCGGCCTTGCCGTAGGTGAACGTCCAGGCCAGCTCGCCCGGCGGGGTCAGGGTGGCGACACGGCCGGCGGAGTCGTAGGTGTAGGCGGTCTTCAGCGCGGGGCTGATCCGAGGGTCCCACTCCTCGCGCAGACGCCCGGAGGAGTCGTAGGCGTACTGCGCCACCACGGTGGCCGTCGCGGCCGCGGCGCCGGGGTCGGTCGCCCACTGCTTGATCTGCTTGACCTGGCCGGTGTAGTCGCCGAGCGCGGTGGACGTGGCGGTGGTGGAGGCCGCGTAGACGAACTCCAGCATCCGGCAGCCCTTGGTCGCCGGTGTGGTCTGGCAGCCGGCCGCGGTCACGGCCGTGGTGGGCGCGATGACGTACTTGGGCCGGGCCAGGGTGTTCGTGCCGACGGTGACCTTCTCCGAGACCACCTTGGTGGTGGAGTTGTCGGTGGGCAGGTAGGTGCTGGAGACCTGCCAGGTCGTGGCGGCCGGGTCCACCTTGGCGAAGGTGGTCGTGGTGCCCTCGTCGTCCTTCAGGGTGAAGCTGCCGGTCAGCGACCCGGTCAGGGTCAGGTCCTCCGAGCCCGGCTCGGGCTTCCAGCCGCCGGACGAGGTCGCGGTGAACCCGGTTCCGTCGCCGTCGACGTCGACCAGCGCCACCGAGGTGGCCGAGGTCTTGCGGACGTAGGCCCAGTCGGAGTCGGTGATCTCGGCGGTGGTGCCGGAGGTCCACTGCGGACCGAAGATCGCGGCCTGGCCCTCCGCGTCCGCACCGGCGGTGGGGCGGCGTGAGGAGGCCGTGCGGGTCACGGACAGGTCGAAGCCGGAGGCGTCCGTGGCCGACAGCGTGTAGTCGCCCGTGAGGCTGTTGACCGACCCGGGACCGACCTCCTCGCTGGGTGCGGTGCCGGCGTTGCGGTCGACGGTGATGGTGTGCGGCTGCGCGTAGGCGGTGGTGGCACCGTCGGTGAACGCCGCCCGGATGTCGACCGGGCCGTCCTCCGCGAGGGACGTGGTGACGTCCCAGGTCAGCGCGGCGGGGGAGCCGTTGGTCACGGCGAGCGGCCACGCGGAGACGGCGGAGCCGTCGGCGGACCTGGTGACATGGGCGACCGGTACGTCGTGCCAGGTGTCGGTCTCGCCGCGCCGGTACTGGTAGGTGACGCCGGTGTAGGTGGGCTTGCCGGTGGCGGTCAGGCTGACGCGGCGGGCCGCGCTGTCGCCGTCGCCCGGGGTGAGCAGCCCGGCCCCGTCCCCGACGCCGAAGGCGTAGGCGGTGGCGGAGGTGGAGAGGTTGCCGCCGGAGTCGACGGTCTTGGCGTAGAGCTTGTGCCAGTCCTCGCCCGGCTTGATCGTGATCGTCAGCGGGTCGCCGCCGGTGCCGTCGGTGGTGTCGTACACCCGGTTGGGCACCGAGGAGTCGTCCAGGCCCCAGTAGTAACCCATGCCGTCCGTGGCCGAGGTGTCCAGGGTGCAGGTCGCCCCGCTGTCACTGGTCGCCGTCCACGTGTTCTCGCTGTACGGCGTGCAGGAGAGGGTCGGTGCGGCCGGCAGGGCCGTGTTCAGCACGAACGTGCTGTAGCCCGACCAGGATCCGAAGTCGGTCCCGTCGTACGCCCGGACACGGAAGCGCAGGTGCTTGCCCGCGGGGAACGCGTTCGCCGACGGGATCGTCAGCTTCGCAGTCGCCCCCGAGGCCACCGCGGGCGAGGTGCCCGTGTAGGTGTAGGTGGTGTCCGCGTACGCCGGGTCCGCGGTGATCTCGAACTGCGCCGAGGCCGTGGAACCGTCGGGGTCGGTGACCTTCGCCGCCAGCGTCGGCGTCAGCGAGGTCACGTATGTCTTGCCGTTGTAGGGGTTGGGGAAGTTCGGCGAGATCGCCGCCGAGGTGGCGGTGGCGTAGGAGTTGTAGGTCACCGACAGCTTCGGCGCGTACCCGGCGGTGGAGTAGTTCGCCGAGCGGAAGCGGCGCCAGGTGGTGGAGTCCGCCTCGTCGGCGCTGCGCAGCTGGATGCCGTAGTTCGTGGTGCCGTTGGCCCACGACTGCACCATCGCCTGGAGGTTCCAGTTCGACCACGCCGCCGGGCAGGACGACGAATAGCCCCAGTGCCCGGTGTTGGTCGCCATGTCCGTCGTGGTGGTCGGCGGCTGCGCGCCCCAGGTGACCGACGACGAGGACCAGGTGGAGGTGATCCGTCTGGCCTGGGTGGCGGCGCCGGAGGTGGAACAGGTCGCCGAGTAGTAGTTGTACAGCGACATCGTTGCCGCCGTGACCTGTTTGCCCGCCAGCTTCGACACATCGAACTTCAGATACGAGCGGGCGGTGTCGGTGCCGCCGTCGTACGTACCGGACTTCAGCTCCTCGGAGGAGACCTGTGAGTCCGGGTAGTCCGGGTTCTGCACCCAGGTGTCGGTCGTGACCGCGAGCGTCGTGGTCGGGTCGACCGTCACTGGGTAGGTGGCCTTGGCGAGGAAGCCCTTGTCCGGGGTGAGGACGAGGGTCTGCCTGCCGTCGGCGCCGGTCTCGATCCGCGTCGTCACCTGCTGCCGGTGCGCGGACTCACCCGAGGCCGGGTCCTTGGACGCGTCCCACATCATGGGCGCCGGCGCCTCGGCGACCAGCTTGCCCGAGCCGTCCTTCAGCAGCAGGTGCCCGGAAGCGGCCTGGGACAGCTTCAGCCCGGCCAGATCCAGCGGAATCCGGTAGGAGACGGTGTCACCGCTCGGCCGCTGGGTGAGCTGGATGTCCTCCGAGAAGCCCTGCGCGAGCGCGGTGACGGACAGGGTCTGCCCGCCGCCGAGCCGGTAGGCGGCCGTGTTGCCCTTCACCACCGGCGCGGGCAGGCTGCTCTGCCAGCCGAGTCCGAAGGACGCCTTGCCCCGCCGCACCGACGCCAGCCGCTGATCCCCGCCGTCGGAGACCGCGACATCCGCCGCGGCGGCCCTCGGCGTCAGATCGGCCCCGGTGTCGGCGAGGGCGGTGTCGATGGTCTTCCACACCGCACCCTGCTTCACCCGCACCGGACCGGCGTATATCTCGCTCCGCACGTGCCCGTCGGGCAGGGCGTACGTCGACGAATCCGCCGTGCGCGCCGACAGCACCTCGATCTTCCGGTGTTGCAGGCGCGCCATCAGCATCGCCGACGCCTCGTCCTGCGCCTCGGCGGGACCGAACGCCGCGGTGTGCGGCTGCTGTTCACTGGTGGCCACCGCGGTGGCCGTGTCCCGGCCGAAGGCGAGTCCCGTGTTCTGCGACAGCAGGGCCGTCTCCGCGGCGAGCAGCATGACCACGCTGATCGCTGTCCGGCGCAGCTGAGACGTCCGGAGTCTGTTTCCTCCAGGTCTGCCGTAGCCCCTGGATCTGTGACGCTTCATCAGCTTCCTCTCTGACACTCCGTTTGTGACGGAGCCAACAGAAACGGGCTGATTCTCACAGGGTGATCACCGCGTCGGCGGGCCGGTGATCATGAACATTCCAGGAACACCCAACAAAGGTTCAAGGGAGCGGAAAGTCCCGGCCCCGTCCGGCTCCTGCACACGGTCCTCTTGCGCGCATTGCACCCTTGCGTCTGGCGTGCGCGAGGCCATGGCACGGTGTGCGGGTTCCCTGCGGAGCGCCAAGACTTTCCCAAGAAATGACGGAACAACCGGACCAAGGGGAGAGATCGCGTGGACGGCCGCACGAAGGCCCCGGCGCCGGCCGGACACACCGTCAGATCTCAACCCACCGGCGCAGTTTCTCCGGATTGCGGACCACCCAGATCTGGGTGACGCGTCCGTCGGCGACGTCGAAGGCGGCCACGGTCGCGACGACGCCCGCGCGTCGGGCCACCAGTCCCGGCATGCCGTTGACCGACCGCTCCAGGAGTTCCAGATCCGGAGCCCTGTCGGCGATGGCGGCCATGTACTGGGCGATGCGCGCGCCGCCCTCGATCGGGCGCAGAACGGTACCGACCATGCCGCCGCCGTCGGCGGTCATCACGGCGCCCGGGTCGAGGAGACCGACCAGGGCCGCGATGTCCTTGCTCTGCCATGCCTCTTTGACGTGCCGCACCACGTCGGCCCGACCGGTGGTCGCCGTCACGGGAGCGCGCGCCGTGCTCACCCGCCGCCGGGCGGACGAGGCCAGCTGCTTGCAGGCCGCCGGGCTCCGGTCGAGGACGCCGGCGATCTCGGCGAACGGGTAGCGGAAGACGTCGTGCAGGACGAACGCCACCCGCTCGGCGGGCGTCATCGACTCCAGGACGACGAGGAAGGCCATGGTCACCGACTCGTCCAGGACGATCTGGTCGGCGGGGTCCGCGGGCCCGGCGGTGCCGGTGCCGCCTGCCGGGCGGTCCCGCTCGGCGCGGTCGGGCAGCGGCTCGGGCAGCCATGCGCCGACATAGCGTTCCCGGCGGGCCCGCGCCGAGCCGAGTACGTCCAGGCAGACGCGGCCGGTCACCGTCGTCAGCCAGGCGCCGGGGGACACGATCTCCTCCCGCCGGCTGCGCGGCAGCCCGTACCAGCGTGCGTAGGCCTCCTGTACGGCGTCCTCGGCCTCGGCCAGTGAACCGAGCAACCGGTAGGCGACGTTGATCAGTTGCCCTCGCTCGCCGGCTGTCTCCTCGGTGCCGGTCCCGACAGTCCCCATACGTGCGGCCGCCCCCTCGCCTTACCTTCCGCAGGCCCGCGTCGTCGGGCTGATGAGACCTTATCGATCCACCGCCCGAGGGCGGAGAAGAAGGGGGACCCCGCCATGGCCACCGAGGTGACGGCGAACGCCCGACGCACCTCCTCGTTCCTGAGGGCCGCGATCGCCGTGCAGACCCTGACGATCTTCCTTCAGGCCGTCTCCGCCGGACTGCTGCTGACCGCCTCCTACGGAGAGACGCTGCACAGTGTCGGAGCCCGGGTGATGTACGCGGCGTCGATGCTGTACGTGCTCGCCGCGGTGCTGGCGTGGAAGCCGGGCGGCAACTCGCCCCGGCCCATCTGGCACGCGTCGGGGTTCCTCGTGCTGGCCTCCGTCCAGGTCGTGCTCGGCATCGCGCACGTGCCCTCGGTCCACCTTCCGCTGGGCGTGCTGATGTTCGGCCTGAGCGTGCTGGCGCTCTCCCGCCGCTGACCGGATCATCGAGGCGGCCCGGGGTGTGAACGCGATGCACGAGGTGCGGGCACTCCCGACCACCGCCGGCTGGGGGAGTTGCGGGGAAACGACGAAGGGGCGGCAGCCCGTGAGCTGCCGCCCCTCCACCGTGAGGACCGGGAGGTGCGAGGGTGCGAAGCGCCCCGGTGTCAGGCGGCGACGGCCTCGCCCGCGTGGCCGTGCAGACGGGCGACGACCTCGGTCAGCTGCGCGGCGACCTCGGCGTCGTCCACCGGGTGGGTCTCGGCGAAGCGGGTCACCGAGCCGGGGATGGACAGCTTGATGTCCTCGATCACCTTGCCGCCCGCGATGCCGACGGCCTTACGGGTGTCGTCCTGCGCCCACACGCCGCCGTACTGGCCGAAGGCGGTGCCGATGACGGCCACCGGCTTGCCGCCGAAGGCACCGGCGCCGTACGGACGCGACAGCCAGTCGATGGCGTTCTTCAGGACGGCCGGGATGGTGCCGTTGTACTCCGGCGAGAACAGCAGGAAGGCGTCGGCGGCCTGGGCGGCCGCGCGCAGCTCGGCAGCGGGGGCGGGGACGTTGCCCTCGACGTCGATGTCCTCGTTGTAGAACGGGATCTCGGCCAGGCCCTCGAACACCACGACCTCGGCGCCCTCGGGGGCGAGCTTGACGGCGGCCTCGGCGAGCTGACGGTTGTGCGAACCGGCGCGCAGGCTGCCGACGAGAGCGAGGATACGAACGGACATGAGAACTCCAAGGGCTGCTGAAACACTGCTGTGAAGAATACGGACCGGGGTCCGTTTAGTTTTATCACCCTAACCGGACCGGGGTCCAGTTTCATTCCCATGCTTTACGCTGAGTTCATGTCCGTGCCCCTGCCACCCGTTCCGCACCCGCAGGAGACCGACGGTGCGCCCGAACTGCTCACTCTCGGTGCCGCCGACGACGAGCCGTGCCTGCGCGCCGACGCCGCCCGCAACCGAGCCAAGCTCCTCGACGCCGCCGCCCGGCTGATCGCCGAGCACGGCGTGGCCGGGGTCACGATGGAGGCCGTGGCCGCGGCGGCCAACGTCGGCAAGGGCACCGTCTTCCGGCGCTTCGGCGACCGCACCGGACTGCTGACCGCGCTCCTGGACCACTCCGAGCGCAAGTTCCAGGCCGCGTTCCTCAGTGGCCCTCCGCCGCTCGGTCCCGGCGCCCCGCCGGTGGAGCGGCTGCGCGCCTTCGGATGCGCGCTGCTGCGCAGGACCGTCGCCGAGCTGGAACTGGAGCTGGCCGCCGAGCCGAGCCCGGACCGCCGCTATGTCGTGCCGCCGCGCCGGGTGCTGCACAGCCACGTCGCCCTGCTGCTGCGCCAGGCGGCCCCGGACGCCGACACCGAGCTGCTGGCGCACGCGCTGATGGGCCAGCTCAGCCCGTCCCTGGTCCACCACCTGACCCGCCAGTGCCGGATGCCCGTCGAACGGCTGGAGGCGAGCTGGGTGGACCTCGTCGACCGCGTCACCCGCACCGAGCCGCGCGGCTGAGCCGGGTTCGGCCGGACGCCGGGCGCTGATCGGGGGTCCGGATTCGGCGTCTCGCGTGCCGTGCCGCCGGGGTCCGGGCGCCTCGCGTGCCCTGCTGCCGGAGCCCCGGCGCTTCGCGTGCCGCGCTGCAGGGGTGGTCCTGGCTCCTCGCATACCGCGCCGCCTGGGTCCCGGCTCCCCGTGCGGGGCCGAGCCCCCGGCTCCTTCGTTCGGTGCCGAGCCTCCGGCTCAGTCGTGTGCCGCGAACATCTCCACCAGCCCGCGCGGCGCGTCCGGCCGGAAGAGCAGCCGGCCGCTGCGCGCGGAGTCGGCCGCCGCGGCCTCGCTGCGCGGGAACAGCCGCTCCTCGTACGCCGCGAGCGCTGCCTCGACGTCCCCGGGGTGTGCGGCGAGCGCCAGGCCGAGTTCCGCGCCGTCGAGCAGGGCCAGGTTGGCGCCCTCGCCCGCGAACGGCGACATCAGATGCGCCGCGTCGCCGAGCAGCGTCACCCCCGCCACCCGCGGCCAGCGGTGGCCGACCGGCAGTGCGTGGATCCGGCGCGGCACCAGCGGTCCCTCCGCGTCGGCGATCAGCGCGCGCAGCGAGGGATCCCAGTCGGCGAACTCCGCCATGACGTACGCCTTGGCCGCCGCGGCGTCGGTGAAGTCCACCCCGGCCGGCCACTCCTCGCCGGCCTCGACGGCGACGTACATGTGCAGGCTGCCGTCGCTCTCGCGGTGGGCGAGGAAGCCGCGCCCGGCGCCGAGCGCGAACAGCATGCCGTCGCCGACGACCTTGGCGCTCGCCGGATGCCGTACGTCCGCCTCCGGCAGGTCGACCTCCACGAAGGACACTCCGGTGTAGGCGGGCCGGGCGTCGGACAGGAGCGACCGTATCCGCGACCAGGCCCCGTCGGCGCCCACCAGGAGGTCGGTGGTGAACGCCGTGCCGTCGGTGAGCGTCACCTCGTGCCGCCCACCGCCCAGGGCCCGCGCACCGGTGACCTTGGCGCCCCAGCGCACCGTGCCCCCGGGAAGGGAGCGCAGCAGCAGGTCGCGCAGCTCGCCGCGGTCGATCTCGGGCCGCCCGCCGGTGCCGTCGTCCGACTCCTCCCGGTGGACCACGGCGTCCTTGTCCAGGATCCGCAGGGCCTGCCCACCGGGGTGGACGAGAGCGGAGAACTCCTCGTGCAGCCCCGCGGCGCGCAGAGCGAGCTGTCCGGACTCCTCGTGGATGTCGAGCATGCCGCCTTGCGTGCGCGCGGCGGGGGAGTCGTCCAGGTCGAACAGGGCGGCCTCGATGCCGTGCACGTGCAGGACGCGGGCGAGCGCGAGCCCGCCGAGCCCCGCGCCGACGACGGCTATGGGGTGGTGGGGGAGGGGCATCTTCGGTCTCCTCTGCTGGTTCAGCCGGTCTCGTCCGGTACGGCGGTCTGCGCGATGCCGCTGATCAGCGCCTGGAACCCCCATGACAGGCGGGCCTCGGGCGCTCCCGACAGCAGGGGCCCGGCGAGGGCGGCGAGGTGCGGGTGCGTCTGCGGGGAGGCGCCGCGCAGGGCCTGGGTGAGGGCGGCCCACGCGGTGGCGGAGCCGTCGTCCCCCGCGTGCTCGGCGGCCGTCGCGGTGGCGTGCTGGAGCAGCAGGTCCACGCCCCAGGCGGCTCGCCCGGGCGGGACACCGCCCTCGTCGAGCAGCGTCAGCAGGGTCTCGATCAGGTTCAGGTAGTGCGGGCCGCTCGGCCGGGCGGTGAGCGCGCTGCGGGCCAGGCTCGGGTGCTCGAACAGCATCGCGGTGTACGCGGTCAGCACCCCCTCCAGCCGCTCCCGCCACGAGCCCTGCGAGGGCGCCGGGCCGATGGTGCCGAGGAGTTCGTCGAGGACGGCCGCGTGCAGTTCCGCGGTGTTGCGCACGTAGACGTACAGCGAGGCCGGGCCGGTGTCGAGTTCCTGGGCGAGCCGCCGCATGGTGACCTTCTGCAGGCCCCCGGCGCGCAGGATCGCCACCGCCGCGGCCACGATGCCCTCGCGGGTGAGGGCGGGCTTGGCCGGGCGCTCGCGGCGGCTCCGGGAGGTGTCGGGACGGTCGGTCATGACTCCACCCTAACGAACATGTTCGTTGCGAACAAGTTCGTTGCGAACAAGTTCGTCACGAACGCGTTCGTGAAGCCGTGTGGCGCGCTGCCCCGCCCAGGAGGGCCCCGTCCGCTTCTGCCAAGATGCGTACCGTCATGGTGCAGATACCGAACACGCCCCCGCCCGCGTCGCCCGCACCCCGCTCCGCCCCCACGAGCGCCGATGTCGCACGGCTGGCCGGCGTCTCACGCGCGACCGTCTCCTACGTGCTGAACAACACCAGCTCCGTACGGATCAGCGACGCCACCCGCCGCCGGGTGCACGAGGCCGCAAAGGAACTCGGCTACGTCCCGCACGCGGCCGCCCGCAGCCTGCGCGCCGGCCACAGCCGCATCGTCCTGATGCCCGCCCCGGCCATCCCGGCCGGCCCCCTCTACAGCCGCTTCCTCAACGAACTCCAGTGGGCGCTCGGCAGCCTCGACTACACGGTCGTGCAGTACGGCACGGTCGGCGCGCAGGGCGACGACGCCGCCCGCGCCTGGGCCGAACTGCGCCCCGTCGCCGTCCTCGTCCCCGGCACCGGCCTCGGCCCCGAGGGCGTCGCCGTCCTCAAGCGGGCCGGCGCACGCGCGGTGCTCACGCTCGGTTCCGAGGCGGTCGAGGGCGCCCACGCCCTGCTGCTCGACCAAGAGGGCGTCGGCCATGCCGCGGCCACCCATCTGTACGCCCGCGGACGGCGCCGGATCGGCGTCGTCGTCCCCGAGGAAGCGGGGCTGGAATCCTTCTCACGCCCCCGCCTGGAAGGCGCCCGCCGCGCTCTGCGGGGCACCGACGCCACGGTCACCGCACTGCCCCTCGCCTACGAGGAGGAACCCGCCGCGCGGCTCGCGGCACGCTGGCGCGGGCTCGGCCTGGACTCCGTGTTCGCCTACAACGACGAGTACGCGATGCTGCTGATGTGCGCCCTGCAGGACGAGGGCGTGCGCGTGCCCGAGGAGACGGCGCTCGTCGGCGCCGACGACCTGATGCTCGGCCGGCTGCTGCGGCCGCGGCTGAGCACCGTCCATATCGAACTGCCGTCCGGCCGCGACCTCGCCGAACTGGTCGACCGCGCGGTCCGCGAGCCGGGCGCCGCACCCGGCATCCACAACGTGGTCGGAGCCACGGTGGTGCACCGCGACTCCAGCTGAGGGGTGCACGGGCGGGGAAGCGAGGCACGGAAAAAGGAGCCTTCGGCCCGGGCGCCCCCGTCCCGGCCGAAGGCTCCTCCCACGTTGTGGACGAGCCCCGAAGCCCTACTGCTGCTCCGCCTGGCCCTGGCCCTCCTGCGCCGCGATCGACTTGCGCACCTCGTCCATGTCGAGCTTGCGGGCCTGACCGATGACGTCCGTGAGCGCGGCCTCCGGCAGGGCACCCGGCTGGGCGAAGATCGCGACCTGGTCGCGCACGATCATCAGCGTCGGAATCGACTGGATCTGGAAGGCCGCCGCCAGCTCGGGCTGCGCCTCCGTGTCCACCTTGCCGAACACCAGGTCCGGGTTCTCCTCCGCGGCCTTCTCGTACACCGGCGCGAACTGACGGCACGGGCCGCACCAGGACGCCCAGAAGTCGATCAGGACGAAATCGTTGTCCGTGACCATCTGGTCGAAGTTCTCCTTGGTGAGCTCCACGGTGCTGCTCATGGCCTGCATCCCTCATTCCTGGTGTCGGGGGGCGAGCATCGGCACAACACAGCCGACGACGTGCGTATTCCGCGCACGTACCCATGTGGCCAGGGCGCACACCTGTGTCCCGACGGCGCACACCCGCGCCCCGATCGAGCGGTTCTGTGGCCCGCACGCCCGCCACCCACCAGACTGACCCCATGACGGAAACGGAAACGATCGCGTACGACGTCGTGGTGCTCGGTGCCGGACCCGTGGGGGAGAACGTCGCGGACCGCACCCGCGCGGCCGGCCTCACCACCGCGGTCGTGGAGAGCGAACTCGTCGGCGGCGAGTGCTCCTACTGGGCGTGCATGCCCAGCAAAGCCCTGCTGCGCCCGGTCATCGCCCACGCCGACGCCCGCCGCACCCCGGGCCTGCGCCGCGCCGTGCAGGGCCCGCTGGACGCGGCGGAGGTGCTCGCCCACCGCACCTACGAGACCTCCGACTGGAACGACGAGGGCCAGGTCAGCTGGCTTGAGGGCATCGGCGCCGCCCTGTACCGCGGACACGGCCGCCTCGCCGGCCCCCGCACCGTCGAGGTGACCGCGCCCGACGGCACGCGCCGCACCCTGACCGCCCGCCACGCGGTCGCCGTGTGCACCGGCAGCAGCGCCCAACTGCCCGACCTGCCCGGCCTCGCCGACGTCAAGCCGTGGACCAGCCGGGAGGCCACCAGTGCCAAGGCGGTGCCGGGCCGGCTGATCGTGGTCGGCGGGGGAGTGGTCGCCGCCGAGATGGCCACCGCGTGGCAGGGACTCGGCACCCAGGTCACGCTCCTGGTGCGCGGCAAGGGTCTGCTCAACCGGATGGAGCCGTTCGCCGGCGAACTTGTCGCCGAGGCCCTCACCGAGGCCGGCGCCGACGTGCGCACCGGCACCTCCGTGGAGTCCGTCAGCAGGCAGAACGGCACCGTCGTGGCCGTCACCGGCTCCAGCGACCGCATCGAGGCCGACGAGATCCTCTTCGCCACCGGCCGCGCCCCCCGCACGGACGACATCGGCCTGGACACCGTCGGCCTGAAGCCCGGCACCTGGCTGGAGACCGACGACAGCCTGCGGGTCCCCGGCACCGACTGGCTGTACGCGGTCGGCGACGTCAACCACCGTGCCCTCCTCACCCACCAGGGCAAGTACCAGGCCCGGATCGCCGGCGCCGCGATCGCCGCCCGCGCCGCCGGTGACGAACTTCCCGAGGACGAGCCCTGGGGCGCGCACGCCGCCACCGCCGATCACCACGCCGTACCGCAGGTCGTCTTCACCGAGCCGGAGGCCGCCGCCGTCGGCCTGTCCCTCGCCGAGGCGGAACAGGCCGGGTACCGGGTGCGGGCCGTCGACGTCGAGATGGCGTCGGTCGCCGGGGCCGGCCTGTACCGCGACGGCTACAAGGGCCGTGCCCGCATGGTCGTCGACCTCGAGGACGAGATCCTGCGCGGGGTGACCTTCGTCGGCCCCGGCGTCGGCGAGCTGATCCACTCGGCGACCGTCGCCGTCGCCGGTCAGGTCCCCATCGGCCGGCTGTGGCACGCGGTGCCGTCCTACCCGACCATCAGCGAGGTGTGGCTGCGGCTGCTGGAGGCCTACCGGGGCTGAACACACCGCGGACGCCGGTCACTTCGGGGAAGGCCGGCGTCCGGGGACAGCACTCAGTGGGGCAGCCGGAAACCGAGCTCCCGGGCAGCGGTGTCCGGTGTCGGCTGGTTCCACCGTCCGGCCATCGCCTCGTTCGACGACAGCGACCGCGGCTCGGCCCGGTCCAGGTACAGCGTGCCGTCGAGATGATCCGTCTCGTGCTGTACGATCCGCGCCGGCCAGCCCGTGAACACCTCGTCCAGGGCCCGGCCGTGCTCGTCCTCACCGGTCAGCCGCACGCGCGCGTGCCGCGCCACGACCGCCTGCCAGCCGGGCACGCTGAGACAGCCCTCGAAGAAGGCGGCGCGTTCGGGTCCGACGGGCTCGTACGAGGGGTTCACCAGCACCCGGAACGGCTGCGGCACGCGCCCTCGCGCCACCCGTACCTCCTCCGTCACCGGCGCCGGGTCCTCGATCACCGCGATCCGCAACTCCACCCCCACCTGCGGCGCGGCCAGCCCGACCCCGGGCGCCGCGCGCATGGTGACGCGCAGCGCCTCGACGAAGCGGGCGAGCAGCGCGGGGGCGAGCTGTCCGTCGTACCGCTCGGTGCCGCGGCGCAGCACGGGATCGCCCGCCGCGACGATGGTCAACGGGCCGCCGGGGGCGAGCAGTTCCTCGATCCGCTCGGCCAGGGGTGCGTGATCACGGGGCGGGGCCATCGCGCCAGCATGCCATGGCCCGGAGAGGCGACGGGCGCCCTCCGGGCCATGGCGACGGACTCACTCCTCCTCGAAGGTTCCGGCGAGGGCGGAGGCGATCCGCAGATGGGTGTCGGCCTCCTCGCCACGGCCTTGGCGTTCGAGGGTGCGGCCCAGCATCAGCCGGGCGTAGCGCTCCACCGGGTCGCGCTCCACGATGAGCCGCAACTCGCTTTCGGCGCGCCGCAGTTGAGCGGAGTGGTAGTAGGCGCGGGCCAGCAGCAGACGCGGACCGGTCTGCTCCGGTACCTCCTCGACCAGCGGACCCAGCACCCGCGCCGCGGCGGCGTAGTCCTTGGCGTCGAAGAACATCCGGGCACGCTCCCAGCGCTCCGCGGGCGTTCCGTGGGTGTAGTACGCGGACTCCTGCGGCTGCTGCGGCTGCTGCGCCTCGTTGAACATCTTCTGCACGGCCGACCTCCTTCGGGGCCGACAACCGACGGGGTTGGTTCAATATTCCACTAGTTATGTCACTGGTTGCGTCCGATGGCGTGCAGCTCGGCGTTCGCCCGCTCGGTCACCAGGGCCAGCACCCGGCCGGCCGCGACCAGGTCCGCCTCGGGGATGCCCGCCCAGACGCGCGCCGAGGCCTGCGCGGTCTCGGCGGCCCCGGCGTCGTACAGCTCCCGCCCGTCCTCCGTCATCCGGACGGTGTCGCTCTCGTCGATGGTGAGGAGCCCCCGCCCGATCAGCTCGTCGATGGCCCGGTCCGCCTCTACGGCAGTGATCTTGACGGCGTCGACGACGCTCTGGACGAGCCGTCCCCGCGAGAGCGGCTCCTCGGCCGCGGCGACCGGCCGCAACACGGTGGTCTGCAGGAAGCTCAGGCCGTGCCGGCCCATCACCTGCTCCAGGACCGCGCGTGCGGCGTAGTGGGCCAGCCCGATGGCGCGGCTGTCGGCGAGCGGTGCGGTGGTGGTCATGACTGCTCCTTGTCGCTGTCGCCGTGGACGTTCGACGGGTCGAGCGGTGTGTCGAGCAGGGCTGTCAGCTCGCTCGTGAACTGCTGGGTGCGGGGACTGCCGAGGCCGTCGAGCGGCTGCAGCAACTGGTCGAGCAGGCGCTGGACGACCTCGATCGCCCGCTCCGTGGTCGCCCGCCCCTGCTCGGTCAGCGTGAGTTGCACCGCACGCGGGTCGCGTGGGTCGCGGGCGCGCTCCAGCAGCCCGGCGGCTTCGAGGGAGCGGGCCAGCTTCGACACGTACAGCGGTTCCAGCCCCGTGTGGTCGGCGAGTCGCCGCTGGCTGGGGCGCTCACCCGTGCGCTGCATGCCGTGCAAGGAGGCCACGAGCGAGTACTGCGCGTGGGTCAGCTCCAGCGGGGCGACGGCGCGATCGACGGCGACCCGCCACTTGGTCGACAGACGCCACACCAGATAACCGGGGGTCGGGCCGCCGGCCGCGTTGCTGCTCATGGGCGAATACAGTACATGGCGACTATGTCCATGGCTACTATATCCGGCCGACTGACGGGACAAGTCCGGCAGGACTACGTTGTTCCGTATGAGCAATCTCGATCGCCGTGCGGTGCCCGCCGTGTGCGGTGGGCGTGGATTCGTCGTGGCCGAGCCGGTCCGCGAACTCCTCAGCCCGCGCCGTGTCCCGCTCGGCGAGTCCACCGAGGTCCGCCGGCTGCTGCCCAATCTCGGTCGCCGCATGGTCGGCGCCTGGTGCTTCGTCGACCACTACGGCCCCGACGACATCGCCGACGACCCCGGCATGCAGGTGCCTCCACACCCGCACATGGGCCTGCAGACGGTGAGCTGGCTGCATGAGGGGGAGGTGCTGCACCGCGACTCCACGGGCAGCCTCCAGTTGATCCGCCCCAGGCAACTGGGACTGATGACCTCCGGCCGGGCGATCAGCCACTCGGAGGAGAGCCCGCGCTCGCACGCCCGTTTCCTGCACGGCGCGCAACTGTGGGTGGCCCTCCCCGGCCACCACCGGCACACCGACCCGCGCTTCGAGTACCACGCCGACCTGCCGACGGTCACGGCACCGGGCCTCACGGCGACCCTGATCCTCGGCGACCTGGACGGTGCGACGTCCCCCGGAACGACGTACACACCCCTCGTCGGCGCCGACCTCGCCCTCACCCGTGGCGCGGACGTCCGCCTGCCTCTGGAAGCGGACTTCGAGTACGCGGTGCTGTCCATGTCGGGCGAGGCCCATGTGGACGGCGTACCGCTCCTCCCCGGCTCGATGCTCTACCTGGGCTGCGGCCGCACGGAACTCCCCCTGCGGGCCGAGTCGGACGCGGGCCTGATGCTCCTGGGCGGCGAGCCGTTCGAGGAGGAACTGATCATGTTCTGGAACTGGATCGGGCGCTCCCAGGAGGAGATCGAGCAGGCGCGCCGGGACTGGACGGAAGGGTCACGGTTCGGGGAGGTGAAGGGGTACGACGGTGCTCCGCTGCCCGCTCCGGAGCTGCCGCCCGTGCCGTTGAAACCGCGGGGAAGGATGCGTTGACCTGCGAGAACGCGTCATTATCGATGGGCGCTGAGCGGTGGCCAGTACGGGCTCGTGCACCACGCGGCGGCCTTCCGCTTCCTGTCCGCGGTTGCGCGGCTTCGGTTGGTCAGGCGGGTGCTGGGACGTCTTGCGGTGATGTCTGGCCGGAGATCGTCCTCTCCGGTTCACCGCCATGTGCCCGCTCAGATCGCCAGCAGACGGGTCACGTCCGCCTCTCCCCGCGTCAGGAGGCAGAGTCGCCCTGCTCGGTGCCTTCCGGAAAACCCCGCTCGAGTCGGCAGGCCACCCTCTCCTCTCCGAGGGGTTCAGTGGGCGGCGCCGTTGCGGCGCGGTCTTCACGGACTGCGACCTGGTGAGCCGCTCAGATCGGCCGGGGTGAGCCCTGCGCGTCGCCGCATCCCTGAGGAGCCCACCCGAAGGGCGGAGCCCAGAGACCGGAGAAGGGGGAATGCCGAGGGCATGACTTTGCCTGAGGACATGAACGGAAGCGGTGTCACGAGGGTGGGCGCGCGGCCGTTCGTCGAGGTTGAACGTGCACTTGACGAACTGGTGGTCAACGGCGCGGAGCGCTCGTCGCAGTTCTTCATCGGGGCGACTGCGGCGTACGAGTGGGCGCTCGGGCGTATCGAGAATCCCCCGGTGACCGGCCGAGGCGGTCGTGGGGCCCTTGATCTGCCTCGGCTGATGTCTGAGTTGGACGCGGCTGCTGTCCTGCTCGAAATCCCTGATGATCAGCCCGGCAGCCTTGACTTCGTGCGCGGGGTTCGCACGGCTCTTGCTTGGGTGTGTGGTGATGACCAGGTCTCTGTGGCCGGCAGGGCCCAAAGCCGTGATCTCACGTGACCTCGCTGATTGCGGATCAAGCGGCCGAAGGTCTGGGTGTCCAGCCGGGAGAGCCAGGCGATAGGCGGTGCTGGTCTGCCGGCTGTCAGTGCAGGGCGGCGGCAGGCGTCCTGATGGTGGCGGCTCCCTGTCACGGCGTTTGAACGTGATGCAGAGCTCGAAACAACGCCCCCGACCTGCACATCTGCAACCGGCGCGGCGCTCCGCGTGGGTAGACGTTTGTGTGGTTCTCCCATGGCCTCCCCATCCCATGTGGCGGTCAGGACGCGACGGTGTCAAGGTGCCGAGAGGCCGTCTCGCCGAGTGTTTGCACTGACTATGAGGAGGGTCCACAGTCGGGAGTGGAGACAGGAGAACGCCGTGATCGTCCTCGCTACCCTTCTTCTCGTCCTCGGGACGATCTTGCTTATCCTCGGGACGATTTTGATCGCTCTCGGAGCTTTTTTGATTGCTGCCGGGATGCTCTTGATCCTCATGGGGATGGCCTTGATCGCAGCAGGGGCGTATTTGCTCATTCGTAGGGCGCTGGGGCGGCACTGACCCTAGGGGCAGGCGTCGTCGGCTCAGGGCACAGGGAGTCGCGCGGGCGCATGCAGTGACGGCCGACTGTGGAGTGTTCGATGTTGGGCTGTCTCGTCTGGCTGTGACAGCCGTGGCGCAGTAGTAGCGGCCGTGATCGAGTACGCGTACTGACCCGTGAGGTTGGGACGCGGCTGGCGGGTGGTTGCCCTTCCAGTGCGATGTGTCTGCGGTGGTGTTTGTAGGTGTGCAGCCGCTGCGGGAAAGCTGCCCGGTGCTCTGCTTCTCAGCGGTAGGGACGGGCGTAGGCCCACTCCTCCAGGAGGATGCGGTTGAAGCGTCAGACCTTGCCCAACCGGAAGAGCACGTCCAGATCCTCGCAGTTGCTCTGCGGCCAGTAGGGCCGAGTGCGCCTGTACGTGATTTTGCAGGCTCGGTCGCGGCCTCACGATTGCCGGCTTGGCGGGCAAGGGCCACGTGTAAGGGGGACAGCTGGGACGGCCGGCCTCAGCAAGGGCGCTTTGTGCTGCAGGCGTCGAACCCGCAGGCGGTGGGGAAAGCGGCAGCCGGTCGCAGGAGCGGCGCAGGTCGGTCTCTGCGATCGGCGGGCCACAGTCCGGGACGGTCAGCCGGTCTCCGCGTGGGCCTCGACGTCTTCGATACCGGTGGGGCGGCCGGCCCGGTTCCAGCGCAGGTACAGGCCACCGGCAATGAGCAACGTCGCCGCCATCGACAGCACCGGCCAGCCGCGCAGCAGATTGACCACGAGGGTGAAGGCGACGGCCGCGGCGGCGAGGCCGTTGACCCAGGCCAGGGCCGGCTTGCGCTCACGGCCGGCGAAGCGGGCCATGGCGATCAGGCCCACCAGGAAGCTGACGAAGACGGCGACGGCGTAGAACAGGACCAGTTCCTGTTCCTGCCCTGCCGCGGCGACGATGATCACCGCGGCGGCGGCCAGGTACACCACGACCGACCAGTACGGCGTGTGGTGGCCGTTGGTCCGGCCCAGGACGGGCGGGAGCACACCAGGGCGCCCGGTCGTTCCGGACAGGGCCTTCAGCAGACCCGGTCCGGCCTGGAAGGACGAGCTGGCCGCGGCGAGCAGCAGCAGGGAGCTGGTGAGCTGGAAAGCGCCGTAGAGCCGGCCCGGCCCGGCCGCCGCGTGGGCGATGTCGGCGATCTGGGTGGAGTCGGTGCCGGGGATGCCGATGCTCAGGCGTACGGCGAGCGCGGTCAGTGCCAGGGTGAGGCCGCCGACGATGACGACGAGCAGGGCGAGTGTGCCGCGGCCGAAGCGGCGCCGGTGGGTGTCGTCGAGCTGGCCGAGCTGCGCGATCGCGGTCGAGGGGGCCTCGATCCCGGTGGCCAGGGCCATGGCGACTGGGAAGGCCAGGACCACCGCGAGCGTGGCGGAGTGGCCCGGGTCCGCACTCGCCGCCGCGTGACCGGTGGCGTGCGGGGCGGTGAAACCGAGCACCACCACGGCGACGGAGATCACCACGAAGGCCACGGTCATGACGGCGAAGAGCAACCGGCCACCGTGTCCGAACCAGGTCAGACCGGCCACGACGAGCAGGAGCAGCAGGGCCAGCGGGATACGGACCGGTGCCAGGCCGGGGAACAGGGCGATCACCGCGCTGGCCGCGGCGGAGATGGAGATGCCGATGGTCAGGACGAAGTCGACGACCAGCGCGCCGATCGGCAGGAACGTCCATCGGGAGCCGAAGGCCCGTGCCGCGGCGGCAGCCGCGCCGCCGCCCTTGGGAAAGCGGCGCACGAGCTGCCAGTAGTTGGCTGTCACCACGACGACGAGCCCGATGACGAGACTCATGGTGGGCAGCAGAAGTGCCAGGTCCCCGTGCAGGGCGCGCAGCGCCGCCTCGATGGCGTAGGCCACGGAGGAGACCGGGTCGGCGATCACCGCGAAGGCGAAGGCGAAGAACAGGACCGAACGCCGTGGCGTACGGCCTCGGGTGCTGGGTGCGGCAGCCGCGGGGGCGGCCTTTCCGGGGGGAGCCACGCGAAGACCTTTCGAAGCAGTGGATGAAGGACCTTCGCCGACCAGACTTCCCGGCACACCGTCGTCAAGACTACGTCAGGACCGATCAGCGTCCCGTCAAAGAGGTGTCAAGACGGCCGGGAGGGCCGAACCTTGATGCTCTCCGGCATCAAAGGGGCGTCAAGATTGCCGGAACCAGGCAATGTCCGGTGTGGCGTGGCCGTGTCACGATGCGGCCGTCGACGGGGGAGCGGCACGGGGGAAGCGCGGGGAGAGGCGGTGTGGGCGGTGACCTGGTCTCCGGGTCCCGGCACAGCGGGGGCCGCCCTCCTCGCGCTCGCGGTCGTCTTCGACGGGTTGCCGGAAGGGGGTGCCGGTATTCACGCCGCCGGAGAACGGCCCCGCGTCGGTGAACCGGCGAGGCGGGAAACGCATGGGCTGCCTGGGGCGAAGAGGCGCTGATGCGGACGGTGTGCCCTGGTGCGGTTCCGCTGTGGGGGATGGCCGCGGCCGCAAGACAACGTGAGCTGCGCTGGTCGGGAAGCGACCCGAGCGAATCGCGGATCAGTGACGCGCGCTGCCCATTTCCGAACTGAAGGTCCCCGGGTCGCTGTCGAAGCCCTGAATCATCCGGCGAAACTGCCACGCTCCGCCGGCGTCCCTGCAGAACTCCGCGACGGTAGCCGCCGTCGCGTCGGCGACCTCCGCGAAGTCGTCCGTCATCAGTTGCCGGTATTTCTCGACCACGAGGACGCCGACGTTAGAGATGTCGCCGAACGTCCGCGGCCCGCCGGTCTGGTGGATGGCCACGCCGACCACCACCCGGCCGTAGGCTTCCGAGAGGCGCTCGAACTCCAGGACCATCACCTCGACGAAGCCGAAACCCATACCGGTCTGGCTGTGCCGGGTCATGTTGATGGTGCCGTCCGGTGAGCGGCTGTCGTAGTGCACCGTGTACGCCGGCCGGCCGTAGGGGGCGTCGGCCGGGTAGACGGCCGCGATGATGTCGAGGTGCCGGGGAGCCTCTCCGAACGGACTCGGGTCCCACTTGAGCCGCACCTCGACCTTGCCCAGTCCTTCGCCCGCACCACTCATCCTGCCGTTCCCCCTCAGGGTCACCGCGAGACCTTCCCGCATGATGAAGTATGCGGTCCTGGCAGCTGGTTGATGCATTCCGTGCAGAGCCCCGGCGCTGCGGCGTCGTTCACGCCGACATCCGGGAGGCGGCGGTCAGGCCGGCGGCAGCGGCAAAACCAGGTCGACGTGGATCAGCGGAGTACCCGATCATGCGTTCATGCCTCTGAGAGAGACCCTTGCCCGAGCCGACGCAGACCTGGCTGCCGGTCGGGTTCCCGTCGCGCGCCAGCGCCTGCGCGGTCTCGTGTCGTCCTTTCCGCACGACCTGACGCTCCGCCGTCGTCTGGCAGAGGTGTACCGGCTCTACGGCGACGCCGCCGAGGCCGGACGCTGGATGTACCTCGAGGAGGACCGGGACGCCGACGAGACGGCAGCCTTCGAGGCGCGGTACGGGTCTCCCGGGTGGCGGATGAAGGCTCTCGCCTGGCGCGGTCCGGAGGCGAAGGCCGCCACCGCCTTCGCGCAGGGGCGGCTGATCGCGGTGCGGACCGCTCGCGCCGAGGAGGTGGGGCACCCCGTCGACTGGGATGACCCCGCCTCCTCCCGGGACGGCCTGGAAGGGGAGCGCGAGGCGCCGACCGAGCCGCGGACGGTCGCCGGTGTGCTGGCGGGCGCCGGCTGTCTGGTGGCGGCCCTTGTGTTCCTCGCGATCTGGGTGAACGGACTCCTTGCCCTCTTCGACTGACACACGTCACCGGGCCGGTGAGGAGCGCCGCTCATGGTGCGACAACTACGCTTCCTGCCGCGCGGCGTACGCCATCTCTTTCGGGGCCCAGGAAACGCCGCCGGCGCGCGAACGGCAGGGCACGGGCACGGGTACAACCGATCGGGACGGCCGGTCGTCTGACGCACGGATCCGCTGTCAAGGGGCAGAAGAGGATGCGGGCTCGTAGAACCGCCCTGGGCGTCGCCGCGGCGCTGCGCCTGACCACCCTCGCCGCCGCGGGCCCGGTGCGGCTGGCGGAGCAGTCGAGCTGCCGCAGCAGCAAACGGGAAGACATCTGCACATCAGGTACGACGACAGCGCTTTCCGGGCCGGCAAGGCGTTCGTGGCGCTCGCCGAGTTCCTCCTCCAGCTCTCGGGCAGCGCCCTGCATCCACTGCCGACGTCGACCCCAGTGCAGGGCCGCCCTCGCGTGGCCTGGCGGAAACGCCGAACTCAACTCGCTTGCGGGGGCGGGCATCCGGCGGCGCTCAAGTGCGCCCGACTACCGTTGCGGTCACCCCCCGTTTCACAAGTCAGTCGACCGGTTTTTCGTTGACAAGTCGTTCGACCGGTTTCTATCCTGTGCCGCAGTCGGGAGAGCCGCTCCCGTCTGTCGAGTACCGCGAGGCCGGGGACGGGCCGGCGGTGCAGGCGGTGGGCCTATGGGGATAGGTCCTGCCGCTTCGATGTATGGGGGGCCAACTGATGGCGAAGCAAGAGCGATCGGAACGCACGCTGGAGAAGCTGACCGTCGCGGCGGCCGAGCAGTTCGCACTCCACGGCTTCGTCAAGTCGACGCTCGGCGGCGTGAGCCGGGCCGCCGGCGTCACCAAGGGGGCGCTGTTCTTCCACTTCCCGACCAAGGACGACCTCGCCGACGCCGTGCAGAAACGGGGCCAGGACATCCTGGAGGCGATGCTCACGGACTTGACCTACGCGGAGAAGTCCTGTCTCCAGGTCCTCGTGGACGCCCTGCACGCGCTGAGTGGAATGCTGCGCTCGGATCCCTTCGTCAAGGCCGGCGTGCGGATCGCGCGGGAGCGGACGGCCGGGAGCCCGGCTCCCATGGACTTCTACCCGCTGTGGCTGGGCCGGCTCGGGCAGTTGCTCGAAACGGCGCGCAAGGATGGCGAGTTGGCCGCCGACGTTCCCGACCTGTCCGCGCGCACCCTCGTCACCGCGGCGGTCTGCGGAGTCGAGACGCTGGCGTGGATGGGCGTGTCCGAGGACGAGAGTCACAAGTGGCTCGGGTGCCTGTGGGAACTGGTGCTTCCCGTCGTCGCCTCCCCGGACGCCCTCGCGCGGGTGAGGACCACGGCGCCCACGGGCGGCGCGCCCTGGGCCCGCGGGCGCGCCGCAAGTCACTGACCGCTGCTACAACCTGCCACGGCTGCGACCCGGGCAGGTCTCAAGGGGGGTTGGACATGCGCGCGTTGGCGGGCAAGACGGCACTGGTGACGGGTGCGAGCAGGGGGATAGGGCGGGGCATCGCGCAGCGGCTGGCGCAGGACGGCGCCTTGGTGGCGGTGCACTTCCGCGAGGACGAGAGCGCGGCCGCCACGACCGTCGGGGCGATCCGGGACGGTGGCGGACGAGCGTTCGCGGTACGGGCGGACCTGGGTGCGCCGGGGGGAGTGGAGAGCCTGTACGCCCAGTTCGACGCCGGAGCCGCACGCCACGGCACGGGTCCCGGACTGGACGTCCTCGTCAACAACGCAGGGGTCAGCGGATCCGCCCGCATCCACGAGGTGACGCCCGAGCTGTTCGACCGCATCTTCGCGGTGAACGCCAAGTCCCTGGTGTTCACGGCCCAGCAGGCGCTCGAGCGGATGCCGGACGGGGGCCGCATCGTCAACATCTCCTCTGCGGCCGCCCGCATCGCCTACCCGGAGTCCCTGGTCTACTCCATGAGCAAGGGGGCGGTCGACACCTTCACCCTGGCGCTGGCCAAGGAGGTGGGGGCGCGCCACATCACGGTCAACTCCGTCCGGCCCGGATTCATCGAGACCGACATGAACGCGCAGAAGCGCCGTACGAGTCGAGCGGCGGCGGAGCTGGCCGCGTGGTCCGTGTTCGAGCGGCTGGGACAGCCGGCCGACGTGGCCGACATCGTCGCCTTCCTGGCATCCGACGCGTCGCGGTGGATCACGGGTCAGTGCATCGACGCCTCGGGCGGTTCCCGGCTCTGACGGCTCCCGCGGGCGTGACACGCGGTGCC
Source organism: Streptomyces sp. NPDC049915 (assembly GCF_040656475.1). Classification (NCBI taxonomy): domain Bacteria; kingdom Bacillati; phylum Actinomycetota; class Actinomycetes; order Kitasatosporales; family Streptomycetaceae; genus Streptomyces; species Streptomyces sp. NPDC049915. The sequence goes on from NZ_JBFAMH010000012.1 coordinate 196,176, forward strand.
GTCACCGGGCCGGCCGGTGCCGGGCAGCCTGGCCGGCGCCTCAGTCCGCCCTCGCGCCCTCGCCGATCGCGGCCCGCAGTTCGCCGGACCCCGCCGGTGCGAACCGGGCCAGGCGGCGGGCCGGGACGACCCCGGGCAGCAGCCACGTCCACATGTCCGTGACCCGGTCGTGCAGGTCCTGCCGGGCGGTGCGCACCTGTGACGTGATCTGCACTCCGGCGAACGCCCCCACGATGTAGGTCGACAGGTCGCCAATGTTCACCTCGGGCTTGACGTCGCCGGCGCCCTGGGCGTTCGCCAACAGGTCGCGGACGGAGTCGATCCACTGGTTGTAGGGCGTCGGGTCGGGCGCCGCGAACGAGCCGAGCTCTATGACGAGCCGGATGCCCGCCCGCAACCGGGTGCTGGAGCGCAGGCCGTGGGCCATGCTGTGCGTCAGGTCGATGGCTCGCTGCAGCGCGCGGAGGTCGGGATCGACGCCCTCGGGGAGCAGTTCGAACTGTTCCGCCACCAGTTCCCTGGCCAGGGCCTCCTTCGACTGGAAGTGGAAGTACATCGCCCCCTTGGTGACACCGGAATGCCTGGCGATGTCGCTGAGGCTGGTGCTGCCGAACCCGGCCGCGTCGAACGCGGCCGCCGCGCCGTCCAGGATCGCCTGCCGTGTCGCCTCCGCACGATCCTGCCGAGTTCTCGTTCCCGTCGCCACAGTCGGTTCTCCTCCCCGCGCGGTGCGGATGACGGCATTCCGCCTCTCCGGTGATCACCGCGATCCCTCACGCGCCCGAACTTCCACTTCGCTATAGCCGAAGAATACCATTCGGCTAGTATTCTCGGCGCGGAGCCTCGGATGCTCGCGGAGCCTTCGAGGCTGTATCGGTACTGGTCAGACGGTGTTTCCACATCAGTTTCCAGAACTGGGGGGCTCAATGAATTCCCTTTTGCAAGCCGACCGTCCGCATTTCGGGGAGAGGCGCGACCCCGAGCTGTTCGAGCAGACGGTCCCGCGGAGTCTCGTCCACCGTGCCGCCGTGTCCGAGGTGCTGCTGACCGGGTGGGAGACCGTTCACGACGATCACCGCCTCGGTGCGCAGTGGTCCCGCACCCACAGCTACTACGGAGCGGTCGACGGCCGCTGGCACGACCCGATGCTGTTTGCGGAAACGATCCGACAGGCCTGCCTGCTGTTAGCCCACGAAGCGCTCGACGTGCCCATGGGCTCGGGCTTCCTCACCGAGTCCACCGGCTTCGAGGTCGACGAGGAGCAGGTGCGCCTCTCCCGTCCGGCCCGTCCCGCCCACGTGGTGCTCGACATGCGCCTGAGCCACATACAGCGGCGCGCCGGTGTGGTCAGCCGCTACGGCTACGACGTCGTCGCCCACCGCGACGGTGAGCGGCTCGGCAGCGGCCGGCTGAAGGGCAAGTGCACCTCGCAGGCCGTCTACCGGCGGCTGCGCGGCGACCGGATCGACGCCCGCCCGCCGCACACCACGACGGCCCCGGTCGACCCGCGGCTCGTGGGCCGCGACTGCGAGTCCGACGTCGTGCTCGGTGCCTGCGCCGACGCCGGCGCCCACCCGCTGCGGATCGTCGCCGAGCATCCGGTGCTCTTCGACCACCCGGTGGACCACGTGCCCGGCATGGTTCTCATGGAGGCGGCCCGGCAGGCGGGCCTGCTCGCCCTGGGCGCGCCCCGTGGTCTCCTGGTCGCGTGCGAGGCGCAGTTCCGGCGCTACGTCGAGTTCGACCTGCCGTGCCTGGTGTCCGCCGACGAGCCGGAGCACGACGGCAGGGGACGCCGCACCCTCACCGTCCGCTTCCTCCAGGACGGCTTCGAGGCCGGCACCTGCCGGGTCGCGATCCTCACCGCGGCCGGGGAGTGAGCGGCACATGGCCGAACCCACGACACACGCCGCGCACGGGACGGGCACCGTCCTGGTGGCCGGAGGCACCGGTTTCATCGGGAGCGCCGTGGTGCGTGCGCTGCTGTCGGGCGCCGATTCCGGCGCCCCTGACCTGAGGGTCCTGTCGTCCCGCGGCGCTTCGGTCGTTCCCCACGCCGACGGGGTGCGGCACCTCGGCGCCGATCTCACGCGTCCGGAGACGCTGCGCGGGGTGTGCGAGGACGTGACGACGCTGGTGCACGCCGCCTCCTACGTGGGGCGCGATCCCGACCGTTGCGAGGCGGTCAACCACCTCGGTGTGCGCGCCCTGCTCGACGAGGCCCGGCGCGCCAGGGTCGCGCGCGTCATCTACCTGAGCACCGCCTCCGTGTACGGGACCGGCCCGCACCGCGGAGCCGGCGAAGAGGAGATCACGCCCCGCCCCCTGTCCCCGGCGAGCGCGTCGCGGCTGCGCGGGGAGTCCGCCGTCCTTGACGCCGGCGGCATAGTGCTGCGGCCGCATCTGATCTACGGGGAGGGCGATCGCTGGGTGGTCCCGGCCCTGGCCCGGATGCTGACGGCCGTGCCGGACTGGCCGGCGCACACCAGGCCGCTCACCTCGGTGATCTCGCTCCGGGACCTGGCGCGCTGCGTCGCGGCGCTCGTCCGTGACCACGAGGCGGCACGGGGCCCCGCGATCTACCACGCGGCCGATCCGCGTCCGCTGCCGTTCGGCAGACTGCTGCTCGCCCTGCACCGGGTCCTCGGGCTGCCGCTGCCGCCCGGCGACATCTCCCCGGCCGAACACCGAGCCGGCATCCAACAGGCGATGCCCGGGTTCTCCGACCATCAGTACGCCCTGGTCACCCAGGACCACTGGTACGACGCGCGCAGGCTGTGGGAGCGGTCCGGGCAGCGGCCCGGGCCCTTGTTCGAAGAGCAGTTCGCCGCGTGCCGGGACTGGTACGCGCGGCAGCCGGCATGACGCCGTGACGCCGTGGCCGGTGCCCCCCGGCACCGGCCACGGCGCCGACGTCACGGCGCGTCGTGGAAGATCACACCAAGGACGTGCCGCCGGCCGTCGTGCACCGCGCTCACCCCGTGGCGCAGCATGTAGCGGCTCCAGCCCCGCGCCGACCGTACGGGACGGTCGTGCACCGTGAAGATCAGTCCCTGCCCCTGGCCCGGCCGTTTCACCACGGGACGGGACTGGGCGCGCGGACGCTGCTCGACGAAGACGCTCTCCCCACCGGTGAAGTCGACATCGGGACGGTCCAGCATCACCGCCACCTGCAGCGGGAACGTCAGCTCGCCGTAGACGTCCTGGTGGAGGCAGTTGTAGTCGCCCGGGCCGTAGCGCAGCAGCAGGGGTGTGGGCCGGAGCTGTCCGGCCGCGGCGCACGCCGCCGTCATTTCGGCGTGGGTCTGCGGGAAGCGGGGCCGGTCCAGGCGTTCCGCCCACTGGTTGGCGATCCGCGCCAGCGGCGGGTACAGCCGCGTGCGCAGCGCGGTCACCACCGGAGGCAGCGGCGCGGCGAAGTAGCGGTAGCGGCCGCTTCCGAAGCGGTGGCGGCCCATGTCGACGGTGCTGCGGAACACGTCGTCCCGGTCGAAGAGCGCGCGGATCTCGCCGCAGGCCTCCGGCGACAGCAGGGGCGGGGTGACGGCGACGCCCTCGGCGTCCAGCTCCGCGCTCAGCGCCGTCCAGTCCAGCGCGTCCACGGCGGGCAGGTCGAGGGTGTCGTCGGCGCCGGCGTCGGGCGCGGTGGGGATGCGGCCGTGTTCCAGGCCGGGCAGGTGAGGGGTGTCGTAGCTGGTCAGGGTGTGCTCCGCGGTCGTCGATGAAGACGGGCGCCGGAGGCGGGGGATGTGCTCCGGCGCCCGCCCGTTCAGAGGGAGGGCGCGGCCGTGCGGCCGGACTCCAGGTCGAGCAGGAACCGCTTGGCCGCGACACCGCCCGCGTAGCCGGTCAACCGGCCGCCCGAACCGACCACCCGGTGACAGGGCAGCACCACGCACAGCGGGTTCGCGCCGAGCGCGGTGCCCACGGCCCGCGCGGCCCGCGGCCGTCCGAGCGCGGCGGCCAACTCGGCGTAGGTGCCCGTCGCCCCGTACGGGAGGATGCCGTCCAGCCGCTCCACGGTGGTCCGGCTGAACGGTGTGGCCAGGCGGAGGTCCATCCGTACGGTGAACGCGCGGCTGCGGCCTTCGAGGTAGGCGTCGAGCTCGCGGCCCGCCTCTTCGAGAATGCGGAGCTGGGCCGGGGTGGCTGCGTCGGCGTCCACGGCGGTGAGGCCACCGCGGGTGATCCGGTTCACCGCCTGCTCACGGTCGTCGAAGGCGCACAGCACCAGTGCGTCGTCGGTGGCCGCGAGGGTCAGCGGACCCAGCGGGGTACGGTGCGAGGCGAGTGCGGCGGTGGGTGGGGTGGGCATGGGGACCTCTCTGTGGTGCTCCGTGGTGCGCCGGGTCAGACGGTGATGGGCCGGCAGCTCTTGCAGGCCCGGTAACCCGCCTCGCGGGCGTCCTGCGCGGTGCGGAAGTGCACCCGGTGCCCGGGGGTGATGCGGCGTGCGTGGGCGCAGGTGGGGTGGCAGTAGATGAAGGTGGTGTCGCTGCCGAGGAACACCGCGCCGGCCCGGGACAGCTCCGCCACCCGGCGCATGTCGATGTGTTCGGCCCGGCGCAGGGCCTCACCCGCCTTCGGCAGGTACGCGGCGTCGCACGGCGATCCGTTGTCGTGCGTGACCCGGTGGCACGGTATGAGCACGGCGACGGGATTGGCCGCCAGCGCGCGCAGGATCTCGGAGACCGAGGGCGGGTCCTCGGCGCCGGCCTCACGGGCGATCCAGCTCAGCGGCCGAAGCTGCCCGGTGGGGATGTTCCGCACCGCCTCCAGGACCGCGCGCTGCTGTGCGGGCAGCCCGGACAGGTCGATCGCCAGCCGGCGGGCCCGGCCGGTGCGCAGCGCGGGGATGAGCCCGGGGAGCGGTCGGCCGCCCGGGATCGCCGAGCGTCCGGTGCGCGCGCGGTGCAGTTCCTCGAAGCCGGTCGAGGTCAGGCCCGCCGAGTCCAGGCAGGCGCCGGTCACGGCTCGTGGACCGGCGGCCACGAACAGACCGCCCGCGGCCGTGTCGAGGCGCACGTACGTGTCGTAGCGCTCCTCGGAGATGCCCGCACGGCGCAGCACGCGCAGCGCGAAGTCCTCCGGTGCCCCGGTTGCGAGATCCGGCAGACGCCGCGTCACCGCGTCGCCGTTGCTTTCGTTCACATCGTCACCTCCTTCAGGGCCGTCGGCTCCGGTTCCAGCAGTCGCCGCAGGCCGGCCAGCCCGCGGGAGACCTGCGCCTTCGCGGTGCCCACCGCGCAGCCCTGTACCTCGGCCACCTCTGCGTAGCTCATCCCGATCACATGGTGAAGCACGACCGGTATGCGATGGTGCTCGGGTAAGGCGGACAGCGCCGTGACCAGGCGGGAGCGGTCCTCCGCAGTCGCCGCGCGTTCCTCCGGACCCGGGCTGTGGTCAGGCCAGACGTCCATGGTCTCCTCCACGGGCAGTCCGGCCGTGGCCGGACGCCGTGTCCGAGTACGGACGTAGTTGCGCCACACGTTCGCTGCGATGGTCATCAGCCACGCACGGGGACGCAGCTCACGGCGCCGTGCGGGGCTGTATTCCTGCAGAGCCGTGTAGGCGCGCAGAAACGTGTCCTGGCCCAGGTCGTCCGCTTCGGCGAACGAGCCGGAGACCCGGTACAGGAACGCGTGCACCGCCCCGGCGTGCACCCGGACCAGCTCGGTGAAGCCGGATTCGAGGTGCGCCGCCAGGAGATCGGTCAGCTGCTCGGCCTTGTCGTCCATCACTGAGAGAAACACCGTCCAGGGCCAGGTGGTTGCAGACGTCGGGAAGCGGTCGTCCGCCGACGTCGGGAACGGGTCATCGGTGGACGACCGGAGCGTCCAGCGCCGAGCTGCCGGCCAGGACCGCCTGGTACAGGCGCCGCATCCGGGGGACGGGCTCGATCCCCAGGGTGTCGCCGAGCGCCCGGCGCAGGCCGTGGAAGACGTCCCCGGCGCGTTTGCGGTCGCCGGAGCGGTACAGCGCCACCATCAGCTGGGCGTGCACGTTCTCGTGGGTGGGGTGGCGCGCGGTCAGATCACTCAGCTCGTCGACCAGCTCACGGTGCTTGCCGAGGGCCAGATCGGCCTCTATGCGCTGTTCCAGCACCCCTTGCCGGGTCTCCGCCAGCTCCGCCAGGTGCGGTGAGCTGAGGGGGCCGGTGCGGACGTCCGACAGGGCGGTCCCGCGCCACTGGGCGAGGGCCAGGGTGAACATCTCCGACGCGGTGCGGTGGTCCCCGGCGGCGGCGGACAGGCGCCCGCGCCGCGTCAGGTCCGTGAACCGGAACCGGTCGAAGTCGGTCGTCTCCAGGGCGAGCTGGTAGCCCTGGTTCCTGGTCAGCAGCAGACGGCTGTGGTCGCCGCGGGGGCCGCGCAGAGCCTGCCGTATGTGGAGCACGTAGGTCTGGAGTGTGGACATCGCGCTCTTCGGGGGAGTCGACCCCCACAGCTCGGTGATGCAGTCGCCGGCGCGCACCATCCGCGGTGCGTTCAGCATCAGGAATGCGAGGAGCTGGCGCGGCTTCGGTGCGCTCGGCACCAGATTCGCGTCGGAACCGGACAGTAAGAGGGGGCCGAGAACGCCCGACTTCATAAGGAATTCCTATCCCCGTGGTGTCGTAACACTTCGAACAGGCATCCTGTTTTGCGACTCGAGGATAGGCATGTAACGTTTTCGACGTCAAACGGAATGATGACTGATAATTAATTCGGTCAGCCAGCCGGTTCTTTTGTTCGGCTGGTATTCAGGACGGTAATCTGGCGGCTATTTGATCCGCGGCGTCCGGGCCGTAGGCGCACCGGAGGCGGGCCGCCAGCCGGTCCCGGACCAGCGGGTAGCCCTGGGCGTCGGGCGACTCGAGAGCGGCCGCCGCCAGGGCGCACCCGAGCTGCGCCGCGCGCTCGGCGCACCAGCCCCAGACGGCACCCGCCAGAAAACCGGCGCGGAACGCCTCGGCGGTCCCCGACGGATCGCCCTCCCGCGCCGCGCGCACCGCCTCGACACCGGCCGTGGGGCGCCCGCGCCGCGCGATGGCCACCCCGCGCAGCCCACGTGTGACGCCCAGGTGCCCACCCGGCCGAGCAGTTCCGCCTCCCCCCACCCGGTGAGTTCACGCAGCAGCGGCACGTCGAACTCGTCCGTGAACGCGTAGCGGGCCCCGTCGACGAGTTGGCGTGCCTGCCGGCCGGTGAGGCGGGACAGCCGGTCGCCGGGGTCGGCAGCGAAGGGGATGCCGAGCCGTCTGCACTCCTCGGTGTGCCGCACCATGGCCTCGACGTCCCCTGCCGTCACCACCACCAGACCCAGCCCGCCGATGCGGCGTGCGGCCGGCAGCAGGGTGATGTGCCGGGACTCCGTCTGCGCGCCGTCGTACGACAGCCTGAGCCGGCCGTCCCCCGCGTCCCTGATCTCCACCGCCCGCGCCGTGTCCAGGGCCTCGCTGACGCGCACGAGTTCGAGATCGACGCCGTACGACAGCAGGGAGCGGCCGTAGTCGGCGAAGTCCTTGCCGACCGCCCCGGCCAGCAGCGGGCGCAGGGCGAGACGGCCCAGTCCCACGGCGATGTGGCGCCTGCCCCGCCCCGGCGCACCCGCAGGGTCTCGGCCCGCACCGCGGCGGCGCCGCGGCCCAGCGCCGTGCCGTCGGTGAGCCGGCCCGCGACGGTCAGTACCTGGTCGGTCGCGATGGCACCGGTCACGGCTATACGCATGGTGATCAACTCCTAGGGAGCCAGGCCCGTCAGGAGGCGACGACGCGGCCCCGGACCACGGGGGTCCGGGGCCGGGTTCGGGCGGACGGTTACCGCCGGGCGGCCCGGCGCAGCGCATCGACGCGGTCGGTGCGCTCCCACGTGAAGTCGGGAAGTTCGCGGCCGAAGTGCCCGTAGGCGGAGGTGCGGGCGTAGATGGGGCGCAGCAGGTCCAGGTCGCGGATGATCGCGGCCGGGCGCAGGTCGAAGACCTCCGTCACGGCCTTCTCGATGGCCGCCTGCGGGACGGTGGCGGTACCGAAGGTCTCGACGAAGAGACCGACGGGTTCGGCCTTGCCGATGGCGTAGGCGACCTGCACCTCGCACCGGGCTGCGAGGCCGGCGGCGACGACGTTCTTGGCGACCCAGCGCATCGCGTAGGCGGCGGAACGGTCCACCTTGGAGGGGTCCTTGCCGGAGAAGGCGCCGCCGCCGTGGCGGGCCATGCCGCCGTAGGTGTCGATGATGATCTTGCGGCCGGTGAGGCCGGCGTCGCCCATCGGGCCGCCGATCTCGAAGCGGCCGGTGGGGTTGACCAGCAGCCGGTAGTCCTCGGTCTCCAGCTTGAGGCCGTCCTGGGCCAGTTCGTTCAGCACGTGCTCGACGACGTGTTCGCGCACGTCGGGGGTGAGCAGGGAGTCCAGGTCGATGTCACTGGCGTGCTGCGAGGAGACGACGACGGTGTCCAGGCGTTTGGGCTTGCTGCCCAGGTACTCGATGGTGACCTGGGTTTTGCCGTCCGGGCGCAGGTAGGGCACGGTCCCGTCGCGCCGCACCTCCGACAGGCGCCGCGACAGGCGGTGAGCCAGGTGGATGGGCAGCGGCATGAGGCTGGGCGTCTCGTCGCAGGCGTAACCGAACATCAGCCCCTGGTCGCCGGCGCCCTGGAGGGCCAGCCGGTCCTCCTCCGGCGAGGAGCCGTCCACCCGCCGCTCGTAGGCGGTGTCGACGCCCTGGGCGATGTCGGGGGACTGGGCCCCGATGGAGACGGACACGCCGCAGGAGGCGCCGTCGAAGCCCTTGGCGGAGGAGTCGTAGCCGATCTCCAGGACGGCTTCGCGCACGAGGGCGGGGATGTCGGCGTACGCGCTGGTGGTGACCTCGCCCGCGACATGGACCTGACCGGTGGTGATCAGGGTCTCCACCGCGACGCGGGCCGTGGGGTCCTGGGCGAGGAGGGCGTCGAGGATCGTGTCGCTGATACGGTCGGCGATCTTGTCGGGATGGCCTTCGGTGACTGATTCCGAGGTGAAGAGCCGGGCAGACATGAGAACTCCTGGGGGTCGGGACGACGGGGCGTGGATCAGGGGTTGCGGTGACGTTCCAGGGCGTGGTCCACCAGGGAGGCGGCCGCGCCCGTGTACGTGGCGGGATCGAGCAGATCCGCCAGTTCCACGGGGCCCAATGCGGGCCCGACAAGCGGGTGTTCGGCAAGGACGTCGGCCAGGGGCCGTCCAGTGCGCGCGGCGGTCTCCGCCGACTCGGACAGCAGCCGCTTCGCCGTGGCCTTGCCGAACTCGGGCGCCAGGACCGCGACGATCCGCTCGGACGCCATCAGGGCGCCGGTCGCGGCCGCGTTGGCCCGCATCCGCTCCCCGTGGACGACGAGCCCCTCGCACAGCTCGACGGCGGTGTGCGAGGCGCCGCCCGCCAGCCGCAGACACTCACGCAGCAGCAGCCATTCGGCGTGCCAGACACCGCCCGAGCGTTCGTCCTCGGTCACCAGGCACTGCGTCAGCGCGCCGGACAGCGCGGGAACCTGGAGCGCGGCCGAGCGGATCAGGGTGGTCAGCACCGGATTGCGTTTGTGCGGCATGGCCGAGGAGGCACCGCGCCCGGCCACCGGCGGCTCGGCGACCTCACCGACCTCGGTACGGCCCATCGACTGCACGTCCACGGCGATCTTTCCCAGCGCTCCGGTCACGAAGGCCAGGGCCGCGGCCGCGTCGGCGACGGGGGAGCGCAACGCGTGCCAGGGCAGCGGGGCGCTGGCCAGCCCGGTCTCGGCCGCGAACGCCTTCGACAGCGCCGCCGCGTCCGCAGCCGGCGCGCCGTCCACCGCCGAGTACTCCAGATAGCCGGCCAGGGTGCCCGCCGCACCGCCGAGCGAGACGGGCAGCCGGCCGTCGAGCAGCCTGGCCACGCGGTCGGCCGCCTCGCGCACCAGCAGCCCCCAGCCGGCCGCCTTCAGCCCGAAGGTGATCGGCACGGCGTGCAGGGTCAGCGTCCGCCCGGCCATCAGGGTGTCCCGATGCCGCGCCGCCAGCCGGTCCAGCGCCGCCGCGGTGCGCAGCAGGTCGGCGTGCACCAGGCGCAGCGCCCGGTCGCAGACCAGCATGGCGCCGGTGTCGAAGATGTCCTGACTGGTCGAACCGCGGTGCACGTAGTCGGCAGCCTCCGGGTTCTCCTCGGCGACGACCGCGGTCAAGGCGCGGACCAGGCCCACCACCGGGTTGGCGCTCTCCCGGGCGGCGACGGCGAGCCGGCGCAGGTCGATCCGCTCGGCGCGGGCGGCCCGGGTGATCGCCGCGGCGGCCCACGCCGGCAGTGTGCCGAGCCCGGCCTGGGCGCGCGCCAGCGCCGCCTCCGCGTCCAGCATCGCCTGCAGCCAGGCCTCGTCACCGACCGCCCGCTCCACCGGGGTGCCCGCCCGCACCGGGGAGAGCAGCCCGGAGTCCAGTCCCGCCGGGTGTGCGCTCACGCGGGTGCCTCCGTCAGCGTCTTGCCCGGACGCCCTGGAGAGGCGTCCGCGGCGGCGGGGGCGAGGGCCAGCACCGCCCGCGCGATGGCGTCGGAGTCGCCCAGGGTCACCGAGTTCACTCCGGGCCTGATGCCGGCCGCGGTCACCCAGTGCACCGCCTCCGTCGGCACCCCGTACGCGAAGCGCCGTGGATGCCTGCGGCCGTACGCGTCGACCAGGTGGTACGGGCGCTCGGTGACCTCGAGCCCGCCCGTCTCGTAACTCGTCCCGCACGCACCGGGAATACGGAACGGACGGCACTGCCCGGTGGTCAGCAGCCCGCGCAGCAGCGGATCGGAGGTCCGGCGCACGTCAGGCTCCGGCAGGCGCGCCTCCACCAGCACCCGGGCGCGCACCGGGGCGCCCCCCACGCCGTCCGACTCGGCGACGAACGCTCCCGCCGTACCGTCGATGCGCACCCGCATGCCCGGACCGATCAGATCCAGGACACCCGCCTCGAGCAGCGCGATCAGCTCCTCGACGCGTGAGGAGGGCGGCCCGATCGACAGGAAGGCGTTGAGCGGGGTGTACCAGCCCTCCACCTCGTCCCGGTAGGAGGTGCCGTCCAGGCCGCCGTGGTCGAGGGCGAGCCGCACCTCGTTGCGCAGGTCGCGCAGCACGTCCAGCGCCGCCTTGAGAGGGCCGCTCACGTTGCCCGCCCGGGCCTCGCGCACGTCCTGGCGCAGATGCTCCAGCATCCAGCGGCGGAACTCCGCCCGGTCGGCGAACTCCCCGTCACCGTGCGGCCGGAAGATCCGGTCCCAGTCCCACCGCTCGTCGCGTGGGATGCGGTACGCGTCGAGCAACTCGTCGATGTGGGCGGAGCCCTCGGGCAGCGAGACGAACCGCTCCACGAACTCCTCGCGTTCGCCCTCCCGGCCCCGGGCGCTCAGCAGCGTCCCGTAGAAGACGCTCTCCACCTCCCGGGCGATCAGCGGCCACAGGTCGGTGCCGAAGTACACCCGCTCACCGTCCACCGCGCGCTCCCGCAGCGCCGCGACCGCCTCCTCGGTCAGCACGCGCGGCTCGTGACGGCCGTGCGCGCCCTTCTCGTTGGCGCCGCGGGCGTGGTAGGGGATGCCGCGCCGGGAGCCCGCGACGATGCGGGGCTCGCGGCCGGAGGGGCGGTAGACGAGACGTTCGCCGACGCGGTCGAAGCGGCCGCCGCGCCCCACGGTGAGCAGGGCCATGTGGTCGAAGAAGTTCAGGCCGAGTCCGCGCAGCAGCACGGTCTCACCGGAGCGCACGTCCGACAGGTCCAGGTCCGCCGGGTTGGCCGGCAGGACGTGCAGCAGCCCGTGGGCCCGCGCGCGCTGCGAGAGCAGGCGCTGGGCGGAGGAGACGGAGCTCGGCACGTGTCCCTGGGAGAGAACGACCGCGTCGAGGCCGTCGAGGACCGCCCCGTCGGACAGCACGACCTGCTGCGCGCCGTCCTTGGGCCGTTCCCGCAGGGCGACGGCGCGGGCCTGGTGCACCCGCACCCGTACGTGCGGCGGGGCGTGGGACACCACCCGGGCGAAGACGTCCTCCAGGTAACGGCCGTAGAAGGCGCGGGTCGGGTAGTCGTCCGGGCCGAGCCGGCGGGCCTCGGCCAGCACGGCCTCGTCGTACAGCGGCGCCTCGCAGGGCCCGTCACGGAGCGTGCGCGCCCACTCGTACAGGCTGGGGCCCGGCTCGACGGGGCCGTCCATCTCCACGCTGGCGTCGGTGAACACGGTCACCTGTGAGGCGACGGTGTTCATCAGCAGCACACGTGCCTGTTCGGTGCGCCACACGCGTCCGGCGCCGGGTCGGTAGGGGTCGACGACGTGCACGGTGACCGCCCGGTGAGCGGGCGCGGAGCGTTCGTTGGCGCACAGCCGCTCCAGGACCGACAGACCGCGCGGTCCCGCACCGACGAGGCACAGGTCGAGGTCACCGCTGGGCATAGGGATACTCCATGGGTGTCAGGGGAGGGCCGGGACGCGGGGACTGCTTCATACCGGTGCGGCGATCAGCAGACTCGTCTCGAGGGCGAGGGAGTGCACGCTCTCCAGTCGCAGGCCCGCGGCGCCCAGGACGGAGCGGTATCCGTCGAGGGTGCGCTCGCGGCCGCCCGCGGCCATCAGCAGGTGCAGGTCCCACAGCAGCGGCAGCACGGGCGCCGTGCCGTCGGTGGCGACGATCCTCTCCAGCACCAGCAGCCGCCCCGTGTCCGCCATGGCCTCGCGGATGTTGGCGAGGAGCGTCACGCATCGTTCGTCGTCCCAGTCCTGGAGCACCCGGGACAACAGGTACACGTCGTGGCCCGCGGGGACCTTGTCGAAGACGTCGCCCGCGACCGTCTCGTAGCGGTGGGCGTCGACGGCGGCGCTCAGGTGCCGCTCGGCAACCGGCAGCATGTGCGGCAGGTCGAAGACGGTCCCCGTCAGGTGCGGGTGGGCCTGGAGCACGGCCGACAGCAGCAGGCCGCTGCCGCCCGCCACGTCGACCACGGTGTGCGCCTGCGTGAAGTCGAAGGCCGCCGCTGCCTCGGGGAAGAACACGTTGCCGGCGTTCATGGCGCGCAGGAACCGCGGCCCCGCGTCGGGCTCGTCGCGCAGATGGGCATGCAGCGAGGTGCCGAAGGCGTGCTGGAAGCCGGAGGTCCCGGTGCGGATCGCGGGTACCACCGCACCCCAGGCGCGGTGGAACTCCTCCCCGTACAGCAGCACCATGTCGCGCATGGACTGTTCGCCGTCGGCGACGAGGAGCGCGCCCACGTCGGTGAGCCCGTAGCCACCCTCCTCGTCGCCGCTGAAGACGCCGAGTGCCGCGAGCAGCCGCAGCAGCCGCGCGAGGCCGTCCTCGCTGGCGCCCGTGCGCTCGGCCAGCGCCGGGACGGTGCGGTGTCCGGCGGCGATGTGGTCGGGCAGGGACAGCGCGGCCGCCGCGTGCAGGGCCTGGGCCCGCCAGGTGCCGGTGATCAGATCGACCACCTGACGTGCCGCCGTCGTCTCGGTACCGGGCATGATCAGACCTTCCGTACGGGGGAGGACACGGCGAGCGCGGGGTCGCCGGTGCGGGACAGGACGGTGCGCAGACGTTCGCGCAGCAGGCGCTTGAGGACCTTGCCCGTCACCCCCACGGGGAGTTCGGAGCGGTCGGCGGCCAGCAGCAGCCCGCCGAGCGGTGCCAGGCCCTCGCGGGCCAGGGCCGCGTTGCACGATGCGAGCAGCCGGCCCGCGTCGCGCTCCTCACCGTCGGCGAACAGGACGACCGCCAGGGGACGGGAATGCCCCGGTGAGTCGGGATCGTCGACCGCCACCACCGCCGTGTCCAGCGCCTGCGTCGCGAGCAGGACGACCTCCTCCGCGGGGAGGCTGTACACCGGACCGCCGGCGGTGTGGATCACGTCGGGGGTGCGGTCGAGGTGGTACCAGGTGCCGTCGCTGTCGCGGCGCATGATGTCACCGGTGAGGAAGTACCCGTTGACCGTCGATTCCTCGGTCAGGTCGGGATCGTCCAGGTAGCCGGCGGTGATGCTGGGTGTCCGCACACCGAGCCGGCCGGCCTGCCCGTCGGGCAGTTCACGGCCCTGCTCGTCGAGTACGGCCGCCTTGCGCACCACCTTGGCGGGCAGGCCGATGTGGCGTGCGTACCGGGTCGTCTCGGGCGTGTAGGCCTGCTTGAACAGCACCATGCCCATCTCCGACGAGCCGAGTCCGTCGAGGTAGCGCGAGCCGTTCAGCACCTTGCCGTTCTCGGTGCGCCGGCCCAGCGCGATCAGCGGTCGGATGTGCCGCTCGTGGGAGGCGTCACCCATGCCGTGCCAGGTGTGGAGGTGCCGGGCGGCCTCGGGGCTGATCTTCTCGGTGGGTATCTCGGCCAGGGTGAGCGGGAAGGCCAGCACGGTGGTCGGGTGGAACAGGTTGACCGCCCGTGCCACGGCCTCGCCGCTCGCGTCGTCCAGGATCAGGGTCGGGATGCCGAGCAGGATCGCCAGACTGAGGTAGCTGATGCCCGCCGAGTGGCTGTGCGGCAGGGCCGTCAGCAGCCGGTCGGAGCGCAGGGAGGGGAAGGACCACAGCCGTTCCCGCTTGCCCGCGAAGAATGAACCGTGGTGGAACACCGGGGCCTTGGGCCGGCCGGTGGTGCCCGACGAGTGCGAGATCATGACCAGGTCTTCGGCGGTGTGCCGGTGCGGGAAACCGGGCATCGGCCGGGGCGGCAGCGGGGCGGTGACGGCGAGCGAGGCGATGTCCGCGACCTCGGGCGTGGCCTTCCCCGGCGCGTCCGCCTCCCAGGCGTCCGCGAGGCCCTTGAGCAGGTCGCCGTCACCCACCAGCACCGTGGTCCGGGTGCGCAGGAAGTACTCGGCGGCCGTCGCCGGGGCCATCCGGGGGTTGCAGTGCACGGCGGCGGCACCGAGCGACGTGATGGCGATGTGGTGGATCAGGCCGAGCAGCCCGTCGCGGGTGTGCAGGCCCACGTGCGCCCCGGGCCGCACCCCGCGCCGCCGGTACCAGTGGGCGTAACGGATCGCGGCGACGCGCACGTCGTCCAGGGACATCGCCCTCGGCGCGCCCGTCGCCCACTGGGGGGAGGACACGTCGGGGTGGAACAGCAGCGGACGGTCCCGGTCGCGGGCGATGCGCCACGCGTGCCAGAAGAAATTCCCCGCCCCCAGATCCCGGTCAGCATGGAGACGCAGGCGTTGCGATACGGACCTGTGGGTGCCGAACAGGAACATAGGAATACCTCACACTCCGCAGTGATGCGCCGAATTCTTCGGTCACCGGTGAGACATCGCGGCCCGTGATACCCCAGCGGTTCGGTAAAGGTTCGTGGCGGAGTCTCCAACCGGCTGCTAAAGGGCCGATGGAAAGCCGTCCCGGCCGCCGATCTTGCTTCGTTCTTCAGAGCGGGTTGCAACGATCGCACCAGTTCGATCGAGAGAAGGCTGGAGGCCGCGTCGGATGGACGACCCGCTGACAACTCCGGTCGCCGTGGTCGGCGGCGGTCCGGTCGGATTGATGCTCGCGCTGTTGCTGGACCGGCAGGGAGTTCCCTGCGTGGTCCTCAACACCCAAGCGGGCGTGCCCGATCAGCCGCGTGGCAGCACCCACAACGCGCGGACGATGGAGCACTACCGCACACTGGGACTGGCCGAGCGGATCCGCGGGCTCGGTCTTCCCGCCGGTCATTCGGCCGGAATTTCCTTCTTCACCCGCTACAACGCGCACGAACTGGCCCTGCTGCCCTGGCCGGGCAGCGGCGAGGTGCTGCGCCGGCGGATGGCCGCCGACCGCGCGGACCCGTCCCCGGAACCGATGCACCGGGCCAACCAGATGTACGTGGAGCGGCTGCTGCTCGACCACGCCCGCACCCGGCCGCGCATCACCCTGTGCTACGGCTGGACGGTCACCGCCCTGCACGAAAGCGCGGAACACGTCGACCTCGTGGCCGAACGCGACGGTGCCCGGCGCCTGTTCCGGGCGGCGTTCGTCGCGGGCTGCGACGGCGGCCACAGCCTGGTCCGACGCCACCTCGGCATCCGCTACGAGGGAGAGGGCACCCTCGACCAGGACATACTCGGACGCCGCTCCACCGCCGCCCACCTGCGGGTGCCCACGCTGTACCGGGACTTCCTGCGGGATCGCGGCGCATGGAGCAACTGGGTCGTCAACGCGGATCTCGCGCTGAACCTGATCGCGCTCAACGGCGTGGACGAGTTCTTCCTGCTCACCAGCTCCGTCGACCCGGACACGGCGACCGACGCCGAGCTGGTGCGGCTGGTGCAGCGGGCGGCGGGCGAGCCCCTGCCGGTCGAGGTGCTCAGCCACCGGCCCTGGACCGCGGGCGCGGCGCTGGTCGCCGAGTCGTTCGGCACGGGCCGCATCCGCCTCGCCGGTGACGCCGCGCACCTGTTCACACCCAACGGTGGCTTCGGCATGAACACCGGTGTCGACGACGCCGCCAACCTCGCCTGGAAACTCGCGGCGGCCGTGCAGGGCTGGGCGGGCCCGGACCTCCTGGACACCTACGGCGTCGAGCGCCGGCCCATCGCCCTGCGCAACACCTCGGCGGCCCGGACCCTCGGCCAGGGACTCGGCGCCGTCGACCGGCCCGCCTGGCTGGAAGCGGACTCCGCGGTCGGCGAGGCGGCCCGGGCCAAGACCGGAGCGGAACTGGCCGAGTACGGGATGCGCACCCTGGACACCCTCGGGGTGCAGCTGGGCGCCCGCTACGACGGCTCCCCGATCGTCGCCGGGGACGGCTCCGGGCCGGTGCCCGACTCCTTCGCCGCGTACACGCCCTCCGCCGTACCGGGCGGCCGTGCACCCCATCTGTGGCTCGACGACCGCCGCACGGACGGCAGTTCGCTGTTCGACCGGTTCGGCCCCGGGTTCACGTTGCTACGGCTCGGCCCGCGTCCGCCGCGGACGGAACGGATCGAGGCCGCGGCGGTTGCCCGAGGCGTGCCGCTGCGGACCCTGACGCTCGACGATCCGCTCGCGCGGGAAGTGTACGGACGTGATCTGGTGCTGATCCGCCCCGACCAGCACGTCGCCTGGCGGGCCGACCGGGAGCCCGGTGACCCCGGGGCGCTCCTGGCGCAGGTCACCGGGTGGCCGTGCGGGACGGCGGCGAGACCCTCACCGGCCACGGCCCCCGGGCGGTGGTGATCGAGCGAACAACAGGTCCCGTGACGGGACCGGAAGAGCCTGAGCGACGATAGAATCCGCGCGGATCGCGACGTTTGACCGGGTATTCCAGCGGAACGATCTTCCGCCGGCCCGCCCGGGCGACGATGGGGGAGTCACATGGAGTTTCGCGTTCTCGGCCCTTTGAATGTGTGCGACGACGAAGGCCGCCACAGAACCCCGACCGCGCCGAAACAACGGCAACTGCTGTCGCTCCTCGCACTCAACGCGAACCACGTCGTGTCGGTGGCACAGATAGTCGAGGAGATATGGGAGTACCGCCCGCCGTCGAGCGCGGTCGCGGCGGTGCACACGTACGTCATGCAGTTGCGCCGCTTCCTGGACGGCGCCCGGCGCGGCCCGGGACGCACCCCCGGCCGGCTGCAGACCCGCGACCAGGGGTACCTGCTGAAGCTGAACGCCGGTGAACTGGATCTGGATCGCTACGAGCAGCAGGTGCGGGCCGCGCGCGCCACACTGGACGCCGGCGAGTACGCCGAGGCCGCCGAGCAGTTACGCGCCGCCGAGATGATGTGGACGGGGCCGATGCTCGTCGACGTGCCCACCGGTCCGCTGCTCAGGGCCGCCATCGAGGTCGTCGAGCGTGACCGGCTCGACGCCGTTCCGCAGCGGCTGGGCGCCGAACTGCGCCTCGGGAGGCACCATGAGATCCTCGGCGAACTGACCGCGCTGGTGCATCAGTACGGCACGCACGAGGACCTCGTCGCGCACCTCATGCTCGCCCTGTACCGGTCGGGCCGGCAGGCCGACGCGTTGATGGCCTACCACCGGCTGCGAGCCCGGCTGCGGGAGGAACACGGCACCAAGCCGTCGGCGCGGCTGCAACGCCTGCACACACGCATGCTCTCCGGGGACCAGGGGCTGGAGCCTCCCTCGAACTCGCGCTCCCGGCAGTCGCTCAACCTGCTGGCCGAGCGCACCGTTTCCGCCCCCCGTGGCCCGGTGGGCGACGACGGGCTGGTCCGGGTCTGACGGCCCTGCGGGGGAACCGGCGGCGCGGGACGCGCTTGCCGGCCCGCCCGTGGCTCCCCGCGGCACGCCCTCCGCACGAGGTGTTCTCGGCAGGGTGATCCCCACGCGGTCCGCGAGCCGGTCAACGGGTGTCAAGGTGACCGGGCCCCCGCCGTGGCCGGATGTTGCACGACACGAGTGCGGGCAGCTGCCGCGCTAGTCCGCCGTCGACGATGTCGAGGGCGTCTCGTGGCCCGCCCACGGGCGCAGGGGGTGAACCGGTCGGCGGGAACCGTGCAGTACGAGGACGTCTACGGCTCTGTCACTTCCGCGGCCCCGAGGGCATCGCCGTCGGACCGGTCGAGGCGGCCTGCTGACGGCTGCCGCGGAACCGTTCAGCCACCGGTTCGCACACGCCAGGGCTGGGGCCGGACGGGTTCGCGCGCCGGCCGCGTCGTCCAAGTGGACGGCGCGAGACCGGCCGGGGCCTGTGCGCGGCGGCCCGGGCCGTGCGGGCGTCGGTCCGGGCGGTGCGGGCGTCGGTCCCGGCTCCGCGCGCGGCGGCCCGGGCCGGTCGGACGGCGGCCGGGCAGGCAGATCAGGGCGCCCACCAGCGCCGGCCCCATCAGCAGGGCTGCCGCCCCGAACGCTTGCCCCGCCCCGGCGGCCACGCCGGTGCCACGGCCGCACACCGCCACCGCGAGCACCGTGCCCAGCGCGGTCCCGAACTGTCCCGCGCACTGCACCAGGCCCGCAGCCAGCCCCGCGCCGCTGCCCCGGAACCGGGCCAGCGCCACGACCTCGCACGACATCCAGATCAACGGAAGTCCCGCACCGGCCAGGACCAGCCCCGGCAGCATGCCCGAGACGTACCCCGGGGCGTGCGAGCGGGCGGCCAGCGTCCACAGGCCCGCCCCCAGGAGCAGACAGCCGAGCGCGCACGGCAGGCGGGCACCGTACCGGGTGAGCAGCGCGCTGCAGGCCCGGCCCACGACGAAGATGCCCCCGACCATCGGGAGCAGGGCGACTCCGGCGGCCAGCGCACCGAACCCGTAGGTGTCACGCAGCCGCATGCCGCCGAGGAAGGCGACGGGCGCGGCGGCCGTCGACACGAGCAGGACGCCGGCCGCACCGCACACCAGGTTCCGGTCGCGGAGCAGGGACGGGGGCAGCAGCGGGTGGGGACATCTGCGCTGCCGGTGCGCGAAGAGGGCTGCCAGCGCGGACGCGGCGAGCGCGGCGTACGCCGTGTACCGGTCCACGCCGTGAGCAGCCGACCGGACCAGGGCGTACACGGCCGCCAGCAGAGCGCCGGTCAGCGCGGCGGCCCCGGCCAGGTCGAGGCGGGCCCCGCGGGTGCGGGGCGGATCGGGCAGCGGGGTGCGGCGGGACACCATGAGCGCGACGACGATCACGGGCACGTTGAGCCAGAAGGCCCAGCGCCAGTCGAGGCCGCTGACCACGAGGCCGCCGCACACCACACCGGCCACCGAGCCGACGCCGCCCGCGCCCGCCCACAGCGCCAGGGCCCGGGCGCGCTGCTGCGGAGCGGCCGCCGTCACCAGGAGCGACATCGCGGCGGGCACGAGCACGGCCGCCGCCAGCGCCTGCCCGGCGCGGGCGGCGACGAGGAGCGGCCCGCTGGGGGCGGCGCCGCACAGGGCCGAGGCGACGGCGAAGGCGCCCATGCCGTGCAGGAAGAGACGCCGGGCCCCGGCCAGGTCCGCCAGCCGGCCGCCCAGCAGCTGGAGCCCGCCCACCAGCAGCACGTATATGTTGGTCACCCATTGCACGGCGTCGAGCGACATCGACAGGTCGCGCCGGATGTCGCTCAGGGCGAGCGTCACGATGCCGGAGTCGGCGTTGGCGAGCAGCGGAGCGAGGACGGCCAGGGCGAGCAGCCGGCGGTCCAGCGGGGGCGCTGCGCGGTCGCGTGTGCGAGCAGGGGCGGCCAAGGCCATGACGACTCCAGGGAGTTGACATCGATGCCGCCGCGCCGGCCCCGGAGCGGGGTGGACGGGACGAGGCGGCCCGCGGCCTGCCGTTCGGATCGGCGCGGATCAGGCGGCGGGTCCTGGTGCGGGCGGGCACGGAGAAAGGCCACGCGCAGTGGTGGCGGCCGGCGGCGACGCGGCAGGCGGCCGGGGCGTGCGAGCCCGGCGATCCGAACGAGTGGCGGCCCTGGGGCCGCGAGACGTCACGGCGGGCAGGACAGGGAAAAGCGGAGAAGCGGGCGGGGCCCGCGGCAGGGCGCCCGCGACGGCTGGGCGCTGCGGCGGCACTCGGGAACGAGCGGGACGCGGCGAAGGCGCGCGGGAGCAGGCGGGGCGCCGCGGAGGTCCGCCGGAGGGCGGCCGGGCCGCCGCGGACGGCCCGGCCGCCCTCCGGCGGTGTCGTCGCGGCGCCGGGTCCGGGAGCGGACGGAGCTCCTGCGGTCCTCCGGGGGCGCCGGCGGGTCAGCGGCAGGTCGCTCCAGGAGGCGACAGCAGCGGACAGCACTGCCGGCGGCGCCGGCGGCCCGCGCGGATCAGGTCACCGCACGCCGCCGGCGGCCGTGGTGCGTCGTACGCCCGGCCGCAGTGCGGCGGCCGGGCACGGGCGGAGGGGCCGGGCTCGCCGGCCCTCCCGCACGGTGGTGCTCAGAGCTCCTTGAGGAGCCCGCCGTCCACGACGAACTCCGCACCCGTGGTGCTGCCGGAGCGCGGCGACGCCAGCAGCACGACGGCGTCGGCCACCTCCTGCGGCTCGACGAAGCGGCCCGTGGCCAGGTTCAGCATCTCCGGGACGACGCTGTTGATGACGTTGTCCTTGTCGGTGCCGGCCTGGGAGGCGATCATGTCGGCGACGCCGCCCTCGTCGGTCCACCACGGCGTGCGCACCACACCGGGGGAGACGGTGTTCACGCGGATGCCCTGGGGCGCGAACTCGCCCGAGAGCACCTTGGTGATGTTGCTCAGGGCGGCCTTCGCGGCACCGTAGTCGACGTTGATCGGCGAGGGCTGCCGGGCGTTGCCGGAGGAGATGTTCACGATCGCGCCGCCGCCGCGCTCCAGCAGGTGCGGGATGGCGGCACGGATGGCGCGCACGGCCGAGAACAGGTTGAACTCGAACATGGCACGCCACTCCTCGTCGGAGGCGTGCAGGAACGAGCCGCGCGGCAGGGTCACGCCGGGCGGCGGGCCGCCCGCGTTGTTCACCAGGATGTCGAGCCCGCCGAACTGCTCCACGGCGCGGGCGACGACCTGCGCCGGCGCGTCCTCGTCCATGAAGTCGGCCGAGACGTGCACGAGGTTCGGGCCGGCCAGCGCATCCAGCTCCGGGGTGCTCTTGCGGGACGTGGCCACGACCTTGGCGCCCTCTTCGAGGAGCGTGCGGACGATGGCCAGGCCGATGCCCTTGGAGGCGCCGGTGACGACGGCGACCCGGCCGGAAAGCTGCAGATCCATAAGGTTCCTTCTCGATGGTCGGCCCCGCCCTGAGGTGGGGGAGGAGCGCGGTGCGATGTGCTCTCGTCATGGGAAACACCGCCGCGCCCGAAGGTGTTGCAGGCGATGTTCACCGGGCCGGCGGGATCAGCGGTGCCAGCGCATGACCTCCTCCGGAAGTTCCTCCAGCTCCGCGATCTCGGACGGCTTGCGGTCCATGTACCG
Organism: Streptomyces sp. NPDC049915; assembly: GCF_040656475.1. Lineage (NCBI taxonomy): Bacteria > Bacillati > Actinomycetota > Actinomycetes > Kitasatosporales > Streptomycetaceae > Streptomyces > Streptomyces sp. NPDC049915. Next base: position 217,951 of record NZ_JBFAMH010000012.1, read on the forward strand.
CGGGTCGCAGCCCTGGTGCCCCAGCAGCCGGGCGATCGGGGCCAGCACGGTGAACAGGGCGCGCTGCAGCGCCCAGGGTGGCGAGGTGAACCGCACCACGTCACCGAACTCCAGCGTGGTCACCGCCTGCTGCAGCAGCCGGGGCATGCCCTCCGGCGTGGTCTTGCCGTCCTGCGCGAGCCCGAAGAGCTGGCGCAGCACCAACTGCTCGAAGCGGTCGCTGTTCTTGCGCACCTCGCAGATGTGGAAGGCCTGCTCACCGCTGCAGTTCCACCAGCGGTGCCTGATGCCGGGCTGGATGAGCACGCTCTGCCCGGGCTTGTCGAGGGTCACCTGGCGCCCGCCGATCAGGAAGGCGACCTTGCCCCGCACCAGCGTGAAGCGTTCCTCGCTCACGGGGTGCAGGTGCTCTCCCGACACGGCGCCGCCGGGCTCGGAGTACACGTCCATCACGGTGCGCTCCCCGCCCGTGTGCGAGGACGGCGTTCTGATCACGACCCGCTCCCTGCACCGCGGGTTCTCGTACACCTCACCGACGCTGACCGTCACCGGCCCGCCTCCTTCCACCATGGCGAATTCAGCCTGGACTCCGATGGTGGCGACCGGTGGGCCGTCCGACACTCCCCATCTTGCGGTCGTATCCCGGAATCCCCCGTTCAGGGATTCGACCGCAAGATCCGGAGTGTTTTCCGCGATGGCTGATTCGTACTGTCGCGGCGCAGGTGAACGCGTGAAGCGGTGCGCCGAAAATGGCGAGAACGGGAGACGTAGAGTGCGCGACAACAGTGGGATAGGCCGCAGGCGGTTCTTCACGACCGCCGCGGCGCTGGGCGGCACGGCCGCGGTGGGTGGAGCCTTCGCCGGGCGGGCGGCGGCAGCGGAGCAGGAGGCCGCGACCGTCACGTTCGCCCCGGTGACGGTGACGCCGGCGGACGCCCAGTACGGCGAGCTCGTGCACGGCATGAACAACCGTTACGTCGGCAACCCCGAGGCCGTCCAGATCGTGGACGATGTCTCCCAGGTGGCGGGCGTGGTGCAGGCCGCCGTCACCGCCGGCAAACGTCTGACCGTGCGCTCCGGCGGCCACTGCCTGGAGGACTTCGTCTTCAACCCCGAGGTCCAGGTGGTGCTCGATCTGTCACAGCTCAACAAGGTGTACTACGACGCCGGGCGGCGCGCGTTCGCCGTCGAGACGGGCGCCCAGCTCCTGGACGTCTACACCCTGCTCTACCAGGTGTACGGCGTCACCGTGCCCGGCGGCATCTGCTACTCCGTGGCGGCCGGCGGCCACGTCAGCGGCGGCGGCTGGGGCCTGCTGTGCCGCCAGCTCGGCCTGATCATCGACTACCTGTGCGCCGTCGAGGTGGTCGTGGTCGGCGCCGACGGCAAGGTGCGCACCATCGTGGCGACCAACGACCCGGGCGATCCCAACCGCGAGCTGTGGTGGGCCCACGCGGGCGGCGGCGGCGGCAACTTCGGCGTCGTCACGCGCTATTGGTTCCGCACGCCCGGCGCCACCGGCACCGACCCGAAGAAGCTGCTGCCCAAGCCGCCCCGCGAGGTGTACCTGGTGGCGCAGGCCTGGCCGTGGGAGACCATGACGGAGGCGAAGTTCTCCCGGCTGGCACAGAACTACGCGCGCTGGTTCACCGCGCACAGCGCCCCGGGCGCCCCCGAACTGGCCCTGGCCAGCTTCCTCGTGCTGACCCACAAGTCCGCCGGCCAGATCGCCATGGTCACCCAGGTCGACGCGACCGCTCCCAACGCCCGCCGGCTCCTCGACGATTACCTCGCCGCGATCGGCGACGGCGTCGACGTGCCGACGGTGGCCGTCACCCGCCAGTTCGCCGAGTTCGGCCCGATGGCGAGCTACGCCGAGCCCCGCAAGCTGCCGTGGCTGGAGGCCACCCGTTACCTCGGCACCACCAACACCAACCTCACCGACCCGACCTACCGGCAGGAGTACAAGTCCGCGTACATGCGCGCGGCCTTCCCCGACCGCCAGCTCGCGGTGCTGTACAAGCACCTGACGCGCACGGACGTCACCCTGCCCGGCGCCTCCATCACCCTCAGCTCCTACGGCGGCGAGGTCAACCGGCTCGCCCCGTCGGCCACCGGCTATCCGCACCGCGAGTCGTTCTTCAAGATGATGTGGATGTCCCTGTGGAACGACCCCGCCGAGGACGCCGCCTACATCGCCTGGAACCGGCAGTGCTACGCGGAGGTCTACGCGGACACCGGCGGTGTTCCCGTGCCCAACGACGTCACCGACGGCTGCTACGTCAACTACCCGGACAACGACCTGAACGACCCGAAGTACAACACGTCGTCGACGCCATGGCACGCCCTCTACTACAAGGGCAACTACCCGCGGCTGCAGCAGGTGAAGAAGAAGTACGACCCGACGGACTTCTTCCGCCACGCCCAGTCCGTCCGCCTGCCCTGACCCACGCGTGAAGGCCGCCCCGGTCCTCCCGGGGCGGCCTCCACGCGTGCGCGGCGGGAACTCAGCGCTTGACGGCGAACGTCAGCCCGTCCGCGTAGGGGATCACGCTCAGCTCCACCCGCTCGTCGTGCAGCAACCGCGGGTTGAAGGCGCGCAGCGCCTGCGTCTCGGAGTCCTGGACGGACTCGTCGAGCAGGGCGCCGTGCCACAGCACGTTGTCGACGACGACGAGACCGCCGGGGCGCAGCAGCTCGAGCGCGAACTCGTAGTACGCCGTGTAGTTCTCCTTGTCCGCGTCGATGAAGACGAAGTCGAACGTGCCGGCGGCGTTCTCCTCCTTCAGCAGCCGCTCGAGGGAGGCCCGGGCGTCGCCGATGCGCAGGTCGACCTTGTCCGCGACGCCGGCCCGCTTGCAGTAGTCGAGCGCCATGGCGCCCCACTCCTCGTTGATGTCCAGCCCCACGACGCGGCCGTCGGCGGGCAGCGCGAGCGCCGTCGACAGCAGGCTGTAGCCGGTGAACACGCCGACCTCGAGAGTCCGCCGGGCCCCGGTCGCCTTCAGCAGGGTCCGCATGAACTGACCCTGCTCCGGCGAGATCTGCATCAGGTGCAGGGGAAGCTGCGAGGTCTCCTCGCGCAGCTTCCGCAACAGGTCGGGCTCGCGCAGCGAGACATCGGCGACGTAGTCCTGGAGTGCGTCGGTCAACTCGACCTGGAGTCTCATGATTGGCCACCTCGTGTCGGTTACTCGAATCCGAGAAGGAATTACAGGCGCCCGCACGCACCGGTGTCAATCATTTCCGGCCTCCTGGATATTGCGCAGAAATACCTGCCGTTCCCCTCGATCGATCCTTCAGTGGCCACCGGCACAATGCCCCTCAGAGAGCGCCGAATTCGAGGGCTCATTTCCTTTTCGAGGAGTGTCGATGGGCGACAGTCAACGCCGCTTTCGTGACTGCCTCGGCCGGTTCGCCACGGGCGTCACCGTGGTCACCGTCGAACACGGCGGCGGCGTGCACGGCGCCACGGTGGGCTCGTTCACCTCCGTCTCCCTCGACCCCCCGCTGGTGATGGTGTCCCTGGACCGGCGCAGCCGGATGTGCGACCTGCTCACGGGCGCGTCGTCGTTCGGCGTGAACATCCTCGCCGCACACCAGCAGGACCTGGCCCTGCACTTCGCGGGCCGGCCACTTCCCGCGGACACTCCCGTGGCCTGGGACCCTGACGCGGCGGGGCCGCGCCTGGCCGGCTGCGCCGCCCACCTCGACTGCGTGCCCTGGGCCGCGTACGACGGCGGCGACCACGTGCTGCACATCGGGCAGGTGCGGACCTTCACGACGTGGGAGGCGGAGCCGCTGGTCTTCCACGGCGGGGCCTTCCGCCTCCTGGACGCCGCGCCCGGCCACCACGCGTGGGCGGGCACCCTCGACGGACCGGCGGACGGCGCATGGTCGTCGGGAACCGCGGCGCTCCACATCCCCCTGGGTCACTGACCGCCACGACCGGACAAGGACACACCATGACGCTGCAGCAGGGCGAGGCCACCGCCTCCGCACCGGCTCCCCGCACCACCCGCCCCCTGACCGGCGACGAGTACCTGGAGAGCCTGCGCGACGACCGCGAGGTCTACATCTACGGCGAACGCGTCGAGGACGTCACCAAGCACCCGGCGTTCGCCAACCCCGCCCGGATGACGGCCCGTCTGTACGACGCGCTGCACGATCCGGCCCGCCGCGACGTGCTGACCACCCGCACCGACACCGGGAGCGACGGATACACCCACAAGTTCTTCCGCACCCCGCGCAGCGTCCAGGACGTCGTGGAGGACCGTGAGGCGATCGCCGAGTGGGCCCGCCTCACCTACGGCTGGATGGGCCGCAGCCCGGACTACAAGGCGGCCTTCCTCGGCACCCTCGGCGCCAACTCCGACTACTACGCGCCGTTCCAGGACAACGCACGGCGCTGGTACCGCGAGTCCCAGGAGAAGGTGCTGTTCTGGAACCACGCGATCATCCACCCGCCGGTCGACCGCCACCGCCCGTCCGAAGAGGTCAAGGACGTCTTCGTGCACGTGGAGAAGGAGACCGACGCCGGGCTCGTCGTCAGCGGCGCCAAGGTCGTCGCCACCGGCTCGGCCATCACGCACTACAACTTCATCTCGCACTACGGACTGCCGCTCAAGGAGAAGGAGTTCGCGCTCGTCGCGACCATCCCGATGGGCGCGCCCGGCCTGAAGCTGATCTGCCGCCCCTCCTACGCGGCGACGGCCGCCGTCATGGGCAGCCCCTTCGACTACCCGCTCTCCTCGCGCCTGGACGAGAACGACACCATCTTCGTCCTCGACAAGGTCCTCATCCCCTGGGAGAACGTCTTCCTCTACGGCGACGTCGACCAGGTCAACGGCTTCGCCCCGAAGTCCGGCTTCATCCCGCGCCTGACCTTCCACGGCTGCATCCGCCTCGCCGTGAAGATCGACTTCATCGCCGGGCTGCTGGCCAAGGCCGTGGAGATGACCGGCACCAAGGACTTCCGCGGCATCCAGGCCCGGATCGGCGAGGTGCTCGCCTGGCGCAACATGTTCTGGGCCCTGACCGACGCCGCCGCCCGCAACCCCGAGGAGTGGAAGGACGGGGCCCTGCTGCCGCGCCTGGAGTACGGCATGGCCTACCGCTGGTTCATGACCATCGGCTATCCGCGCATCAAGGAGATCATCGAGCAGGACGTCGCCAGCGGCCTGATCTACGTCAACTCCAGCGCCGAGGACTTCAAGAACCCCGAGGTGCGTCCCTACCTCGACAAGTACGTGCGCGGCTCCAACGGCTACGACGCCGTCAGCCGCGTCAAGCTGATGAAGCTGCTGTGGGACGCGGTCGGCACCGAGTTCGGCGGCCGGCACGAGCTGTACGAACGCAACTACTCCGGCAACCACGAGTCGGTGCGCAGCGACATCTTCATGACCCAGATGGAGACCGGCCAGCTCGACGCGTACAAGGGCTTCGCCGAGCAGTGCCTCCAGGAGTACGACCTCGACGGGTGGACGGTCCCGGACCTCGACTCGTTCCAGGGTCTGCGCAGCGCCAGGAAGAACTTCTGGCACTGACATGACCTCCGTTCCCCTCTCCGTGCGGCGGCGGCCGGGCCCGGCCCTCGCCGCCCTCTTCCTGGCCACCTTCGTCATGGGCAGCGCCGAGCTCGTCGTCGTCGGCCTGCTGAAGCTCGTCGCGGGGGACCTCGCCGTGTCCGTGGACACGGCGGGCACCCTCGTCACCGCGTACGCGCTGGGCATCTGTGTCGGCGGTCCGCTGCTGACGGCGCTCACCATCCGGGTCCGGCGCCGCACCCTGGTGTGGGCGTCCCTGGCCGGCTACGTGGCCGGCAATCTGCTGGCCGCCCTGGCCCCGGGCTTCGGCACGCTGCTCGCGGCCCGGGCCGTCACCGGTGCACTGCAGGGCCTCTTCCTCGGGACGGCGTTCACGGTGGCGGCCGCCCTGGTGCCGCCGGAGCGGACCGGGCGCGCGATCTCCGTGGTGTTCGGCGGCATCGCCGTCTCCACGGCGCTCGGCGTCCCGCTCGGCACCCTGGCGGCCCAGCACCTGGGCTGGCGCGCGGCGTTCACGGCCATCGTGGTCCTCGGTGCGGTGGCGCTGCTGGCGGCGGCGGTGTGCGTCCCGCCGGTCGACGGCTCGGGCACGGGCGGCCTGTGGGCACAGTCCCGGCATGCGCTGGCGCCCCGGGTGCTGGCCGTGCTCGGCGTCGGATTCCTGCTGCTGGGAGGCCAGTTCGCGGCGTTCACCTACATCACGCCGTTCCTGGAGGACGTCACGGGGGTGTCCGGCACCTGGCTGACCGTCTTCCTCTTCGCCTACGGGGCCGCGACGGCCGCCGGCACCTTCGTGGGCGGCTGGGCGGCGGACCGGGACGCGGCGCGCACGCTCGTCGCGGCGAACCTCGCCCTGGTCGTGGCGTTGGCGGTCCTGCACATCGCCGGCGCCTCCCGCGTCCTGGTGGCTCTCGCTCTCGTGCTGTGGGGGGTGGTCGGGTTCGGCCTGGTCCCCTCGCTGCAATACCGGGTCGGGCTGCTGGCCGGCCCCGGACGCGACCTCGCCGCGACGCTGCCGGCGTCCGCGGTCAACGCGGGTATCGCGGTCGGGGCGGTGGCCGGTGGCGCGGCCGTCTCGCACGGCGGTGCGACGGACGCGGTGCTCACCGGACTGCTGGTGTGCGCGGCGGCGCTGCCCGCGACCTGGGCATCGGGGCGGTTGCGCCCGGCGGAGGCCGGGCAGCAGCCGGCCGCCGCCGGGGCGGAGTCCCGCTCCCCTGGCTGAGCGGAGCCCCGGCCGACGGGGCCGGCCCCGGGTTCCGTCAGCACCTGCGCACCCGAGTGCCGGCTCGGCCGGTGGCGGAGGGGGTCCGCGCCGCCCGCGGGTTCCCGTGCGGTGCGGCCGGGTGGCTCATGGAGGCGCGCGGCCGGCGGCACACTGCGACCGTCGTACCCGGCACTGCCCCTGCACGCGGCGCGCGAGCCCGGGCCGGCCCGGGCCGGCGGCCGTGTACCCGGCGGGTTCCGTCAACCGGACGGCGCCGTGCACGGGAGCACCCCGGTCCGGTGTGCACCGAGGTCCGGTGGTCGTCCCCCGGCCCGGGTCACCTGCTCGGGACGACGGCCGATGCCGGCACCGTGTGACGTACCCGCACCGCCGCCGTCGGCACCGCCCGCCGCACCCGCACGGCGAGCGCGGACCGCCGTATGCGCAGGGGCAGTTCACGGCCGAGCTGCGGCGGCTCCGCCTCGCGCACGGCCGCGGCGACGGCGGCGGCGAAGTCGTCGTCCGCGGGCACGAGCCGGGCCTGCCGAAACATGGTGCGGAGCTGGTTCAGCAGACCCGGCACCTCGTCTCCCGTCAGCACCCCGCACACGCCCGTGTCCGTCGCCGCGACGAGCACCGGTCCCAGCGACGATCCCGCCACCGAGTACCGGATGTCCGTGCCGTCGCCGCCCGCCCGGTACGCCTTCGGGGTCATGCCCAGGATCTCCGGCGCCGCCGCGTAGAAGTGACCGCCGGAGTTGAACCCCGAGCTGTACATGGCGTCGGCGATCGTCCCGGACAGCGGCAGGGCCTCGCGCACCCGGCGCGCACGCGCAGCCGCCAGATAGGCGTGCGGCGTGATGCCGGTGAATGACTTGAACAGGCGGTGGAAGTGGAAGCGGCTGTAGCCGACCTTGCGGGCCAGCTCGTCCAGACTCGGCGGCAGCGGCGCCTCGTCGATGATCCGGCAGGCCCGGGCCACCGCCTCGGCCGCCGCCGCGTGCCGGTCGGAGTCGTCGGGGCAGCAGCGACGGCACGGGCGGTAGCCCTCGGCCCGGGCGGCCTCAGGGGTCGGGAAGAAGCGGACGTTCTCCCGCAGGGCCAGCTTCACCGTGCACGACGGGCGGCTGTACACGCCGGTCGTGGTGACCACGTAGCAGAAGTGGCCGTCCGCGCCGGCGTCCCGGTCCCGCACGGCCTGCCAGCGTGCCTCGTCACAGGTGTACAGCGTTGCGGCGGTCGTCGTCACCGTCATGCTCCGTGCCTTCCATTTCCTCTGGGAGGTCGTTACTCATGGCTCTCGCGGCGGATGGCGCCGCTGGGCGGAGGGGAAGCGTCCGGGGGAGGGGCGGGGTGGGGAGGGGAGGGGTGGATGCCGGCGCCCGGCGGGTGGTCACGAAGCGCCGCCGCGACCGGGATCGCCGTGACCGGACCGCCGCGAGGTGGCCCCGCCGTGAGCGGATCCGGCCGCAGTCGGACCACGGACAAGGAGTCGCCGGCCCGCCCGCCACTCCCGGCCCCGACTCCGCCGACGCACGGAACCGCCCGCGCGGGTCCCGCCGTGCTCGCGCGCGCCAAGACGAAGGCGCGCGCCGCCGCGTCGCCCGCCCGGGCACCGAGCCGCCCGAGCGGGCCTTCGCCGTCCGGCCGCGGTTCTCGGCTGCCGGGCGGCTCACCAGCTGATGCAGCGGCACGCCCCGGGCGGGTGCGTCCGGTGACGGCGCAGGACGCCACGGTCCCGCACTGCCTTGCCGTTGGCGGTGCGGGGCAGCTCCCGCAGCAGGTGGTAGCGGTCCGGCGCCGGCGCCCCGCCGAGGAACCGGCGGCACCAGGAACGCAGGTCCTCGCCGTCCAGTTCCGCACTGCTCGCCACATGCGCCTCGATCGGGCCGACCCCGAGGACCACCGCGTCCGTGATGTGCCGGTGGGCCCGCAGCACCGACTCGATGCGCAGCAGGTCGACCGAGGCGTCCCCGACGCCCTGGACCCGCCCGCGCAGACGCAGAGCACCGGTCCGGGGATCACACGTGACCAGGTCACGGGTGGACATCCAGCCGCCCGTCCAGGGCGTGTCGTCGTACAGATACGGGGACTCGGGGACGTGCACCTCCAGCACCCCGCCGACCACACGGGTACGGGCGCCGGGCACCGGCACGCCGACGACGGCCGGGCCGAAGCGGCCGGTGAGGTCGGCGGCGACGAGGCCCGTCTCGGTCGTGCCGTAGGCCTGGCCGACACGTACCCCGTGGCGGCCGTGGAACATCGCGGGGATCTCGGGCGGCAGGGCGTCACCGCTCGACACGGCCAGCCGGAGGTGCCGCAGCTCTCCGGGCTCGGCCCGCGCCAGCGGGCGGAAGTGGTGCGGATTGCCCAGCACGACGTGCGCGTCGGCAGCCGCCCGCACGGTCGCCGCCGCCGTGCGGGCCACCGGCAGCACCACCGTCGCGCCCACCGCGAGGGAGTGGAGCACCCCAGCGATCAGCCCGAAGGAGTGCGTGAGCGGCTCCAGCACGGCAACCCGCTCACCGTGGCGCGGTGCGCCGTCCACGGCGGCGAGCCGGTCCAGCTCCGCCAGGAGCGACCGCGGACTCCTGCCGACCGCCTTGGGACGCCCGGTGGTTCCCGACGAGAACTGCACGAGGCAGTGCCCGCCCGCCCGGGGACGGCCGTCGGAGTGGCGGCGCACCAGAACCTCGCACTCGTCGACGAAGTCATCGGGCCGTCTGCGGCTCTCGCCGAGCGACACCGAGAACTGCGCCGGCTGTGCCCCGGGCGGGACATCCCGTGACCACCGGCCGGGCGGTGTCTCCCTCAGCACCACCTGGGCGCCGAGCGACCACAGCGCGAACAGCGTCCACAGGTGCGTGAAACTCGCGTTGGCGTACAGGGCGACCGTGCTGTGCGCCCGGATGCCGTACTGCTCCAGCACATCGGCCAGCCAGGCCGTCTCGCGGCGCATCCTGCCAAACGTGACCTCGCGCTCTGCGGCACGTGCCCACACCATGTCGTCGGCGTGGCGGCCGAGTAGTTCGGCACCCCACCAGGACCGTTGCGTCATCGTCTCCACCGGACTCCTCGCCGCGGCGCCGGGGCCGCGACGAGAGCGGCCCCGGACGCCTGTCGCCTACTTCTCGACGCAGAACTCGCCGACCGGCCAGCCCACGTGGCGCTTGTCGGTGGCCACATGACCCAGCAACTGGTCGCCCTTCTTCAGCTCCGTCACGTTCAGCACCGCCGCACCGGGGCCGAGCACCCGCACGTGCCAGTCGTCCTGCACGATCAGGCTGACCTCCACGCCCTCCGGCGACACGGCCTTGATGCCGAGCAGCGGGCGGGACTCCAGCTTGATGCGGCCCACCACGATGCGGCGGGTGCGGCCGTCGGCGCCGACGGCGAGCACCGGACTGCCGGCCTTGAGCTCGCTCAGGTAGTTGGTGCGGTTGTCCGCCCCGAACACGTAGCTGTGCAGCGCGCCCGCGTTGATGCGGAACGGGCGGGTCGGCATGTACGGCAGCGGGTGCGTCTCGCTCACGCACAGCACGAAGCCGTGCGCGTAGGAGCCGACCAGCATGCCCTCGTCCTTCTCGAAGTGCGTGCACGTGTCGATGCAGACGCGGTCACCGAGGCCGAGGTGCTCGATCGACTCGACGGTGAGCGTCTGAAGCTGCAGGTCCGGGGTCTTCACCCGCAACATCTCCACCAGCGCGAAGACGTCGTTGGCGGAGCGCGGGGCCACCAGGACGCCCTCGGAGCCCTTCTCCAGGACGTCGACGATGATCTGCGCCTCCTCGATGTCGGAGGCCTGGCAGATCAGCTGTCCCGGCGAGGCGTCCGCGGCGGCGATCACGATCTCCAGCGGGATCTTCGTCGGGTCCTTGAACTCCACTACGGTGAAGGGGAGTTCACGTGCGGCCTCACAGGCGAGCTTCAGGGTGGGGTCGTCGACGACGTTGACCCAGGCGGCGGTGTCCTTCTCGCCGGCGCGGTGCAGGCTCTCCAGCGCGCCGAGGCTGTCGACGTCGACGACCTCGCGCAGCACGATCAGGTCCTCCGGGGCCTCCTCGCCGATGCGCGCGCCCGGCGCGAGGACGCGCTTGACGGTGTTCGGCAGCAGGGCGAGGCGCTCCGGGTCGCTGTCGACGATGCCGTCGACCCGGGCGTGGATCGCGGCGTCGACGACCGCCTCGCGGTGTTCGGCGGGCACGGTCCGGAGGTCGATCCAGGCAAACTTCACAACACACCTGCCATCTCGGTCTGCGGCGCGGGCTCGGACGTGAGCTCGCGGCGGTGAATGATTGAGGCCAGTTCCCGGACCGCCTTCTCGGGCGACGGGCTGGTGAACACCCGTCGTCCGACAGCGAGTCCGGCGCAACCCAGATCCATGGCGGTGACCGCGAACTCGTACAGGTTGCGTTCGGTGGAGCCGCCGCCCGCCACCACCACCGGCAACGGCGAGGAGGCGATCACCTCTTCCATGCGCTCCGGCGGGGCGACGAGCACCGTCTTGACGATGTCGACGCCCAGATCCGCGGCGATGTTCACCACATGGGCGACGAGCGTCGGGTCGGTCGGATCGGTCACACGGGGACCACGCGGATAGATCATGGCCATGAGCGGCATGCCGAAGCGGTCGCAGGCCGCGGCCACGGCGCCGAGGTCGGCGAGCTGCTCCGCCTCGGTGTCGGAGCCGATGTTCACGTGCACGCTGACCGCGTCCGCGCCCAGCCGGACCGCCTCCTCCACGTCTCCGACCAGCACCTTGGCGTTGACGTCGGGTGCGTGCGCGGTGCTCGCGCTCAGATGCACCACGAGGGAGCACCGCGTGAGCAGCGCCGGCGCGATCATGCGCGCCCTGCCCTTGTGGACGACTACGCCGTCGGCGCCGCCGTCCGCGATGGAGCGGACCAGGTCGCCGAAGCCGGCGGCGGTGGCCACGGGCCCGTCGGACACGGAATGGTCCAGCGGCACGAACAGGAACCGGCCGTCTCCCGGCCGGGACAATCGTGCCAGGCGCACCGACTTACCGGTGAGCGGCATGCTCGACATGACACCCCTCCTCGTTCCTGGTCACAGGGTTCGGGTGGGATTCCGCTGCGGGTCCCGGGCTGAACTGTCGCAGTGGCCTCTGAAGAATCGAGCCAGGTGTCCCGCGCCGAGCACGCCGCAAGATGCGGAGTGCGGCAACCGCCGCCGGATGCCTAGCGTCGGCGGCATCCGCGTGTGATCCGCACGCGACAGCGGGAGGGGAGGCCCCATGACGCACGGCAGGCGACAGGTGAGCAGACGCGGGGTGCTCGCGGCGAGCGCCGGGATCGGCGGCGGGGTGCTGCTGCCCGCCGGGCAGGCGGTGGCCCAGCCGGAGGAACTGGTGACCGTCACCCCTGGCGACGCGCGCTACCCGGACCTCGTCCGGGGCTGGAACCAGCGCTACATCGGCCGGCCCGAGGCTGTCTACGTTCCGCGCTCGACCGCCCAGGTCGCCACCGCCGTCCGGCAGGCGGTCCGGGCCGGCAAGCGGCTCACGGTGCGCAGCGGCGGACACTGCTGGGAGGACTTCGTCTTCAGCCCCGACGTGCAGGCGGTCATCGACATGTCGGCGATGCGGGACGTGGACTTCGACCCGTCCATGAACGCCTTCATGGTGCAGCCGGGCGCCCAGCTCCTCGACGTCTACGAGCGCCTGTACCGCACCTGGGGCGTCATCGTGCCGGCGGGCATGTGCTTCCAGGTCGGGGCGGGCGGCCACGTCAGCGGCGGCGGCTGGGGACTGCTGTGCCGCCGGCTCGGCCTGGTGGTGGACCATCTGTACGCGGTCGAGGTCGTCGTGGTGAACGCCGACGGCACCGTGCGCACCGTCGTCGCCACCCGCGAGGACGACGACCCGAACCGGGACCTGTGGTGGGCGCACACCGGCGGGGGCGGCGGCAACTTCGGCGTCGTGACCCGCTACTGGTTCCGCAGCCCCGGCGCGAGCGGCACGGACCCGGCCCGGCTGCTGCCGGCCCCGCCGCCGGAGGTCCTCGTCAGCGCCGTCTCGTGGAAGTGGGCCGACCTGGACGAGCGGTCCTTCACACGGCTGGTCCGCAACTACGCGGACTGGCACGTGCGCCACGCCGCTCCAGACGACCCGGCGACCGCCGTGTGCAGCCTGCTCTCCCTCAACCACGTCTCCAACGGAGCCGTCGGCCTGATCACGCACGTCGACGCGAGCGTGCCCGGCGCGGCCCGGCTGCACGACGAGTTCCTCACGGCGGTCACCGAGGGCGTCACCGTCGCGCACGGTCCGGTCACCACGCGGATGGGTGAGCTGGCCGCGCTGCCGGATCTGGCCGCCCCGCGCCGCCTTCCCTGGCTGCAGGCGGCCCGCTACCTCGGCACGGCCAACCCCACCACCAACGACCCGACCCAGAAGAGCGACTTCAAGTCGGCGTACATGAAGGCCGGTTTCCCGCAGCGCCAACTGGCCGCGCTCCACCGTCACCTGACCCGCACGGACATCGGCAACCCGACGGGCTCGGTCATGCTCAGCTCCTTCGCCGGCCAGGTCTCGGCCGTCGCCCAGGACGCCACGGCGAGCGCCCACCGGGACGCCGCGTACAAGCTGGCCTGGATGATCTGGTGGGACGACCCGGCCGACGAGAAGGACTGCGTACGCTGGCTGCGCGAGTTCTACGCCGACATGTACGCCGACACCGGCGGCGTGCCCGTCCCCGGCGCGGTCACCGACGGCTGCTACGTCAACTACCCCGACGCCGACCTCGGTTCGCCGGAGTTCAACCGCTCGGGCACGCCCTGGCACGACCTGTACTACAAGGGCAACTACCGTCGCCTCCAGCGCATCAAGCAGGCGTACGACCCCGGCAACGTCTTCCGGCACCGGCAGTCCGTGCGGCTGCCGGGCAGCTGAACCGGCACCGTCGTGCAACCCGTCGGCGCGGGCCGGTGTTCCTCCTGACGTACAGCATCCGAACGGATGCCCAGAGTGTCGTCTACCACCGCAGGAGCGCCGATGCCGAACAGCCCAGCCGTGGACACCCAGGTCGCCGTCGTCGGCGGCGGGCCCGTCGGCATGCTGCTCGCCCGGGAACTGGCCCTGCTGGGCGTGCGCGTCACCGTCCTGGAGAAGCTGCCCGCGCCGACCGGTGAGTCGAAGGCGGGGACACTGCACGCCCGCACCGCGCAGACCCTGCACCGGCGCGGACTCCTCAAGGCCGTGCAGCCCGGCCCGCCTGCCCCGCCGGTGGGCCGTGGCCCCGTGCCGTTCCACTTCTCCGGCATGTTCGACCTCGACCTGAGCCGTGTCGTCACCGAGGGCCCCGTCATGGTGGGCAGCCCCCAGGCCTGGGCCCAGGAGGTGTTCGCGACCGAAGCCGAACGGCTCGGAGCGCGCATCCGGCGCGACCGCGAACTCGTCGGCCTCGACGAGGAAGCGGACGCGATACGCCTGACCGTACGCGATTCCCAGGGCGTCACGGACACACTGCGTGCGTCCTGGGTGGTCGGGGCCGACGGCGCCCGCAGCGCCGTGCGCAGACTGACCGGCATCCCGTTCACCGGCACGCCCGCCCGCGTCGGCGCCCTGATCGGCGAGGTCCGCCTGCTGGACCCGGCGCGGGCTCCGCAGGGCTGGCAGCGCAACCCGCGGGGCTGGACCCTGGTGTGGCTCAACCTGTTCGGACGCAGCCGGGTGTGCATCTACGACTTCCGCGGCCCGCACCCGGACCGGCAGGCGCCCGTGACCCTGGACGAGTTCCGGGCGGAGGTGGAGCGGATCGCGGGCCACCCGGTACCGATGGACTCACCGAGCTGGCTCACCCGGTTCAGTGACGCCGCCCTGCAGGCCGAGCACTACCGCGTCGGCAGGGTCCTGCTGGCCGGCGACGCCGCGCACGTCCACTTCCCGGCCGGCGGCCAGGGCGTCAACCTCGGCCTTCAGGACGCCGTCAACCTGGGCTGGAAACTCGCCGCCGAGGTGCACGGCTGGGCGCCGGCCGGACTGCTCGACACGTACGAGACCGAGCGCGCGCCCATCGCCGAGGCGGTCCTGGAGAACGTGCGCGCCCAGGTGGCCCTGATGGACCCCGACCCCCGCATGGACTCGCTGCGCACCCTGTTCGCCCGGATGATGCACTTCGACGACGTCAACCAGTACCTCGGCGGCATGATCAGCGGAGTCGACGTCCACTACGACACCGGCCGGGCCGGCGACCCGCTGGCCGGCCGCTTCGCCCCCGACATGCTGCTGAAGACCGGCGACTCGGTCACCGGTCTTTCCGAACTCCTGCACAGCGCGCGGCCGTTGTTGCTGCTGCTGGCCGACTCGGAGGACTTGCTCAAAGCCGCCGAGCCGTGGCGCTTCCGGGTGAACGTGGTGACGGCGACCGCGACCGAGCAGCTGGGCACGGACGCCCTGCTGGTGCGGCCCGACGGTTACATCGCCTGGTCGGCCCGCGGCGACGGCGGGGACGCGGAGACCCTGGCCGGGGCGCTGGGGTGCTGGTTCGGGGACCCCGAGTAGGCAGCGGGGCCCGTACGTGCCGTAACGGCCGCCGTACGGGCCCCGCCACCCGGCGGGACGCTCGTTCAGTAGCGGTAGTGGTCGGCCTTGTACGGGCCGTCCACGTCGACGCCGATGTACGCCGCCTGCTCCGGGCGCAGCGTCGTGAGCTTCACGCCGAGGGCGTCCAGGTGGAGCCGGGCGACCTTCTCGTCGAGGTGCTTGGGCAGCACGTAGACGCCGGTCGGGTACTCCGACTGCTTCGTGAACAGCTCGATCTGCGCGATCGTCTGGTT